>JAYVCU010000059.1:0-9258 GCA_043749835.1 Hyphomicrobiales bacterium
CAGGTGGCGGTGGCGCTTACGGCAGTTGCGGTTGAGCCGAAACCAAGGGCGACGCTGTTTGCCAGCGAGGCGGAAGCCGTGCTGCCGAGCACGGTTGTATTGGCGGCGCTGGCCTTGGTTGCATTGCCCACAGCGAGTGAATTTGTGCCTGACGCCGCCGCATTAAAGCCGATGGCGGCCGCATTTGTATTGGACGCGGCAGCGGTAACGCCGATGGCGACGGTGTTTATGCCAATGCTGGCTGCCGCGCCTTTTCCAAGGGCCAGGCCCGAGGTTGCTGCTGCAGCGACCGTGGACTGCCCGCCGATGGCAATGCCGTCAGCGGCGGCCGTATTGGCTGTTACACCCACCGCGATGGAGCTGACGCCCGACGCCAGTGGCGCGGTGGCGTCGAAACTGCCGCTCACGCCGTTCGTGCCGCCGCCAATTGCAATGGACTGGATACCTGTGGCCTTTGCAGAATTTCCAATTGCGATTGTATTAAGGGCGGTTGCCTGAACTGTCATGCCCAAGGCGACTGAATTGTCGCCGGAGGCTATTGCCTGACGGCCCGCGCCCAGCGACTGGCTGCCGCTGGCTGTAACGTCGACGCCAAAAGCAGAAGCGTTAAGGCCGGACGCATTGTTCGCCGTTCCACGGCGACTGCAAAGGTGCCAAAGGCCTGATTTTCTATGCCCAGGGCAACACCGGGAAACTGTCCGGAAACTCCGGCGACATCGTGAAATCCAAATACTACGGACCCGGAGATGGCTTTCGAACTTACGTCGCCAACCGCCACCCCGGTGGGTGTGGTTGAGGTATTGCCACCTGGAAATACCAGTGTTCCGCCGGTGATGCGGTCTCCCATGACGTCCACCGACGCTGAGGGCAGTGCGGTAGCACCGCCCGCCGCAAATTGTCCGTGTGCGGGGCCGGAAAAGGTGATTACCCCCAAAGCTGACAACACCGCTGCAACTGAAGCTCCATTTCCCAATTGACCAACACCGCCACGCTTGCCTTTCATCAGGGCGCGCGAGGCCAGACGAAGGCCGGTTGACAAATGGCGACGCTGGGCGCGGCTGAGTTGAATCCTGGCTGAAAGAAAGCTGTTGTACCACATGCTAAGGTAATTCCTTTAAATATATTACAATTCTAGGTAGCGGTATTAGACACGCGTTGTCAAGCCGCCACACTAATGACAACTTCTAGTAATACTATTAAAAGTTACTATGTAGTAAATTTACACGTTATACGTGTTTATTAATAGTTTTTTTCTTATTTTTTAACTTTTCGGTTTGAAATAAAGGAATCTTCGCACATAGCTGACGTGTTATTAAGCTTTTCTACTTAAAGTTGTTAAAATGATTCGGTGCCGTTCGGTGCCGTTCTATGGCTTATTGAATCGCAGTAGCGGCACTTCCGGTAGCAACAATTGCTCGCCAACGGCCATCGCTGTTAGAACTCATATCGCAGTCAACACAACACTATACTATCGTAATAGTTGTATTAATTTAAAATACACTTATTGGTGTGGACAAACTCTGCTTGGCATGCTTCTTTTCACAAAAGACACAATCGGAGGAGGAGATCTACATGAATAATTCAGCGGAGATTGAGGAAATAATTGCGAAAAACGCTTTAACCTATGATTTACTTCCCTACGAATCAAAACCTTTTCCACAAAGCCAGCCTGCGCGCCTGGCAGCCATTGTCCAGATTTTTGGCATGAAAGCCAAACCTATAATCAAAGCCCGTGTGCTGGAACTGGGTTGTGCAGGAGGCGGCAATATCATCCCGTTGGCGATGCAATATCCTGATGCGCAGTTCATTGGTGTGGACCTGTCGCGCAAACAAGTGGCAGCGGGCCGTGCGCGCATTGCGAAGTTGGGCATTAAAAACATTGAGTTACAATGCAAAAGCTTCACTGAACTTGCGCCAGATGTGGGCACGTTCGATTACATCATTTGCCACGGCGTGTTCTCATGGGTGCAGCGCCCGTTGCAGCAAGCGATTTTCGAAATCACCCGTGCTCTGTTGGCGCCAGAAGGGATTGCTTATATCAGTTACAACGTTTTACCCGGGTGGCGCATGATGCAGCCGGTTCGCGACGCCGTGCTAAGTCAGATTCCGCCCAGCCATGATAGTGCCAACCGTGTGGCGGCCTCAATGGAACTGTTAAATTTTCTCGCCGAGGCTTCGTCTGAAGATGGCACCTACGGCAAAGCGCTGCGCCAGATGGCAGAGCGGCTGGCGCACTTTCCTGGCAATTATTTTGCCCACGAGTTTCTTGAAGAATGCAATGACCCCTGCACCTTTGCCGATTTCACCGCCCGCGCCAATGAAAACGGCCTCGCTTATTTGGGCGATAGTGACCTGCAAACCATGTTGGTGGGCAATTTGGGCAATGCCGTCGCGACCGAGATTTTACGCCGTGCCAATAACTCTATTGTGCAAACTGAGCAGTTGATGGATTTGGTCAATGGCCGCACATTCCGTGCCAGTTTGGTGGTGCATTCAGCAGCGGGCGCTAAGCTCAACCGCAATCTTTCCCCGGATTGTCTTGATGGTTTACATCTGCTGAGTGGCGGTGCCATGGAAATTAAAACCGAAAATAGCGTTGCAACTTTGGTTGTGAACGGCAGACAATCTTATGAAATTAAAGGCGCAGCAACGAGAAAAGCGTTAGAAAAATTTATCGCAAACGCGCCCTGCTCCAGTATGATTGACGAATTGGTTAGCAAGGAAGTGGACCGGGCTGAAATTAAATCATCATTCTATAGTTTGCTGCTTCTGGGCATTATCGTGCCGCTGACCGAGCCTGTCAGAGCGGCGTCCATGCCTGCCAAACAGCCCAGGGCCACGCAGATGGCGATGAAAGATGCTGAACAAGCAGCAGTTTTCACAACAAACATGCGCCACGAATCCGTGGTGCTGGATGCCGCGTCGCGTTTTATGCTGCAAGCCATGACGGGCCATAAAAGCCAAGCCGAACTTACAGCATCTTTGGTTGCCGAAGGCCGCGCCGGGCGCATCGTGTTTTCCCACGAGGGTAAACCCGCTGAAACGCTGGAAGCGAACGCCAAGATTGCCGAACACCATGCAGCCCTGGTTATGTCAAACCTCGCGCAAGCTGCTTTGCTCATGCCGTAACTTTTAAATTATCTCTATGAAAGTCAAATTATTATTGAAATCCAACGGATCGGTCGCTGGGGGTTATGTGGAGATAGGTTGGGTTTAACTTCACCAGTTAAGCCACTTTGATTTGCAGTTTCACATCCGCTGGCCTGCCCTCGGCGGCGCGTTCAAAGGCTTTGATGCTGTCATCAAATGCGAAGGTTTCGCTGATGAGTGGCTTGAGATCAACTTTGCCTGAGGCAATAAGATCAATGGCCCGGTCATACACATTGGCATATCTAAAAACAGTTTCAATGCGCAGCTCATTTACCACGGCGGCGGCCACGTTAAAATCGACAGGATCAACTGGAATACCAACAATCACCACAGCGCCGCCGGGGCGCACCATGTCAAACATCGTGGGATAGACGCGCGGGCTTCCACTGGCTTCAAATAACACATCCACACCCCAATTTTCGGTATGCGACCGCACAAGGTCGCTCAAGTTTTGTGTGTTAAGATCAACAGGGATGACGCCTGCATATTGTTCGGCAATTTTAAGCTTGGGGGCTGAGACATCTGAAATCAAAACCTTGGCACAACCGCCAGCCAAGGCGGCCAAAGCGATCATTATGCCGATTGGGCCGCAGCCTGTGACCAAGGCCACATCTCCCGGCTTAAGGCGCGCCCGCGTGGCTGCCTGCATGCCAACAGCGAAGGGTTCCACCATCGCACCTTCGGCAAACGACACATGATCCGGCAATTTATAAGTGAATGCAGCCGGATGGATCACATATGGTGCAAGACAGCCATGATCGGGTGGTGTGGCCCAAAATGTGAGGTCAGGATCAAGATTATACAGGCCCATTTTCGTGGCCCTTGAATTCATATTGGCAACGCCGGGCTCCATGCACACGCGGTCTCCGACTTTAAAGTTTTTCACATTGCTGCCCAGTGCTGCGACAGTGCCTGATGCTTCATGGCCCAGAACCATGGGTGCATTCACGACAAATTTTCCGATGCTACCATGGGTGTAGTAGTGTACGTCACTGCCGCACACACCCACGGTGTGAATGGCGATCTTTACATCATCCGGGCCTAGGGTTGACGGAAGCTCAATATCGCGCAGTGACAAAACCATTTTCTTTTCGAGAACCAATGCTTTCATGTTTCGCTCTTATAATTTTCTGCCTGGATGTTGGTGATTGTTGGTTTAACACCGTTCAAAGGATTATCAGGATTCCATCCTAAGCTGGTTTCAAAGAATCGCGCCAGCAAGGCATCATACATTAAAATGCGGCCTGCCAAACTTTCTCCTATATTCAGCAGTTCTTTAATCACTTCCATGGCCTGTATTGAGCCGAGAATGCCCGGCAGGGCGCCCAGAATTCCCGCCACTTCGCAGGCGGGGAAAAGGCCTGGCGTTGGCAGATCGCCAATGAAGCAGCGATAAGTAGGCAACGGTGTGCCATCCGCGGTTTTCAGATAAGGTTTAAACGTGGAAATCTGCCCATCAAATTGGCCAACAGCAGCCGTGACCAGCGGCTTCTTTAAAAAGTAGCACGCATCGGACACAAGAAAACGCGTATCAAAATTATCGCAACAATCCGCAATCACATCATAGGGCGCAATCAAATCAACTGCGTTTTGCGCTGTGATTCGCGAATCATGTTTTTCTACGGCGACGTTAGGATTCAATAAGTTTATAAAATGTTCAGCACTGTCTACCTTTGGCTTGTCAATAAAATCCACGGTATGAATGATTTGACGCTGGAGGTTTGAGAGTGAAACATGATCATTGTCGACGATGCCTAATGTACCAACACCTGCTGCCGCGAGATATTGCAAGTTTGGCGCACCAAGGCCGCCTGCGCCGATAACGAGCACACGCGATTTCTTGAGTTTATTTTGACCCGGCCCGCCCACTTCGGGCAGCACAATGTGGCGGGCATAGCGTTCAAGTTCATCGGATGACAGGGCCATCAGCTTTTGCCTGAAGAGCCGAAGCCACTGGCACCACGATCCGTTTCATCAAGTGATGCAACCTCAACAAGGTGCGCGTAAACAACGGGCGCTATTACCATCTGCGCGATACGGTCACCGCGTTGAATTACAAAATCTTCGTGGCCATGATTGATCAAAGGCACTTTGATCTCGCCGCGATAGTCTTCGTCGATTGTGCCGGGCGTATTCAGAACAGTTACGCCATGTTTTACGGCAAGACCGGAACGCGGGCGTACTTGAGCTTCGTGGTGCGGAGGAAGAGCAATGGCTAACCCCGTTGGCATAAGGTAACGCGTGCCAGGTTTAAGTGTTGCGGCCTCGGCTGCGCGAAGATCCAGACCTGCTGCATGCGATGTGGCGTAAGACGGAAGTTCCATCCCTTCGCCCATTGGCAAACGTATGATTCTCACTTCAATCACTTTAATAATCCAACGCAAACCTCAAGAATACGGTGCGCCACTTCCGTTTTAGAAAGTTCCGGCCAGCTTTCAACGCCTTTTGCCGACACGACGTGCACGACATTTTTAGTAGTGCCAAATACGCCGTCTGAAACATCATTGGCAACGATGATATCACACCCTTTACGTTTCAGTTTTGCCTGGGCATTGGCGATGATATTTTCAGTTTCTGCTGCAAAGCCGACGACGATTTTGGGACGGCCTTGTTTCAAGCCAGCAATTGTTTTTAGAATATCGGGGTTGGGTGTAAATGAAATTGATAGCGACTCGGCTTTCTCGTTCTTTTTCAGTTTCTGCGTGGCGACATTGAGCACTCTCCAATCCGCAACTGCGGCGCAGAAGATTGCAAGATCAGTATTTAGAACGTTCCTACAAGCGGCCAGCATTTCATCTGCCGTAACCACGTCACTACGCTTCACATCTATCGGGGTTGGCAGCGACACGGGCCCTGAGATTAACAGTACGTCAGCACCCATCTGTGCGGCAGCCTCAGCCAATGCAAAGCCCTGTTTGCCAGATGAGTGATTGGAAATATAGCGCACAGGGTCAATCGCCTCTTGCGTCGGGCCGGCGGTAATCAAAACCCGCTTGCCTGCGAGAGGCCTTGATTGCGGGCTTAGCAATGCTTCAATTGCCAAGACGATCTCTCCTGGTTCTGCCATGCGGCCAAGACCGAATTCGCCGCAAGCCATGTCTCCTTCATTGGGGCCAACCCAGTGAATACCATCAGCCTTCAACTGCGCCACATTGCGTTTGGTGGCTGCATGGTGCCACATGCGCACGTTCATGGCGGGGGCTGCCAATACTGGCTTATCGGTGGCCAGCAGAGTTGTTGATGCCAAATCATTGGCCAGACCGTTTGCCATTTTAGCCATTAAATCAGCTGTTGCCGGAGCAACGACTATAAGGTCTGCCGAACGTGACAGTTCAATATGCCCCATTTCGGTTTCATCAGTGAGGTTGAACAGTTCGGTGAACACTTTTTCACCGGTCAAGGCTGCCACAGATAATGGCGTAACAAACTGCTCTGCTGCCCTGGTCATGATGGCACGGGTTCTGATGCCCTTGGCACTGAGCTGGCGGATGAGTTCCAAGCACTTGTAAGCGCTGATCCCGCCGCCGATAATTAAAAGAATGGATTTCCCCATAGCGCTCATCGCAACACCAAATGGGCGGCAATGACGACAAGTGCTACGGCGCAGACCGCAAGCATGCGCGTCGGCCAAGGATCAGGAGGAGTAGATTGCGCCGTTAGAAACGCATCCAATTTCAGGTGCACCCTGTGGGCTTCTTCAACCAAGCGCGGCACTCGCAAAGCCAAGCTTCCTAAAGTGCCCGCGCTGCTCAAAGCCTGTTCAATTTTGCCCAGTGGGCCAAGCTTACGCTCGATCCAAGACCGCACCACAGGCTCACCCGTTTTCCAGATGTTGAGATTGGGGTTCAGGCTGCGCGCTACGCCTTCTGTGACAACCATGGTTTTTTGCAGCAGCAATAACTGAGGTTGGGCTTGCATATTGAACTGCTCCGTCACCTCAAACAATTGCGTAAGAAGCCGGGACATCGAAATCTCGCCTGCAGGCAGGTCCATTATTGGCTCACCAATAGCGCGCAAGGCTTGCGCAAACGTTTCAACATCTTCGGTTTGCGGCACATAACCGGCATCAAAATGCACTTGCGCAATGCGGCGGTAATTGCGCGTGATGAAGCCGTATAGAATTTCAGCAAGGAACACACGGTCGCTTTCTGATAGGCGGCCGGTGATGCCAAAATCCAAGGCTACAAGATTGCCCACAGGATCAACGAACAGATTGCCCTGATGCATATCGGCATGAAAAAAGCCATCGCGGATGGCATGGCGTAAAAAGCTCTGGATCACCGTATCGCCGAGTGCTGCAAGATCAAGGCCACGGGTGCGCAGCGCTTCCACATTTGCCATTGGTGTGCCGTCAATCCACTCTGTGGTTAACACGCGTTTGGCGCTGAGGCCCCATTGTACTTCAGGCACGCGAAAGCCCGGATCGTCTTTGGAATTTTGCGCCACTTCCGACAGAGCAGCGGCTTCCATGCGCAAATCCAATTCATGCACCATGGACGTTTCGAGCATCGCAACGGCTTCAATGGGGCGCAGACGCCTGCCCTCTTTACTGAAACGCACCGCTTGGCGTGCAGCAAAAGCAAACGATGCAATATCATTGGCAAAGCGACGCTCTACATCAGGGCGTAGAATTTTTACCGCAACTATTTTGCCGTCATGTGTTTCGGCCTTGTGCACCTGGGCAATAGAGGCCGCGGCCACTGCAGGGCCGAAAAATTTGAAAAGTTTTGAGACGGGCTTGCCCAGCTCGCTGGCAACAATTGCTTCTGCCTCAGCCTGTGGAAATGGCGGCAGTTTGTCTTGCAAAGCTTTCAATTCAAAGGCCCGCTTGGCACCGATCACATCGGGCCGTGTGGCGAGAAATTGCCCAAGCTTGATGTAGCTTGGGCCGAGCTTCGACAAAGCCAGGGTGAGGCGGTTATGTTGGCCGCCTTGAAAATTCTGACTGGCACCAAATTGCGCCAGTTTTGATCCCATGCGAATAAGCCACGGGGCTTTTGCCGACTGGTCTGGCGGCAACAGTGCATTGTAACGCGCAAGGATAAAACCGGCCTTACTTAAACGCAGCACATTGGTGATTGGATTGGGCATCAAATCTTCCAGCCGGAATGAATGGCGGCCACACCACCCGTGAGATTGCGAAAGCTGACGCGTTCAAAGCCAGCAGCGCGGATCATTTCGGCAAAGTCATCTTGCTTGGGAAACATGCGGATCGACTCCACCAGATAACGATAAGGTTGGCCGTCACCTGTGACCACTTTGCCGACAGCAGGGATCACAGTGAACGAGTAAGCATCATAAAGTTTTTGTGCCAGATCATTGCCTAAATGCGAAAACTCAAGGCAGAGAAATCGTCCGCCTGGTTTCAACACGCGGTGCGCCTCGTTTAAAGCCCTGTCGATATGCGTGACATTGCGAATGCCGAAGGCAATCGTATAGGCATCAAAAGAATTTTCTTCAAAGGCCAGCTGCTCAGCATCACCCACAGTGAGTGAGCAACGATCAAGCCGGCCTTCGCGTTCAGCGCGTTTGCGGCCTTCGGCAACCATGTGTGAAGAAATATCGGCAATGGTCACACGGGTTTGTGGACCGCCACAATCCAGAATACGAAAAGCAATATCTCCTGTACCTCCGGCCACATCAAGCGCGTTGAAGGGTTTATTCTTCGGCGGGCTTAGCATGGTTATCATGTCATCCTTCCACAGCCGATGAAGGCCGCACGACATCAGATCATTCATTTTATCATAATCAGCCGCCGCCTTGGAGAAGACCTCGTTGACTAACGCCTGGCGCTCATCTTCGGCCACGTTGCGAAAGCCGAAAGAAATGGTATGTGGTTCGTCTGCCATATGGTTAAGATAGGCCATAACACCGCCTGTTTCCATTGCGCCAATCGCCCCATCTCGATACAGGGTTAACCATGCCAGAATTGCCAGAGGTTGAAACGGTGAAGCGCGGCCTGGAACGCGTGTTGAAGGGTCGTAAAATCATGCATGTGGAAACGCGGCGCCTTGGCCTGCGCTTTCCATTTCCCGAAGGCTTTGCTCAGCGTCTGACGGGCGCAAAAGTGCAGCAGTTAACGCGTCGCGCCAAATATATTCTGGCGGA
>JAYVCU010000060.1:0-2694 GCA_043749835.1 Hyphomicrobiales bacterium
CGCTCACTTTGAAGCCCTCCGCAACCATTGGTCAATTGCCACGGCGATAATCGTCAAACAACCTGAGGCAAACAACTGCCAGTAACTGTCAACGCCCGCCAGCGACAGGCCGGTGTTGAACACACCCACGATGATGGCACCAAGAACCGAGCCCGCAATTGAAGCCCTGCCACCAAACAGCGAAGTGCCGCCAATCACCACAGCGGTGATGCTATCAAGGTTCACAGTTTCGAAGGCAATCGGCGACATCGATTGCACACGGCCGAGGGCCACCCAAGCACCTATACCGCAAATGACGCCAGCCAGCGCATAAACCGAAATCAAAGTACGGTCGATTTGAATACCCGACAACATCGCCGCGTCAGGATCATCACCCACAGCATGAACGTGCCGGCCCCACGCCGTGCGGTTCAACATATACCAGGCAAGAGCCGCAAGAATAAGCATGGCAAAGGTGCCATAGATAATGGCGGCACTGCCAAGGCTGAATGGCGTACCGAACCACAACAAGCCCGGCGCAAATTGTTCAAGATCAGCGTTGCGCACCGATTCTGAACCGGTGTACCAGAGCTTCAGTGAGTTGAAGATGTAGAGCGTGCCGAGTGTCACAATGAAGGGCGGGATGCGCGCTTTGGTTACAAGTAGCCCATTAAACACACCCATAAGCCCGCCGATGCCGATCCCCATGGGGATCACTACAAAAAGCGGAAACTGATACATAGCTAAGGTCGCAAAGCGCCCCATCACCATGGCTGAAATTACCAGCATAGCACCCACTGATAAATCAATGCCAGCCGTGAGGATGACAATCGTTTGCGCAATCGCAATGATGCCCGTAACTGTAACTTGTTTCAGAATGAGAGATAGTGTGCTTGCCGACATAAAGTTATTGGCAATCAATCCGAAGCCCAAAACGCTTACAACCAGAATAATAAATGGAATTGCTGTGGGGTTGGCACCCAGAAACCGGCGGGCTCTGGCCACTAAGGTGTTGTCATCGCTTTCGAAGCTTGCAACATTCTTGTCGGCCTCATTCAACGTCGCTTCGAAAGCCGAAATGCTATTTGTCGGTGCCGAATTTTCACTCATAAAACCCTCTTGCTGTTTTCCCGTGACTTATGCTTCTTACCGAGCACTAGATACACAAAGGGCGACACTAATGCCGCCCTTCGCTTCTTTCAAGCAGTTAAAGAGCTATTAGCCCCAGCACTTCGCGGTGCCTTCCTTGGAATCAATCGACTTCACGCCGTTGGCTGGCTTGTCAGTGATCAGGTTAACGCCGGTGTTGAAGAAGGCCAGACCCTCCGTGGCCTTTGGCTTTGTGCCATCTTTGGCGAAAGCAGCAATAGCTTCAATGCCCTTGGAGGCCATCAACAATGGATACTGTTGCGAAGTTGCGCCGATAACACCACCAGTTACGCTTTTCACACCTGGGCAGCCGCCGTCAACTGAAACGATGAGGGCTTGCTTTTCCTTGCCAGCAGCTTTGAGAGCGGCATACGCACCCTCAGCAGTAGGTTCGTTGATGGTGTAAACCACATTGATGTTAGGATCCTTGGCAAGCAAGGTTTCCATGCCCTTTTGGCCGCCTTCTGGATTTGCTCCAGTTGATTCATGACCAACAACGCGAGGATCTTTTTCTGAACCCATGACTTTGCCGTTTGGAACGTCGATGCCGAAGCCTTTGAGGAAGCCCGTGTCACGCGCAACGTCAACCGAGATGTTATCTTTGTTGATGTCGAGCATGGCGATGTGTGCGTCTTTCGCTTTGTCGCCAAGCTGTGCCTTGGCCCATGAACCGATTAATGTGCCAGCTTCAAAGTTGTCAGTGGCAAAGGTCATGTCTTGAGCAGAAGCATCGCCCAGTGGGGTGTCGAGAGCAATAACCAGAATGCCCTTGGCCTTTGCGGCCTTCAAAGCAGGTTCAACCGAGGCGTTCGAAGCGGTGATGAGGATGCCCTTGGCACCAGCAGCAACGCAGTTTTCAATCGCTGTCAATTGCGGCGCAGCATCGCCGTCTTTTTCGCCAGCAAAGGCTTTAAAATCGAGGCCCGCGGTCTTGGCTGCGGCTTCAGCACCAGCCTTCATTTTAACAAAGAATGGATTGGTGTTGTTCTTGGTGATCAGGCAGGCAAGCGTGCCTGCTGATGCAGTGGTTGCAAAGCCAGCAAGAGCAATGCCGACAAGTGCTGTTTTAACGAGTGATTTCACTTTGTTTCTCCCATGGAAGCCCCGTGATCGGAGCATACTAAGTTTACGCGATTGAACGCCAGCAGTGCTCAAGGCCCACCAGATTTCAAAAACATAATGGAATCATTTTTATACCCCTGTCAATTAATGAATCGGTCTGATTTATTATTGACATGGCTTAGGCTTATGGCTTGGGTGAAGGTCTTGAAAAAAGATCGTCGCGTGAGCATCGAACCCAGCCGCAGTGAAATCCAAGCCAAAGACGCCCGCGGCACAAGCCAGCTGGGTCTGCGGCTTTATAATGAACGCTTGGTATTGTCGCTTATCCGCCGGCATGGGGCCTTGTCCAAAATTGAACTGGCAAGGTTAACGGGCCTGTCTGCCCAAACAGTTTCGGTTATTGTGCGCGCCTTGGACAGCACTGGCCTGGTTGTTCCAGGGGAGCCGCAAAGGGGCCGCGTGGGCCAGCCTATGGTGCCCTATACGCTGCAGCCAGGTGGAGCC
>JAYVCU010000061.1:0-10766 GCA_043749835.1 Hyphomicrobiales bacterium
GCACCCGCCTTGAAGCCATTTCGTACAGGCCTTCGAACATGCTCTATGTTAAAGCCCTGGCGCTTCAAATCAGCAATCACACGCGCCGCAATTGTAGTGGTCTCGTCGCTTGAGTCATCCAGAAGTTGGATAATAAGTTTGTCTGCCGGATAATCCATTAGGGCGACATTGCGTAAAAGCCGCTCTACAACATATTTCTCATTATAGATTGGAAGTTGCAGTAAGACTGTTGGCAAAGGGCCCGCCCATGGGGGAGGCGGTTGTTTATTGGCGCCTAATCCTCGCTTAGATTGCCAGTATTGAACAGCAAGCCACGTTTGCCCGAGAGAGAACACCAAAATGGCGGCCACAGACAAAAATCCGGCAAGCTCAACAATAACGCTTATTAATTTCAAAATTTCGCAACCTCATTTGTCTGACAAACCCGCACCATTTTGGCGCGGAGACTTTCAGCCATTGTAACCCAACCGAGGGCACGAATTCCAGCTCCTGGGTCGCAAACCACCATCTATCTGTGACAGGTGCTGCCCCATACAGAGCGGCCTCGCCCATGTCAATTCACGCCTTTAAATGTGTTCACGGATTAGGGATGCCAAATCCGTTTGGCTATGGCAAAAGCGTTGGCGAAACATCATGTCACTGCCCCTCACGCTGAAACCTACTCGGATCGATATGTATGTGCTATGGGCCGTGTTGAGGCCCATGCGCAACATCTTCTTGTTTGTGCTGATTATCTTGGAGTGTGTACGGTTTCGTGTCGGGTTAGGGTTAGCCCTGCACCAGGATAATTTTTTTGCCTTGGTGTTCACCTATTTGGGCCAATGGCTGGCGCTGTATTCTGGGCTTGCCATACAAATGGCTTTGGCCGTGGGTGTGATGTTGGGCTTCACGCGGCTGGCCCAAAACCGTGAATTGGATGCCATGCATGCGCTGGGATTTAGTTTACACCGTTTGATGGCACCTTTGGCGGTTCTTGGTCTTGTCGTGGCCGTTGTTGATTTTTGTATTCTGGGCTGGATTCAGCCGGTGTCACTGTACCAAAGTGCGTCATTCGTACATCAGGTTCAGCGCTTCGTCAGTTTGTTACCAGAGGGCGGAGATCTGTTTGTAAACAGTAAAGGAAAAACAGTTCTGATTGATGGCATTGCGCCCAAGAGCAATAGCTTTGAGAAGATTTTTGTTTATCAGACCTATGAGGACGGCAAAGCCATTGCCACCGGTGGGGCCAAAGGCCATCTCAGCATTGTTGGAGATGACCCCAACCAATATTACGATGTTTCAGATGTGCGGATGATCGAGGTGATCAGGCCAAGCGCAGATAAGCGCACACTGCCTGACTCTTATAATGCCAGTGCGAGTTCAAATTTGAAAGGGCCAGTTCAGGCCATAGACACCAGCACGTTCCGAAACCGGGGGCAATCTGAATGGGAAATGACGTTTGATGAATTGTTCAGCCCTCTGCCATCTAACGGTTTTCAAGTGGCCGCCAGCAATATGTGGGCTGAGCTTAATTACCGCATTGTGCAGGTGCTGTTTATTTTGCTTTTACCATTTATTGCAACTTTATTTGTGGTTGAACCCAAGCGAAATCCCGGGCCATTTCGCTTTTTGGCGGGGCTTTTGACAATTCTGAGTTTTCACCAATTTCTGGGTATTGCAGTTTCGTTTTCACGAGGGGGCGCATTTCCTGTGAGCTTAACGCTGTGGTTGCCGCTGGTGCTGTTGACTGGCGTTGTGTTCTTTTTGTTTCGGCGGATGTCTTTAAACCCGGGATTTTCGACGGGGCGTTAGGCCTGTGATTGTGCAATCACCTGTAAACAAAGCTCAATGGCTTGCTTTGCGGTAATATCTGATGTGTCAATGACGACCGCATCATGTGCTGGTTTAAGCGGGGCAACGAAGCGCGATTGGTCGCGCGCATCGCGTGCCAGAATGTCGGCTTTCACCACATCAAAATCTGAGCCGGGCATTTCCAGACAGCGGCGCCTGGCGCGAACCTCGATTGCGGCTGTAACGTAGAATTTGACATTTGCCTGCGGGCAAACAACTGTACCAATATCGCGACCATCCAACACTGAGCCTGGGCTCATCACTGCAAAATCGCGTTGGAATTTTAAAAGTGCAGCGCGCACTTGGGGAAGTGCGGCCACTTTGGAGGCATAACTGCCGACACGCTCACCGCGCAAATCCGCCTTTTCAAAGGACGCTGTGTTCAGCCTGGCAGCGATGGCAGCGACCTTCTCCTCATCATTCGGATTTAGGCCTTGTCTCAGAACGGTGAGTCCTACCATCCGGTAAAGCGTTCCTGTATCAAGATAATGAAAGCCCAATGCTGTGGCCAAGGCCTTGGCGATTGTGCCCTTGCCAGAAGCCGATGGGCCATCAATGGCGATGATCTTAGCCGGGTTCATTGTAACTCTCAGTACCACTTCGTGGCACGACCTGTCACCCACCCGCTCATACGGGTTTTGACATTCTGGTCAGAGCGTGGCATGAGCCCGCCATCACCCGATTTTAAACCTTGAAAGGAACCCGACGTGGTTAAGCCAGAGCTTGGAACCAAGCGGACGTGCCCGAATTGTGCCACCCGCTTTTATGACTTGTTGAAAGACCCGATTACCTGCCCAAAATGCGCCACCAGTTTTGTGGCCATGCAGATCTTGCCATCCAAGACGGAAATGCCAGGTGCTGCTCCACAACCTGTGCCTAAGCCGCGCGAAGTGGAAAGCAATGACGAGCAAGAAACAGGCGATGTTGAACTTGTGAGCCTTGAAGACGTGGAAGCCGAGGAAAAGGCTGACGACGAGACCGCTGGTATCGAAGATGTTGATCTGGGCGAAGACACGGCTGATGCCGCCGAGGATGAAGATGACACCTTCCTCGTCGAAGAAGAAGAAGACGGCAATATGTCTGATCTTGTCGAAGGCGGTAAGCCCGAGGAAGAAGAGCATTGAGGCTGATGTGTTTTGTCGTGCGCCGGTTTAACCCGTCATACGACTGCAAAAATCCACTTGCCACTGGTCTCACGGCCTACTAGATCACCACACGCGTTTGGGCGGTAAACTCGCCCAAACCCCATTTCCTGATTAACGGGGGCATAGCTCAGCTGGGAGAGCGCTTGCATGGCATGCAAGAGGTCGGCGGTTCGATCCCGCCTGTCTCCACCACTCTTTTCATTGATATTGGCACGTTTTACGGGTGCAGCGGTACTGGGACCCGGTCATTAAATAAACTTGATGGCACTTGGCGACCAATTCAAACTCACCTCGCGGCGTTTGTTCAACTGCATCTTGCGCCGGCCAATTTGACTGGAAAGCACTTCACTTTTATAGAAGCTTTACTGTCCACGCCTTTCCTTCACCGGCTTGGGCCCACGCTTTTCTGGCATGAGGCTACGACCGGTTTTGCGTTCAAGTGAGCGAATAAACTTAGCGTCGCCGCGCGGCCTACCGATCGTTTCATCGTCACGCACAAGCAACTCATCAAAGTTCGGCGCCTCGTACGTGAGAAAGCTTTTCATATCGGGCAGCCGTGCCAACATTGGCGCAGTTTCAGTCAAACCATCATCCACACCTTTCAAATAGGCCGCAGCGCTGCTCCATTTATATTTTGCAGGCGTGTTGCACAGGTCGGCTTCAACCGGGTTGCGCATGATATAGTGGAATGCCGCCGCCAGATGACTTTCGTCCATCACGGCAGCGCCATAACGCCCTTGCCAAAAATGGCCGGTTTTTTTGCGCCGCGCATTGATCAGGCCAGCATAGCGGCGATGCACAGGCGCCAAGGCGGCACGCAAACCATCTTGGTTTTTAGGAACTAAAATAGCATGAATGTGGTTTGGCATCAGGCAATAAGCCCAACACGAAACCCGTGCCTCTTTGAAACTGGCGGCCAGAAGATCCCGGAAGGTGATGTAGTCTGCATCATCAAAAAAAATCTGCTGCCGCCCATTGCCGCGCTGCGTGATGTGATGCGGAAGACCGGGGACGACAAGGCGGGCGATACGGGACATGGCGATTGGGTTAACTGGTCAAGTGAGAAGTGTCAATAGAATGCACTGTCACCGTAATCTACCGTAATCTTTACCACATCGGTTGGCATGTTGAAATTGACCCCACAAATCCATGGCTGCGCGCTTTGTTATAACTCAGGCCAGACCCGGCACGAAAAGATGTGTTCAATATATTGAAATGACCTATACCTCTAATGCAACACGCAAATAATAATGTGCTGTCATCAGTTGGTGTCTCACAGAAATTTAAACTATTCAGTTGATTGAGGAATAATATGTTGAGTGTGACCGATAAGCTTGCTGTCATTACCGGAGGAACCAGAGGCATAGGTCTGGCTATTGCCGAGGCGTTGTTAGGAATGGGAGGCCGTGTCATTTTGAATGGCCGGTCCGAAACCCGGGAATGTGCAGCACTTGTGTCCAAATTTGGT
This sequence comes from Hyphomicrobiales bacterium, assembly GCA_043749835.1. Lineage (GTDB taxonomy): Bacteria > Pseudomonadota > Alphaproteobacteria > Rhizobiales > Aestuariivirgaceae > Aestuariivirga. The sequence continues at coordinate 4,444 of JAYVCU010000061.1, forward strand.
GTTGACCGCGTTGCGATTGATCTTGGGGATGTTTCCGACCCAATTTTTGCAGCGGCATTAATTGAGCGGTCCTTCAAACGATTTGGCCGACTTGACATACTTGTCCATAGTGCTGGCGGACCAGTGCCGGGGAAAATAACCGAGATTACCGCCGAGACCTGGATGGCCGCCTTTGCATTGCATGTGCACCCCGTATTTCACCTTTTCAAAGCGGCCCAGCCTGCTCTTTCAAAAGAGGGAGGTGCGGTGCTGCTGATTTCTTCTGTGGCGGGTTTAAGGGGATGTCCGGCGTCAGTTGCTTATCAAACCGTGAAAGGTGCTTTAATACCGATGGCCAGAGCTCTTGCATTCGATCATGCACACGAAAAAATTCGCGTTAATGTATTGGCCCCGGGAATTATTCGGACCCGGTTTCACGCCGCCATGCAGGAGACAGCGCAACTGCATAATATTCAAAATCGAATTCCACTGCAACGCGAAGGTAATGTTAGTGACGTCGCAGAGGCTGCGGTGGCGCTGATCACCAACGAAAACATCACTGGAGAAGTGCTGACCATCGATGGCGGCATGTCAATGCGGATTACGGGGTAAGGCCAACATTAAAATAAACAACAAAGCCTGTGCTTGTCCTAGCCGCATACCCCGGTCATTTATTTTGGCGCAGATTGCGAAGACGGTCAAACAGCACCGCAACTAAAATTGCGCTGCCGATAAACACTCCCTGCCAAAACGCATTGATGCCAAGTAATCCCAGACTGTTGCGAATGATTTCAATGAGTGCCGCGCCAATCAGTGCGCCAATCGCAGTTCCAGAACCACCCACCAAGGCGGCTCCACCAATCACTGCGGCAGCGATAACCTGAAGTTCCAATCCCGTTCCAATGTTGGTGGTAATTGCGCCAAGCCAACCTGTCTGCACGATTCCGGCAATGCCAGCCGTTAAAGACGAAATCATATAAACTGCAACCTTGATTTGCTTGACTGGAACGCCAGTTAAAGTTGCGGCATGTTCATTGCCGCCGATGGCATAAAGATAACGACCAAAACGCGTCCAGCGCAGTACAAACCCGGTAATCAGCGCCAGCACGATCATGTAGATAACCGGATTTGCGATACCGAAAAACCATGCTCCGCCGCCAAGCGACAGTAGCTTTTCGTGGTCGGGGCCAAACTCAAACACCACGGTATTGCCAGATGTAACCATTGCTAGGCTTCTGGCGATAGACAAGGTGCCAAGCGTTACGACAAAAGGCGGCAGCCCAATATAAGCAATCAAAATGCCGTGAAATGCCCCCACGGCAAGTGCAGTCAAAACGGCGGCGACGATACCAGTTTCAATATTATAACCAGCGTGCATCACCACACCCAAGACCATACTACACAGACACAGAACTGACCCAACTGAAAGATCTATGCCACCTGTAATAATAACCATGGTCATGCCAAGCGCTATGATGGCGACGAAGGTTACGTTGCGTGTAATGTTATAAATATTTTTAGGTGTAGCGAATGAATCGGTGGCAAATGAGAGAAATAAGCACGCCAGGACGACAGCCGCGAAAACCCAAAATGTTTGGCTGTTGAAAACGCTGGTGTGCCAACTCTGCTGTTTTTGCCCAATAGCGCTATCAAGGGTGGTCATCATTTTAGGCCTTTACTGCTTAAAAAGCTTAGTTCCATTACTATCACGCCTTCGTAATTGCGCCAGTGATCAGCCCGGTGATTTCTTCTGGAGATGTATCGGCTATTCGCTTGTCGGCTACTTTGTTGCCACGGCGTAAAACAATGACGCGGTCTGCAACATCAAATACGTCTGGCATACGGTGGCTGATTAAGACCACAACAATGCCCTGATCGCGCAACCTGCGAATAAGATTCAAGACCTCTGCCACCTGGCGTACTGAAATGGCTGCTGTTGGCTCATCCATCAAAACAATTTTTGGATTGGTTAATCTGGTGCGCGCAATTGCTACCGCTTGACGTTGGCCGCCAGACATTTGTTGAACCAGATCGCGCGACCGCGTTTCGGATTTTAATTCAGCGAAAATTTGTGCGGCGCGTTTATACATTGTTGCATAGTCTAAAACTTTGACGGGGCCCAGGCTTCGTCGCAGTTCGCGCCCTAGAAAAACATTAGCCGCCGCTGTCAAATTATTACACAGTGCCAAATCCTGATGGACAATTTCAATGCCATGCCGGCGCGCATCGAGCGGACGATGCAAAACCATTTCATGGCCCTCCATCCGCATCGTGCCATGGCTTGGCCTGAAATTGCCGGCTATCATTTTAACAAGCGTTGATTTGCCAGCACCGTTGTCGCCCATTAAACCTACGACTTGGCCAGGCTCTAGTGTGAACGACACATCATTCAAGGCTTGAATAGCGCCAAAATTGCGCGAGATGTTTAAAAGCTCCAAAATGGCCATGAGTTTCCGACGCCTGTTCTTGGTAAAATGTATGGGGTTGTTTTTGTGCTTAGCAGGTTATGAGCGCTATTGAAAATTTATGCATAGCTTCATCCTTAAGTCAATCAATTGTCCTGCAATTACCTAAGATAACGGATATTATACTTTCAAAACCAGCTTTTGTATGATAATTATTTTTACGTCCTTTGGCAGCGCTCATTTTTTGCCTGGGGATTGAAACTCAATAACTCATGATCTGCTTGAACAAGCAATAGCTCATAATACTCAGGTGCGCTTTACTGCTTGGTGGTCTCGCGGATTTTAATTGGTGGACATATAGAATCCACCGCAAACAGGGAGAAATAAAATGAAAAAAACACTTATGTTGGTTGTAGCTGCGGCGGCTCTGGCTCTTGGTGCTGGGCAAGCGGAAGCAAAAAAGAACTTGGTTATTGTTGTTAAAGGTCTGGACAATCCGTTCTTTGAAGCAATCCATCAGGGTTGTGAAAAGTGGAACAAAGAAAATGCCAGCTCCGAATATGCTTGTCTTTACACTGGTCCCGCGTCAACTTCCGACGAAGCTGGTGAAGCGCAGATCGTCCAAGATTTGCTCGGTAAAGCCGACACGGTTGCCATGGCAATTTCACCCTCCAATGCCAAGTTAATTGCGCAGACACTTAAAACTGCGAAGCCATCAATTCCGGTGATGACCATTGATGCGGATTTGGCCAAGGAGGATTCTGCACTTCGGAAGACATATTTGGGCACGGACAACACTTTGATGGGTTCGCGTATTGGCGATTACATCAAGAAGGCCAAGCCAAAAGGCGGCACGATTTGCACCATCGAAGGAAACACGGGTGCTGATAACATTTTGCGCCGTGCGCAAGGTATGCGTGATACGTTGTCTGGCAAAAAGGGACTTGCTACTTTGGCCGGTGAAGGTGGTTGGACGGAAGTAAAGGGCTGCCCGGTATTCACCAATGATGACGGTGCCAAGGGCGTTCAGGCGATGACTGATATTCTTGCTGCAAACCCCAAACTCGACGCATTCGGCATTATGGGTGGTTGGCCACTGTTTGGCGCGCCACAGCCTTACCGCGATCTGTTCAAACCAATGGCTGCAAAGATGGCCAGCAATGATTTTGTCATTGGTGCTGCCGATACGCTTGGCGATGAAGTTGCTATTGCCAGCGAAGGCTTAGTTACCGCACTGGTGGGCCAACGCCCATTTGAAATGGGTTTCAAGGCACCGACTACCATGATTTCGCTGATCAAGGGTGAGAAAGTTGCCGATCCAATTTTCACAGGTCTTGATGAATGCACCAAAGACACTGTGGCAACCTGCATTCAAAAATAGTCTTCCGTGTGTAGCCATTGGTTGACGAAACCAAGGGCCGCAGCACGCTTTAACCTTTTAGCCGACAATTGGCCCCCTGCAATTGTCGGCTAAATATTATCATGAGAGACATTTGAATTCGGTGTTATGAAAGACCAAGCGTCCGCGCAGTTTCAATTTTTAATTCAATAGGGAGGCACATATGACAAAGCGAATTATCTTCACAGGTGGTACAGGCAAAGCGGGCCGCCATGCGGTGCCCTATTTGGTGGCTAAGGGTTATTCCATTCTTAATGTTGATCTTAAACCGCTTGATCTGCCGGGAGTGAATACCCTGATTGCCGATCTGACGGACAGCGGCCAAACCTTTAACGCGCTTACAACTCACTTTGGTTTTGAAGGTTATGATAAAGGCAAACCACCTTCGGCACCAGATGCAATTGTGCATTTTGCTGCCATACCGCGCGTCATGATCGAGCCCGATAACAAAACTTTCTCTGCCAATGTAATGAGCACTTATAACGTTATTGAAGCCGCAATGAAGCTGGGTGTTCGTAAAGTAATTTTCGCGTCATCCGAAACCACTTACGGCGTGTGCTTTGCAGAGGGCAACACAGATTTCCATGCGTTTCCGCTTGAAGAAGATTATGACTCCGATCCGATGGATTCCTATGGGTTGTCCAAAGTTGTCAATGAGAAAACCGGTCGGGCTTTTGCCGCGCGCTATAGAGCCGACATTTATGCACTGCGCATTGGCAATGTGATTGAGCCCCACGAATATGGTGCCTTTGCCGACTATGTAAAAAATCCGCCGATGCGCAAACGCAACGCCTGGAGTTATATTGATGCGCGCGATCTAGGCGAAATCGTGCATCTTTGCCTGCAAAAAAATGGCCTCGGCTATCAGGTGTTTAATGCGGTAAATGACACCATTACAGCCGATATGGCAACCAAGCCATTCCTGGCGAAATATGCGCCAAAAACGCCCGTAACACGCGACATGGGTGAGTTCGAAGCGCCTATATCAAACCGCAAAATCCGTGAGGTGTTGGGGTTTAAAGAACAACATTACTGGCGTAACTATTTGCCAAAATAAGCAAGGCTGCAAAAAAACGTCTCGATTTATATTGAGACGCTTTTTAATAATTTTATTTTGAGTGAAGCGCGTTCATCCATTTAAGTCCGGCAACAGTACTGTTGGCTGGACGATATTCGCAGCCAACAAATTCTGTATAACCTAACGCATCTAAGTGGCGAAAAATCCGCGCATCATCAAGCTCGCCAGTCAGCGGCTCATGTCGCAGCGGCACGGCGGCAATCTGCACATGGCCAATGATCGGCATGAGTTGCTCTAAACTTTTCATCACATCGCCATGGATGATTTGACGGTGATAAATATCATATTGCAGTTTGAGATTGGGCAGCGCCAGTTCGGCGATCAGGCCAGCTGCAAAATCAAAATTGTTTAGAAAATAGTCTGGCATGTCGCGTGAATTAATAGGCTCAATCACAATCGTGATGTTATGTGGCGCTGCGGCTGCGCAGGCGCAAATAAGTGCCTCGCGGTAGGATGCCATAGCGTGCTGATCGGTTCGCTTTGCATTGCCGCTCATCACATGCAACGTTGGCGCATTGAGCACCGTAGCATAATCCAAGGCTTTGGCCACCGAAGCGCGGAATTCATCACGCCGTTCGGATAAGGCCGCAATCCCGCGCTCACCTTTATCCCATTGTCCAGGTGGCAAATTAAACAGCGCCTGCTTTAAATTGTTTTGCTGCAATTTTTTAGCAAGCACGTCGGGGGTGTACTCATAAGGAAAAAGAAACTCAACCGCATCAAAGCCCGCATCCGCCGCAGCTTTAAACCGATCCAGAAAACTCCATTCGTTGAACATCATTGTCAAATTGGCGGCAAAGTGGGGCATGGCTTCAGCTTTTCTTTGGCTGGGGTAATTCCAGCCCGGTCATTTTGGCAATCATTCTGGCCACCGAAGCATCATCATCGCCGTCCATGCCTGCGGCGGCGGTGGCTATAAACATTTGCAATGCCGTGGAGGCAATAGGGGTGGGGAACTTTTCTTTGCGTCCCATGTCGTTGACAATTCCTAAATCCTTGGTGAAAATTGAAACGGCGCTGCGTGGGCTATAATCGCCTTCCAAGATATGCGGGACCCGGTTTTCAAACATCCATGAATTGCCTGCTGACGCGGTGATGACGTCAAATACTTTTTCCAGATCAAGCCCCAGACGCGCTGCAAACGTCATTGCCTCACAGGCTGCTGCGATGTGAACCCCGGCCAGCAACTGATTGACCATTTTAAATGATGCGCCAATTCCCGCCGCGTCACCGAGCTTATAGATTTTACCCGCCACAGCATCCAACACAGGCTGGGCGCGGGCAAATGCTTCAGGCGGGCCTGAGGCCATGAAGGTAAGATCACCACTTGCAGCCTTTAGCACGCCGCCGCTCATTGGTGCATCAAGATAGAGCAGGCCCAGGGCGGATGCTTCTTTTGCCAGGTTGCGGGCATTGTCCGGCGACATGGTGGCGCAAGAGATGATAACGCCGCCACGCTTCA
>JAYVCU010000062.1:0-2394 GCA_043749835.1 Hyphomicrobiales bacterium
GTATTTTCGTCTATACTGACAGTGCCCAGCACGGGCGCACAAAATGTTGATTTCAGATTCCCATCCTTTCACGCGCTTTTGGCTGGCACTGTGTTAGGCATGGTCGCAGTGATTACCTCCAGCGGGGTATCACGGTGGACGCAGGCGATCATTGCAGCGAGTTGCGCGATGCTGGTGATTGCTGTTTCGTTTTCGCGGCTTTACCTGGGGGTGAATTGGTTTAGCGACGTTATAGGCGGCGCATTAATTGCGCTTATTCTTGTCGTCCTTTTCTCCGTTGCAATTTCAACAGTTAAGTTAACGCGATTCCGCCCGCTTTTGTTGTTGAACACGGCCTGCCTTGTATTGATTGGGGCAACGGGTATTGATGTTGAAAAAACCTATGATCAACGTTTTGAACGCTATCAACCCATTAACAATTTTACAGTTTTTTCAACCACTGAATATGTCTCTACCGGTTGGAGCACAGTGCCAGGCCAACGCATTAATCTTGTCGGCAAACCCAGTGATGTTTTTCAACTGCAATGGATAGGTTCGCTCGACAGTTTGCAGGCAGTTCTGAAAAGCCAAAATTTCGTGACATGGAACCGATGGCGCCTGCGTGATGCGCTGCCTTATCTCAGCCCTGCCAGCACCTTGGCCGATATGGCACCTAATCCGGTGGTGCATGAAGGCCTACGCGCCAAAGCCACTGCAACAGCCGCAGATCAAAAACATGCGGGTTACCGTTTAGTATTGCGCGCTTTCCAGTCTAACTCCGTGGTTGTAGATGGTGATATAAAAGCACGGGTTTATCTGATCAACATCACCCATGAATTTGCCAAACGTGACTTCGGTTTCTTCGCCGTGCCAACTGATCAGCCAGCCGACGCCGATGAATTGATGGATGTAATGACACGTTTAGGTGCAGACCCCACTGTCGAAAAACTGGCTGAGCGCCAACTTGACAATCAATTGGTGGTTATTTTACGGCCCAAATCCTGATTGAACTTCCACAGCTCTTCCGCCATATTGCGGCTTGATTGAAAGAGTCTAACATATGCAGTTTTTGAAACAGTTTTTTACGTGGTGGAACGGCCAAACTTGGAACACGCGGTTTTATACGTGGCGCAGTGGCACGTTGGTTGGCCAAGATGAAAGTGGCAATAAATACTATAAGGCAAAGTCAGCTGTGCCGGATTCTATCCCAGAGCGTCGCTGGGTGATTTACAAGGGCTATTCCGACGGCTCCAAAGTGGGCCCGGGCTGGCATGGCTGGTTGCACCACCGGGTTGACGTAGTTCCACCCGATGAAAGCTACAGCCCGCGCGAATGGCAAAAGCCCCATGAAGAAAATTGGACGGGTTCGGCAGGGGCATATCATCCGCCAGGTTCTATCGCTGTGGGTGGTCGACCGCTGCGACCCGCCAAAGATTATCAGGCATGGAAGCCCGAATGAAATCCAACACGCTGGAAACTTTGGTTGGCGCACTTGTTATCGGTGCGGCAGCTTTGTTTTTCCTATTTTCTTACCGCGTGGCTGGCCTCGGCGGCCCCACTGGCGGCTATCATGTCACAGCGCAATTTAATAACATTGCTGGTGTGGCAGTGGGCACCGACGTGCGGGTTGCCGGTGTGAAGGTGGGAACAGTAGTTGGCCAAACACTTGACCCAAAATCTTACCAGGCGCGCATTGATATGCTGCTTCAGCCGCAGCTGCAATTGGCCGATGACACGTCTGCGAAAATTACATCGGAAGGATTGCTTGGGGCAAATTTTGTGGCCCTTGAGCCCGGCGGATCAGACACCAAGCTGAATAATGGGGGAGAGATTTCTTACACTCAGGGAGCCGTGGATTTATGGTCACTGATCAGCCAGGCCATGTTCTCCAAAGGGGGAAAGTCCAATGATGCACCACCAGCCCCCGCCGAAGCGCCAACGCCACCGAAGCAATGAGAGTTATTGTAGCCCTTAGTACTGCGTGTTTCATTGGGTCTGCGGGGGCTAATGCAGAGCCTATTGCAAACCCGATCGCCGTTTTTTCCGGCCTAGACAAAATCCTGGGTCAGACCACAACCTTTGAAGCGAAGATCGGCGAAGAGAAAAAATTCGGCGGCTTGCTGGTCAAGGCAGATGTATGTCATTCGCGTCCAATCACTGAAGACCCAAAAACCGTAGCCTTTGTTGAAGTTGTCGAACAAGGCACTGACGGCAGCAAGAAGCGCATTTTCTCGGGTTGGATGTTTGCTGAAAGCCCTGGCCTGAATGCGGTGGAGCACCCGCTCTATGACGTCTGGCTTGTGAGTTGCAAAGATCCGAATGCAGCACCGCCACCCGTTGAGACGGCGCCAGATCTGGCGACACTGCAAGATCAAATCGAAAATGGCGATCAGCCCCCGCCGGATTAACTGACTG
>JAYVCU010000063.1:0-11589 GCA_043749835.1 Hyphomicrobiales bacterium
AATCCATAGCGTTTCACCATCAAGGCCTCCTTCAAGAAGGCTCCCTATGAATCACGCTTCAACTGATTTGCGAATCCCCTAATTGACGACACGCCCTAAAGGCAATAGGAAGATTAGCGCTAATCCGATAAGTTTCATGCTGGCCTCCACTGGCCACACCATACTAGCAAACAGTTTGGCTGGCACCGAATGAATCCCAATCAATCCGCCTTAAGCCGTCCTTCCCGCACACGCGGGAATCCATCGTCGAGCAGCAGTCCCAAGTTAAAACATGGATTCCCGCGTTCGCGCGAATGACGGGTGGGAGCGCGGAGCGATGGTATCAGTTTAGTCCAGTCCCAAACATCCATCAGAACGGAACTTCGTCATCCAAATCACGGCTGAAGCTTTGTTTGGGCGAACTGCTGCGTGGCTTTTCCATGGGGCTTGAGGCACCGAAGTCATTGCCGCCGCCGTAAGAGATGCTGCCGCTGTCACCGCTGTTAGGCTTGCTGCCCAACATCGTGAGTTCGCCACGGAAATTTTGCAACACAACTTCGGTGGTGTATTTTTCAACGCCGTCTTTGTCGGTGTATTTGCGGGTTTGCAATTGGCCCTCAATATAAACCGTTGAGCCTTTCTTTAGATATTGCTCTGCTACCTTGGCTAGGTTTTCATTGAAAATCACGACGCGGTGCCATTCGGTTTTTTCTTTGCGTTCGCCCGATGATTTGTCGCGCCAATTTTCAGATGTGGCGATGGACATACTGACAATCGGCTTGCCATCCTGGGTGTGGCGCACCTCGGGGTCTTTGCCTAAATTGCCCACCAGAATAACTTTGTTTACTGAACCTGCCATGACTCGTCTCCCTTTACTGAATTTCTCTTAGCTGCACGTGTTGGGTTTGACTGACTTAAGAAAAATTATTCCACAAGATAATAAGTTCTGTTTACGTTCCGGGTCAAGCAAAAACAAGGCCCGCATTTCTGAAGACCTTGTTTAAAATGGCAAATGTGGAGAATAACGAAATTTACCCATGATAGAACAGCTTCACCAGTTTGCCGAAGCGGCTTTCAAGTTGTTTTACAGCTTTTTCTTGCTTCACGTTACGCAGCAAAGCGACGGTGTAAATATCTGATATAACGTTTAAAAGTGTCCAGTTCATTTTCGTCTCCTCAGGTCTTTCGGTGTTCAATTCCTAAGCGTGTGCCCAGCAAAAATCAAACGTCGAAAAGTGACATGGGTTGTAACAAAATCTTATACGATTGTGCTATAGACCAGTGGGATGGCACGCCGACTTCCTTCGCTCAATGGGCTGAAAGCCTTTGAAGCCGCTGCCCGCGCCAAAAGTTTTACGGACGCGGCAGCGGAGCTGGTGGTCACCCACGCCGCCGTTAGCCGTCATATTCGTGAACTGGAAGATTATCTCGGTACGCAGCTTTTCATACGCACAGGGCGCGGCGTTGATCTGACAGATGCTGGCAGGCAGTTTGGAGGACGGCTCTCACCTCTGTTTGATCAATTGGCGGACGCTTCACGCGAAGCCGCTGCTGTTGGGCAGGTGCGCGCTCTTAAAGTTTCCGTACAACCCAATCTGGCCTCGCATTGGCTGGTTGCAAGGCTTGGCGCATTTAATGAGCTGCATCCTGATATTGAGTTGCTCGTGGATTCGTCTAATGACTTGGTAGATTTTTATGCCCAAGATATCGATCTTGGCTTGCGTTATGGTTATGGCAATTGGGATGATGTGGACGCGGTGAAGCTGACGGAATGCGTGGTTTTCCCGGTTTGTTCTGCGGGTTATTTAGCCAAACACAAAGGTGTTACACCCAAGGATTTGCCCATGTTAAATTTACTGCATGAAGACAAAAAGCAATGGTGGACGGACTGGTTGGCCTTTGCAGGAGTGGAAACATCGAAAGTCAATCGCGGGCCTGTGTATCAAAGCCAGTTGGCATTAGAGGCAGCGCAGAATGGCCAAGGCTTTGCGCTGGCCGATCAAATCCTCTTTACACGAAGCATGGTGGAAAATTGGCTGGTTAAACCCTTCCCACAGGAGATGAAAGGTCATGGCGGCTATTGGCTGGTGCGCAAAAAGGGCAGTCGCGAAACTGGGCCGATGCGTGCCTTTCGCGAATGGCTGGCCGGCGAGATGGTGGACACCAACCGTAAATATCAACAGTTCAAGCAACAGGGCTTGAAGCTGGCATGAAAACACTGCAACGCATGGGCCACAACGTGGGAGAATCGTTTCATGCCCAAGAAACTGAAATATGACTGTCTGAAATGTCCGGGCTATTGCTGCTCTTATCCGGTGATTGAAGTGAAAGACCGCGACGCCGCGCGCATTGCCAGGCACTTTGGTCTTCCCATGGACAAGGCTGAAAAGAAATATTTCAAATCTGCTCATGGTTATACGCGCATTATGAAGCGCAAGGTTGATCCGCATTTCGGCAAGATCTGTCAGTTCTTTGATACCACGGCGCGGCGCTGTTCGATTTACGAAGCGCGCCCGTTTCCATGCAAGGATTTTCCGGGGGATGATAATTGCGGGTATTATGATTTTCTGGCGTTTGAAAGATTGGCGCAGGTCGATAAAGTGTTTATTTCGACCACGGATCATAAGGAGAATTAAGTTGATTCACCAACGCCGGAATTGTGTAATTCCAAGGTGAAATCAAACTTGGCTATGCCGCGATGCTGAGTTTTACGCCCAAAGCTTTGATGATGGCAAGAAGTGTATCTAGCGTGGGATTACCATTTTCGCCTAGTGCACTATACAGTGTCTCACGGCCGATGCCGGTACTTGAAGCCAATGCCGTCATGCCGTGGGCCCGCGCCACAGCACTTAAAGCGCGGCGGATTGTAACACCATCGCCATCTTCAAAAGCCGCTTCAAGATAGTTCGCAATATCCTCGGGGCTTTGCAGAATTTCCGCCGTATCCCAAGGGGCTGTTTTGAGGGTCATGATCAAATCTCCTTTGCCATTTGTATAGCGCGCGCAATGTCGCGTTTTTGTGATGATTTGTCGCCACCACAGAGCAAAATCACCAGGACATCGCCCTGTTTTGAAAAATAAACCCGGTAACCTGCGCCATGATTGATCCGCAGTTCACCAATGCCTTCGAAAAACTTCGCGTCTCCAAAATTACCATCTCGCAGGCGATCAATTCGAATGGCGATCTTCGACCGCGCCGTACGGTCACGTAGCTTAACGAGCCAATCGATAAATTCTTGCGTGCGTTGAATTTCTAATACTTGTATTTTATAATATACAGTTGAATAAAGTCAAGTCTGATGTTTGATCGCTTGCCGCTGATAGACAGATTACGGTGATTACAGATTACGGTGACAGTGCGTTTTACTGAAACCTAAAACAAGTGCTTTGATTGATGGTTTGGCTCCAAACTTACAAATAAGCCTTGATAATTCCGATAAAGTCTACCGCCTTCAAACTGGCGCCACCTACAAGCGCGCCATTAACATTCGGCAGGTTCATCAATTCTGCTGCATTGCTGGGCTTCACTGAGCCGCCGTACAGAATGCGCGTTGATGCGCCCTGCCCGCCTATTACTTTTTCAAGTTCGGCGCGGATGTGCGTATGGGCTTCTTCGACTTCTTTAGCAGTCGCGGTGAGGCCGGTGCCGATGGCCCAGACTGGTTCGTAGGCGATGACACTGTTGGCGGCTGTTGCACCGGCTGGAACAGAGCCTTTGAGCTGGCTGGTCAACACGTCCAGGGTTTTGCCGGCTTTGCGTTCATCCACGGTTTCGCCGATGCAGATGATGGCGATCAGTCCGGCCTTATGAGCCGCTATGACCTTGGCCTGAACCATGGCATCGTTTTCTTTGTGGTTGGTGCGGCGTTCTGAATGGCCGACGATGACGGCTGTGCAGCCGGCATCTTTCAGCATATCGGCTGAAATATCGCCCGTGTGCGCACCCGATGCTGCGGCATGACAATCCTGACCGCCGAGTTTGACTTTTGAGCCCTTCATCACCGACCTGACACGGCGGATGAGCGTTGCAGGAGGGCAGATCAAAATGTCCGCTTTCAGTTTCACACCGCGCAGCATGGCAGCCAAGAGACGCGGCTCTTGCAGCGCTGCTGTGGTGCCATTCATTTTCCAGTTGCCAGCGACAAGGGGGCGGATGGTCATGTGTTATACCTCATTCACGTTTTGAGGCTTACTAGCAAAGCCAACCTGCACTTGCGAGAGAAAATGCGCCTGCCTATAAGCCTCTCTCAGGCGATTTGGCCTTATCCCATGTGAAGGACTTACAATGTTAGAATCCATGCGCAATCTGGCCAAAACCTTTCCCGCAAAAATCTTGCTGGGCTTGCTGGTGTTGGCATTTGGTGTTTGGGGCATTTCAGGCATTGCCGGATCAGCTTTTGAATCCGCATTGTCGCTTACAGGTTGGGGGCCGAAAGATTTGGCGCAAGTGGGGGCCATTACCATCAACGGCGACCAGTACACGCGCAATTTGCAAAACCAGATTAAGGCTCTGGCGGCACAGTCTGGCCAGCCAATGACGATAACCGATGCCCATAGGTTTGGCATCGATACGCAAGTTTTAGACAGCATGGTGTCGCAAGCGGCCATAGCAGTCACAGCCAGCACATTGAAGCTTGCTGTGGCCCAGCAAGTGATCACCAGTGAACTTGCGGGGAACAAGGCCTTCCAGAATAATAAAGGGCAATTTGATAAAATTGCTTTTGACCGTGTTCTGCAAAACAATAATATGTCTGAAGCTGGTTATTTTGATATGCAAATGCGGGCCCATACTGAAAATGCTGTGCTTGATGCAGCGGCTTCGCAGGCGAGCTTACCAAAAGTGTTTGTTCAAGCTATCAGCCAGTATCAGGGCGAGACCAGGGACATAAAGTATTTTGATGTTTCCGCCAGTGAGGCGGATGTGACCAAGCCAAGCGACGCTGATTTAGAAGCCCAGTATAAAAAGACACCGGCTGCCTATACAGCGCCAGAATATCGCACTGCGGCCGTGATGATGGTCGATACAAAATCGCTTGCGGCAACACAAACGGTTTCGGCAGATGAAGTGCAAGCAGGCTATGACAAATATCAAAAGGATTATTTCACGCCAGAACGACGCTCTATAATTCAGGTGGCGTTTCCATCACTCGACGCGGCCAAGAAGGCAAAAGACCGGATTACTGCTGGCGAAGATATTTTAAAAATTGCAGGCGAGATGAATCTCAAAGACGCTGATGTGACTTTGGCTGACAAGCTGAAGCAGGATTTCCTTGACCCTAAAATCGCCGATGCCGCGTTTGCGCTTGGCGAAGGTCAAGTGAGTGAACCTGTGCAGGGCGGGCTGGCGATTGCCTTGCTAAAGGCCTTGAAAGTTACTGTTGCCAAGCAGCCGACGCTGGAGGAAGTGAAAGATCAGTTGACGCAGCGCCTTCAAATAGAAAAAGCCAAGTTGCAACTGCAACAAGTTTATAATGACGTTGAGGACGCCCGTGCGCAAAGCTTGAAGTTTGAAGACATTGCGAAAAAAACCGGCGTAAGTTTTACCGTGTTGCCGCCAATCTCAGCGGCGGGGCAAAGCCAAGATGGTAAGGACCTTGGTAGTTTAGTTAAGCCCGATGTTTTGAAGGCGTTGTTTGCAAGTGATGTGGGCGTGGAGAGTGATGCTATTGGTGGCTCTGACGGGTACACGTGGTATGATGTGCGCTCGGTCATCCCATCCGCATTGAAGCCACTTGAGCAGGTTCGCGTTCAACTCACCGCAGATGTCACCAATCAACGCGTCCGCGCTGCGGCCATCGAAAAGGCATTGAAAATTGTTGATGGTCTTAAAGCTGGCAAGACGATTGACGCTGCCGCCCAGGAGCTGAATGCGCCCTTGAAAACAGTTTCCGGCCTGAAGCGCAATCAACAATCTGCCGAGATTGACGGCCCTGACCTTTCAGCAGCCTATTCGGTTGCCGATCAGGGTTTTGCCGCGGCACCTGGTGGAGACGGGAAAACGGCACGGGTGATGCAAGTTGCGAAAGTTACCTTACCCACTGCCATCGCTCCTTCACCTGAGTTGGACCAAATGCTGCAACAATTTAAATCGGCGTTTGAGGGCGACTTGCGCACTGGCTTGGTGGCTAGTTTGAAGAAACACGTTGGTGTGAAAATTAACGATGCTTTGTGGAAGCAAAACACGGGTGGCGATGCGCCTGCGGTTGAGTAAAAATCATGTTGCCGTTGCCGGATTATGAAATTTTCGCTCGTGCCTATGAGGCAGGCCAAGCGCAGTTTTTGTCGACACGCTTGGTGGCGGATTTAGAAACGCCAGTTTCCGCCATGTTTAAGCTTGCACGTAATGCGCGTTATTCATTTCTGCTTGAATCAGTTGAAGGCGGAGCCGTGCGTGGGCGCTATTCCATTATCGGCATGAATCCAGATCTGATCTGGAAAGTTACAGGCGGCAAAGTGTGGATTAATCGCAAAGCACTTTCTGACGATAAAACTGGCTTTGTTGTCAGTGAAGCCACGCCGCTTGCTTCACTTCGCGCCTTATTAGATGAAAGCCGCATTGCGTTGCCGGACGATGCCCCACCAATGGCGGCTGGTGTGTTTGGTTATCTGGGTTATGACATGGTGCGGTTTATGGAAGATTTACCCTACATCAACCCAGATGTGCTGGGATTGCCGGATGCCATGATGATCCGCCCCACTGTAATGGCGATTTTTGATAGTGTGAAAGATGAGGTAACGGTTACCGCACCGGTTTACGTTGACGTGAATGTGAGCGCACGCGCCGCTTATGCACGGGCCTCTGAGCGTGTTTCGGACGTGGTTGATGCGCTTGACCGCCCAATTGATTTGGCTTTGCGTGAGAATGAGGCGGCAGCATTTGCGCCAACTTCGTCGAACACGTCGGCTGCCGATTATAAGGCGATGGTGTTAAAGGCGAAAGATTACATAGCTGCTGGTGACATATTTCAAGTTGTTCTTTCGCAACGGTTTGAAAGTGAATTCACTTTGCCGCCTTTTGCGCTTTACCGGGCATTGCGCCGGGTGAACCCGTCGCCGTTTTTATATTATCTGGATTTTGACTCCTTTGCGGTGGTGGGATCTTCTCCTGAAATTCTGGTGCGGGTGCGGGATGGTAAAGTGTCCATCCGCCCCATTGCTGGCACGAGGCGGCGCGGGGCCACGCCAACGGAAGACAAAGCCCTGGCGGACGAGTTATTGGCCGACCCAAAAGAACGCGCCGAACATTTGATGCTGCTGGATTTGGGCCGCAATGATGTGGGGCGCGTGGCGGAGATTGGTTCCATCAAAGTTACCGATAAATTTATTCTCGAATACTATAGCCAGGTCATCCATATCGTATCCAACGTTGAGGGCACGTTGGACAAGAAGCATGATATTGTTGACGCACTGGTTGCAGGTTTTCCCGCTGGCACAGTTTCAGGGGCCCCTAAGGTGCGCGCCATGGAAATTATTGACGAATTAGAAGTGCACAAGCGCGGCATTTATGGCGGGTGCGTTGGCTATTTTGGGGCCAATGGCGAGATGGACACCTGCATTGTTTTGCGCACAGCCATTGTAAAAGATGGCAAGATGTATGTGCAGGCCGGCGCTGGCGTGGTGGCCGACAGTGTTCCTGAAAACGAATTGCAAGAATGCGTGAATAAGGCAAAAGCCCTGTTTCGCGCCGCTGAAGAAGCCGTGCGTTTTGCGGGCCGCGCCGGGAGAGGACAGTGATCATCCTCATCGACAACTATGATAGTTTCACATGGAATCTGTATCATTATCTGGGTGATCTTGGCGCTGAAACCGAGGTTCACCGCAATGATAAAATTACAGTGGGGCAAGTGATGTCCGCAATGCCAGAGGCTATTGTTATATCACCTGGACCTGGTGTGCCGTCGCACGCGGGCATTATTATTGATCTGGTCAAACAGGCCGCGGGGAAGATTCCAGTGTTTGGTGTTTGCCTTGGATTGCAGGCCATTGGAGAGGCATTTGGTGGGCACGTTGTGCGAGCCCCTGCGCAGATGCACGGCAAAGTCTCTGCAATTAAGCATGACAACAAGGGCGTGTTTGCAGGCCTGCCTCAAGATTTTGCGGCCACGCGCTATCATTCATTGATAGTAGAGCGTGCCGGTCTTCCGGCGGAATTGGAAGTGACGGCGCAAACGGACGGCCTGATTATGGGTTTGCAACACAGGTCTAAAAACGTGCACGGCGTGCAGTTTCATCCGGAAAGCATTGCCTCAGAACACGGCCACACTATTTTGAAGAACTTTTTGGTGGGGGCCAAGGTAAAGCATGGCTGAACTTAAACCATTCATTGCTAAAGCCGCCAATGGGCAGTCCCTTACGCGCGAGGAATCGCGGGAAGCTTTCAGTATCATGATGTCTGGTGAAGCCACGCCTTCACAGATTGCCGGCCTCCTTATGGCGCTGCGCGTACGCGGCGAAACGGTGGACGAAATTACTGGCGCTGTTGAAATCATGCGTGAGAAGATGGTGCGTGTTGTTGCCCCTGTGGGTGCCATTGATATTGTCGGCACGGGCGGGGATGCCTCTGGTTCATATAATATTTCAACCTGTGCAGCCTTTATTGCGGCCGGGGCCGGGTTAATTGTTGCTAAACATGGAAACCGGGCTTTATCGTCACGGTCTGGGGCGGCTGATGTTTTGCTGGCATTGGGCGTTAAGATTGATCTGCCGCCAGATAAAATTTCTCAATGTATTTCGGAGGCTGGTTTAGGCTTTATGTTTGCGCCAGCGCATCATTCGTCCATGAAGTATGTTGGGCCAACACGGGTGGAACTGGGCACCCGTACAATTTTCAATTTGCTTGGGCCCCTGTCAAATCCGGCTGGAGTAAGAAGACAAATAACGGGCGTGTTTTCAAAGAGTTGGGTTGAACCTCTGGCTCGCGTTCTGAAGAATCTTGGATGTGAGGCGTGCTGGATTTGCCACGCAGATGGTGGCATGGATGAAATCGTGCCGACGGGCATCACGTGGATCTCAGAATTAAAGGATGGCGAAATCCGCTCGTTTGAGCTTACACCTGAAGCGGCCGGCTTGCGACGATCTAAAGTTGAAGAATTAAAAGGTGGCGATGCCAACCACAATGCCGAAGCTCTTTACCGCGTCGTCAATGGTGTGCCCTCGGCGTTTTCCGATGCGGCCATCATGACAGCAGGGGCAGCCTTGTTGGTTGCGGGCAAAGTGAGCGATATTAAATCTGGCGTGAATGTGGCGCGCGAAGCGGTGAAATCCGGCGCGGCGAAGAAGGCACTGTCGCGTTTGGTTGAGGTTTCAAACAGCTAATGGCTACCATTTTAGATAAAATTGCCGCATATAAACGTGACGAAGTGGGTGCAGCTAAAGCCTTGGTATCAGAGTCCGCGTTGCGCACTAAAATTGCTGAAGCTGGGACGCCGCGTGGATTTTATGATGCGTTGAAAACCAAAATCCTGGGTGGCTCATATGGTTTGATTGCTGAGATCAAGAAGGCTTCGCCGTCGCAAGGGCTTATTCGCGCGGATTTTGACCCGCCTGCTTTGGCGCGGGCTTACGAACTGGGCGGCGCTGCATGTCTCTCAATTTTGACCGACGCGCCGTCGTTCCAGGGTGAGCCACAGTTTCTTGTAGCGGCGCGAGCGGCTTGCGCCCTGCCCTGTTTGCGTAAGGATTTTATGTTGGACACGTATCAGGTGTTGGAAGCACGGGTTTGGGGTGCTGATTGTATATTGATCATTATGGCGATGATTGATGATAGCCTGGCGGCAGAGCTTGAAGACGTGGCTTTTCATCTTGGCATGGATGTTTTGGTTGAGGTTCATGATGAGGCAGAGTTGCACCGCGCGCTTCAGCTCCGTACACGGATGATCGGCATCAACAACCGCAATCTCCATACCTTTGAGATCAAGCTGGAGACAACCGAAACACTTGCACCGCTTATTCCCAAAGACAGATTGATTGTGGCTGAGAGTGGGCTTTTCACGTCGGCAGATTTGGCAAGGCTTGCCAAGGTCGGTGCGTCGACGTTTCTCATCGGCGAAAGTCTGATGCGCCAAGCTGATGTGGCGGCGGCAACGAAAGCGATTTTAACACAGTGAGCACGCTGTCGCATATCAACGCCAAGGGCGAGGCCCATATGGTGGACGTGTCGGATAAGGCCATCACCACACGCACGGCAGTGGCGCAGGCGCGAGTGGTGATCAAAGCAAGCACGATCAAGCTCATCACGTCAGGCACGGCCAAAAAGGGCGATGTTCTGGCCACGGCGCGCATTGCCGGCATTCAGGCGGCCAAGAAAACATCTGAGCTCATTCCATTATGCCATCCCCTTGCCATCACCAAGGTGACGGTGAATTTTAAACTATCAGCCAAACATATTGATGTGGAAGCTGTGGTGAAAGTAGATGGGAAGACTGGGGTTGAGATGGAAGCGCTCACTGCCTGCGCGGTTGCTTGCCTGACGCTTTACGACATGGTGAAAGCCGTGGACCGCGGCATCATTATTACGGATTTGCGGCTGGTGGAAAAAACCGGTGGCAAATCCGGAACGTTTAAGGCCGCATGATATGGCGTTGCTGTCGGTTTCAGAAGCGCTGGCCCGCATTCTCGATACGGCGCGAATTACGGCTGCGGAATTGGTTGGGCTCAATCTTGCTTTGGGCCGCACCCTTGCCAACGATATTGTGGCGCGGCGTGATCAACCGCCGTTCGATGCCTCCGCCATGGACGGTTATGCTTTACGTGCTGAAGATGTTACCACGGTACCTGCACAGCTGACACTTATTGGTACTTCGGCAGCGGGCCATGGATTTAAGGGCGTGGTTAAAGCTGGAATGGCTGTTCGTATTCTAACAGGCGCGCCACTGCCTGCGGGTGCTGACACGGTTGTTATTCAGGAGAATACACATGTCGATGGCCAATTTATTGTTCTTGATGGCCCCACTGCTAAAGGACGAAACATTCGGTTGCAGGGGTTAGACTTTGCCAAGGGGGCTGCGCTGGTTCCTGCTGGCGTGAAACTGGCGGCGCGCGATATTGGGCTTGCGGCCAGCGCGGGTGCAGCTTTCATCCTCGTACGGAGGAAACCGCTTATTGCCATATTTTCCACAGGCGATGAGTTGGTGGAAGCTGGGCAAACACCACGCCCTCATCAGATCACGTCTTCAAATGCCCCGGCACTTTCAGCTTTTGTGCGGGCGTGCGGCGGTGATGTGCTTGATCTTGGCATTGTGCGCGACGATTTAAGTGCCACAATTTCTGCACTAAAGAACGCGAGCCGGGCAGATATTGTGTTGACTACAGGAGGTGCTTCCGTCGGCGATCATGACTATGTGCAAGAGGCACTGAAAAAGTATGGCGTTCAAATTGATTTCTGGAAAATTGCGATGCGCCCTGGAAAGCCCTTCATGTTTGGCACAAAAGGCAAGCAGCGCGTTTTGGGATTGCCTGGAAACCCGGTGGCAGCGCTGGTTTGCGCCCAACTTTTCCTGCGACCTCTGATCGAAGCCATGTTAGGACTTCAGCTGTCCATAGAACTCACTCTCGCAAAGTTGGGCAGTGATCTTGCTGCCAATGATCAGCGCCAGGATTATGTGCGCTCGA
>JAYVCU010000064.1:0-13156 GCA_043749835.1 Hyphomicrobiales bacterium
GCTGGAGACGCGGCTGCCCAAGCGTGAAATCCTGAAACTCTATCTCGACCGCGCCTATCTGGGTGGCGGTACTTATGGCGTGGAATCCGCATCGCAATTTTATTTTGGCAAATCGGTGCGTGATATTGCTTTGCCTGAAGCCGCAGTTCTAGCCGGTCTGTTCAAGGCCCCCACGCAATATGCGCCGCATGCCAACCCTGAAGCTTCAAAAGCGCGGGCCAATGTGGTGCTTTACCGCATGCTTGATTCGGGCTTCATCAACCAAGGTGAATTGCTTCAAGCCAAACGTTCGCCTGCGATTATCACGCCTCCTAATGTTCTGGCCAGTCCGAATTGGTTTTTGGATTGGGCCTATCAAGATACGCTTGAGGTGATTGGCCGCAATAATTTGAAGAATGATTTTGTGTTCGAGGTGAAAACCACCATCAATATGAAAGTGCAAAATGCGTCGCAAGCCATCTTAAATGATGTTGTCGACAATCAAGGCCCTGCAGGCCAGTTCTCTCAGGCAGCTTCTATCACTATGGCACCTGACGGTGCGGTGCGCTCCATTGTTGGCGGGCGCGACTATGGTGATAGCCAGTTTAACCGCGCCACCCTTGCCAAGAGGCAGGTGGGCTCGTCGTTCAAGCCATTCGTTTATCTGACAGCACTTGAACATGGTTACCATCGTGACTCGATTGTCGAAGATAGCACGGCTTGCGTGGGAGAATGGTGTGTGCATAACTTTAATGCCGAATCATTTGGCCGCATTCCGCTTTGGCAAGCGCTGGCTCATTCGGTAAATACCATCGCTGTAAAATTGATGATTGACGTGGGCCGGAAAAATATTGAGGCCACGGCGCACCGTGTTGGCGTGCAAGGGCTGATTGATCCCTATCCCACCATGTCTATTGGCACAAGTTCCCTCACCCTTCTTGATATGGCCACTGGCTATGCCACCTTCGCGCAAGGTGGCAAGCTGGCCCATCCCTACGCAGTGCTTGAGATACACAAACCTAGTGGCGAGTTGCTTTATAGCCATGCCGGCAATGAAAAAGATGCGGTTCAAGTGGATCCTTACGACAAAGTGGCTGAGCTGAATTCCATGATGCATGATGTGGTGATGTCTGGCACGGCCACACGCGCACAGTTAGGCTATGCGCCTGTGGCAGGCAAAACGGGCACCAATGCGAATTACCGTGACGCGTGGTTTTTTGGCTTTTCTGCCCATCATGTAACCGGCGTGTGGGTTGGCAATGACGACAACACGTCGATGAATTCCAGTAAATTAAATGCCGTCACCGGTGGGCGTGTCCCGGGCCCGGCCTGGAAACGCATTATGGATGTGGCGGAGCTCGGGCTGACGCCACAAGGTCTGCCAGGTGTGCCGATCGATGGCACTTACAAGCCTCCCCTGACTGCGATTGACGATCCTGCTCTCAGCGCCGTTGTGCCCGTGGCTGCAGCTGCCCTACCACTACCGCTGACTGACGAAGAAGCCGGGGCTGAAACAGCATTAACTGTGACCGATCAAGCTGACAGTCAATCAAAGGATGTGCTTAACAGCATGATTGACCTTTTCCAGAATACGACAACTGCGGCCAGCCCACCTGTTGCAGCTAGACCGCGTCCTATTCATCGCCCTGCGGTTATCATTCATAGACCAATTTCCACTGCGCCTGCCCCCAAACAGAGAAGTCTTCTGGATTTGATATTCAGGCGATGAGGCTGAGGTAGGCAGTGTGATAAAATTCGGCTATCACCTATTGGGGCCATGTTCATGCGAAGCGAACTTTTGAAAACATGAGATCGTCAATAGGCAGCGCAGTTCTATTGGCGGGGGCAGTTGCTGGCTATGTCACAGGCCAGCAGTCCCTAGGCCGCGCCGGGCAAGTTTCAGTTTCCGGCAGCAAATGGACGCAAGAAGTTCTGGACCCCAAAAGCTCTCGTGCGCTTTATGCCGCCGGCCATTTTCGCAGCGCTGGTTTGCTTCCACCGACCCGCAGCACTCGGCTTTATACCCGTCAGGTAGATGAGGAAGGAAACAGCCTGCGCAGTTCTTGCAGCTATCAACTCAGCGGCCATGAACCTGACGCACGGTGGTGGTCAGTCAATGTGGCACCAGCGGGAAGCTCTGCTGCTGCGGCGTCTTTCACAGCCCGCGATGCAGTGTTGACAGGCGATGGCGAATTTTCTTTGGCAATTTCCAAGTGGGCATCACCCGGCAACTGGTTGCAGCTAGAAGAGCTGGGGGCGATGCAGGTTATTCTCATTATGAATGAGTCCTATCCAATCAGCAAAACCGCAAGTGCTGCCTTACCTACTTTAAAAAGGTTAGTTTGCGAATGACGGGTCGGTTGTATTGGATTTTCACAGCAGCCTTTGTGGGCATTGCCGTGCATATTGCAACGATCCTCTATTTGCCTAGCGTTAGTTTCAACCGCAACCTTGCGCGGGTGACCAGCCAAGCGCCGCGCAATTCATTTTTTGTGATGAAACCAGAACAGCAAGTTTCGCTATTGGCCACAGCCACCGCGCAAGACATTATAGGCCTGTGCCTTGTTGATGTGAGCAAGGGAAACATTGTAATTTCCGCCCATGGGCTAAACCAGCTTTGGTCTGTTGCAATCTATAACGCTTCCGGCCAACAAGTTTACGCGATCAATGACGTAGAAGCTGGCACAGGTGATTTCACTGTTGAGCTTTCAAAGGCGAAAAGCCTGCTTCAACAAATTACCGGTAAGCCTGATGCCGAAGATGCCAAAGTGATTGAAAATATCGGTTGGCATGCAGAGCTCACTGATAATACCGCGATAGCTGTTTTATGGATGCCGGTGCCGGACGCTTTTCAACGGCCAACGCTGGAAGCGGCGGTAAAGGCGACCGTCTGCCAGAGCAAGTAAGCCAACTATTCCAGATCTTCTGCCGTGGCTTGATTTTGAAGCGATGGCAATCTGCGGCCGCGTATGATAGACGTTTGAATCATATCTTCGGTGAGGCGCTCAATGCGAACCCCGTGGAAAATTACAACTTCAGCAGAATGGTCAGCCGCAAAGGCACTTCTGCACCGATTGCTTGTTTTACTGCCTAAGGCAATCACATTGCTCATAACCAAATTAAATCCCGACTTGATGTGCCAAGGTAAAAGCCGTTTGGTTAACAATCTTCTAAAGTAAAAATTATTCTGTAAGCCATTGCAGGTTGGCCATGCCAAGGCGGTCTTCAATCTCAACAAGCCAAATATCACTGTCGAATTTGCTTTGTTTATCAATGTAGGTGCGGATTTCATGCCATGCAACTGGCACGACAAAGACTTTGCGAAATTGCCTTTCGCCATTTTCACTATGAGATGGTCCAGCTGGCGGGCCGAGTAAGTCATAGGTATTATCCAGGTGATTGACGGCCACATAGACGGCGCCGGCATCGTCGGCACCCACACTGATCACCGCGCCAAACTTGCCTTCAGTTTGGCAGCGCCGCAACAATGCCTCCACCCAAAGACGGGATTTGAGACGCGTCAACACTCGAGAGTTCCGCCCCGTTCAAGGGACTTCGCCAGACTCACAACCCTGTTTGGTGCATAACCCAGCCTGTCATAGAAGCTCAGCACTTGCGTATTTTCAGATCTCACCAGAAGATTTATTTTCCAAACGCCTTGTGTCCGTAACCATGCCGCAGCGGCATCATGAATGGCACGGCCCAATCCACGCTTTTGGTATGGAGGTGAAACACTTAAATAATAAATGGCACCGCGATGACCGTCATGGCCGACCATGACCGAGACTATGATTTGTCCGGCAACCTCACCCACCAAAATTTCAGAATTCGGACTCTTTATAGCAAAATTGATGTCTTTGTAAGGATCATTCCACGCTCGTAGCAGTCCGCAACTTTCCCACAACGCAACGACGCCTGCGCCATCAGCTTCTTGCAACGGCCTTATTTTCATTTGTTCGCGGCGGCTTCTGCCACGGCGATTGCTGAAATGTTCATTACGCCGCGCGCTGTAACCGAGCCTGTTAAAATGTGAGCAGGTTTTCTGGTACCTAGCAAAATGGGACCAACTGATAATGAATCTCCGAAAACCTTTATGGCCTGATAGGCCACGTTGGCAGAAGAGAGATCGGGCATCACCAGTAGATTGGCTTCCCCCTGCAAGCGCGAGTCGGATAGTTTACGTATGCGCACTTCTTCAATCAGCGCCGTGTTCAAACGCATTTCACCTTCGATTTCCAGATCGGGTTGACGTTTACGGATGAGGCCTAAGGCTTCGCGCATTTTAACCGACAGCGGTGTGTCAAAATCTCCAAAATCAGAATGCGAAACCAGAGCCACTTTAGCTTTCAGACCAAAGCGTTCCAAATGATCCACACAAAGCTTTACCGTGTCACAAATATCCTGGGCGTTCGGATCTGGCTGCACGTGGGTATCTGCTAAAAATACAATGCCACGCGACGTGATCATCAGGCTCATGGCGGCGAGTTGTTTTACACCAGGCGCTAATCCGATGATATCAACAATGGTGCGCAGCTTAGAGCGGTAGCGCCCTTCCAGTCCGCAGATCATTGCTTCGGCTTCGCCGCGGTGCACAGCCAAGGCTGCAATCACCGTGTTGTTAGTGCGCACCAAGGTTCGCGCCGCGTCAAGCGTTACACCTTTACGTCCGGCAACAGCAACATAGCTTTGCACATAATCACGGTAGCGTGGATCGTCTTCCGGATTCACGATTTGAAAATCTGCGCCTGGTTTGATCGTCAGGCCATAACGCTGCAGGCGCGTTTCAATAACGGCTGGTCTGCCTATCAGAATGGGCTTGGCAAGCTTTTCTTCGATCAAGGCCTGAGCCGCACGCAGCACGCGCTCATCTTCGCCATCGGCATAAATCACGCGTGAAGGGGCTTTGCGTGCAGCCTGATAGATTTCGCGCATAATAAAGCCAGATTTGAAAACAAATCGTTGCAGCTTGTCCTCATAGGCTTCCATATCGGTAATTGGGCGGGTGGCCACGCCGCTGACCATGGCCGCTTTTGCCACAGCAGGGGCGATGCGCAAAATGAGGCGTGGATCAAAGGGCGACGGGATCAGTTGGTCTTTACCAAACAAACGCGCTTCGCCACCATAAGCTTTGGCGGCAACATCCGATGGAGCTTCGCGCGCCAAAGCGGCGATGGCCTCAATGGCTGCCTGCTTCATCTCTTCGTTGATAGTGGTAGCACCCACATCGAGCGCGCCACGGAAAATGTAAGGAAAGCACAGCACATTGTTGACCTGGTTGGGATAGTCCGACCGTCCAGTGCAGATATAGGCATCTGGCCTTAAGGCATAAGCCTCTTCCGGCATAATTTCAGGATGGGGATTGGCAAGCGCCAAAATGAGTGGATTTTTTGCAAGTTGTCTGACCATGTCTGGCTTCAACACACCGCCTGCAGAAAGGCCGAGAAACACATCAGCGCCTGCGATGACATCGGCCAAATTCCGCGCTTCTGTATCTTGCGCGAAAATCGATTTCCACGGGTCCATTAATTTTTCGCGACCCTTGTAAACAACACCTTCAAGATCTGAAACCCAGATATTTTTAGGATCAGCACCAATGGCTACCAGTTGGTTGAGGCAAGCCAGAGCGGCCGCACCAGCACCGGAAGCGACGATTTTAACCTTGTTAATTTTCTTCTTTGCCAGGGTAAGGGCATTGGTGACGGCGGCGGCTACAATCACGGCTGTACCATGTTGATCATCATGGAACACCGGAATCTTCATGCGCTGGCGCAAACGCCGCTCTACTTCAAAACATTCGGGAGCTTTAATGTCTTCCAAATTGATGCCGCCGAAGGTTGGCTCTAGCGCTGCAATGGCATTGATCAGTTCGTCAACATCCGTAGGTGAGACTTCGATATCGAAGACATCTATATCTGCAAATTTTTTGAAGAGAACAGCTTTGCCCTCCATCACCGGCTTAGCTGCTAATGGCCCGATGTTGCCAAGACCCAATACCGCTGTTCCGTTTGTTACAACGCCCACCAAATTACCGCGTGCGGTATATTTGGCAGCCAGACTTGGATCAGCATGAATGGCTTCGGAAACGGCGGCAACGCCGGGTGAATAAGCCAAGGCCAAATCGCGCTGGTTGGCCAGCGGTTTTGTTGGACGCACCTCTAATTTTCCTGGCCTGCCCTGCTCGTGATAGATCAGCGACCCGGTTCGAACGTCATTAATTGGTTGCGCCATGATGCTCCGCTTTGACCCTTGTTTGAATTACGGACTCAAATCGTTTGGGCCATGGTTGCAGTGTAGGTGGAAAAGCACTCAGAGACCAGACGCCACATCAACCAGCCATTCCCACACAGATAGGGCAAACGTGCGCATCGCATAAATGTGGAAACTCTCTGGGCCTGTGCAGTGGATCAAAACCGGTGTGTGATGAATGCCTGTCATCACATAAGTTCCAGTGCCGAAGCTAGCGCGGGAAAAATCTACGGCAGCACAAGAGGCCAAAACCATCCGCGCCTTTTCACCGAACAGGGCAATGCGGCAGCGACTGGACGATAAAGGTGTAACGAGACTTTGCCTCGTCTCTAATTCTTTGCCAATAACCCAAATTTGATTATCGCTAATGCGTAAAAAAGTGCTGCGATCACTTTTTTCATTTTTTCCAAAGGCGGCTTCAACGCCCAATTCGCGGAACAGGACGCGCTCTGTGCCTGCATATTGGGTTAGCGTGAAGCCTCCGGCCTCGCGCATGGTCAGGCCGATCATTTCGAAGCGCGCATCGTTACCCAAAGGGGAATGTTGCTCAAGCATTCAGTCTTGTTCCTTGCCTGTCGATGAAGTGCGGAGACACAATGCGCAAACGCACGTTTTCATTTTTCAATGGGAAGGCCGCAATGATTTCTTCGTTCTCATGGACCAGGCCACCTTGATAAAGGCCAAGTGCGACAAATATGTGCAAATCCGTACTCCATGTCACTGAGGTAATGTAGCCACGGCCGTGGCCTTTAATGACATCATCACTGGCAAAAAGTATGGCACCGCCACGCAATTTTTTGTTGGGTTCTAAAAGCTCGAGCCCCACAAGGCTCCAGCGCTCTGGTGCCATCATATCTTCGCGTTTACGCAGCACATCGCCCACAAATGTTTTCTTGGCTGAAGCCATTTTCCCCAAACCCAGATCATCCAGCGAGTTGCGATGGTCAAGTTCCAGGCCGGCGACATGGCCTTTTTCAATGCGTAAGCTGGCCAATGCTTCAAGGCCATAAGGCTTAATGCCCAAAGGTGCACCCGCCTGCAACATATGTTCCCAAAGGCCCTGGGTGAAATTTGACGGGCAATGGATTTCGTAACCCAGCTCGCCGGAGAATGACAGACGCAGGATGCGAACAGGCACTTTCTCAAATTCAATATCCTTCACCGCCATATATGGCAGGGTGGAATTGGACACGTCTTCCTCCGGAAAGGCGCGTTGCAAAACCTGCCTTGCATTGGGGCCAGAAAGCGCCATGCCGCCCCACTCATCGGTGAGGGATGTGACATGCACATCCAAATCCGTCCAGTGGCACTGCAACAGATATTCCAGCCAGCTCATCACTTCGCCTGCTTGAGCGGTAGTTGTCGTCATATAAAACTGTGTTTCAGACATGCGACTGGTGGTGCCGTCATCCAACACTAGGCCATCATCATTCAACATCACCCCATAGCGGGCGCGCCCAACGGGCAGTTTAGCAAAGCCGTTCACATAAACGCGGTTCAGAAACTCAGCTGCATCTTTGCCCTGCACGTCGATTTTTCCCAGGGAGGAAACATCTGATAGCCCCACATTGCGGCGCACTAGTTCCATCTCTTTGAGGTAAGCTTCATGAGGCGTTTTTCCGGCCCAGTTGTAATACCACGCCCGCTTCCACAGGCCCGCGTCAATCATGGTTGCGCCATTTTGTTCATGCCAATGATGCAAGGGAGAGCGCCGCGTGGGGCGGAAATGCTGGCCCACACTGCGACCCACCATGGCACCCACCGTGAGCGGCGTAAATGGCGGGCGGAAGGTTGTCGTGCCCACGTCCACGATGGGCACATCTCGCAAACGTGCCATCATGGCCAGGGCATTTATGTTTGAAGTTTTGCCCTGATCAGTACCCATGCCAGTCGTGGTATAGCGCTTCAGATGCTCGATATTGGTGTAGCCTTCATCACGGGCCTGGGCGATATCTTTAGCGGTGACATCATTTTGGAAGTCGACAAAAGCCAAATGACTTTTGCTATGTGAAACGTCTGGCGAAAAACCAAATACGCGGTCAGCCTCAAGCTTTGGCAGGCTGGCTTGATTGATGGTTTTTTTACCCAAAGCGGACAGCACCGCGCTGGCTTGCGCGTGGCCTCCGGCTATTGAGGCCAGTGTTCCAAAGTTGCCATTGCAGGCACCGGCAACATAATGGCTTTGCGCCAGCGGGCCAGGCACGAAGGCATGAATGTAGTGGTTAAATTGCGGTTTGATGCCCAAATGGGAGGTGAGGTGCACGAGAGGGCTCCATCCACCACTCATACCTAAAAGGTCGCACGATAATTTTACGGGGTGTGGACCCCCCAGTTTCACGGCCTCAACTTTGCGCTTACCGATCACTGTAGTGATGCTGCTATCGGCGAAAACAACAACCCCAAGTTTTGCAGCTTTTGACAACAGATCGCCCGCAATGTCGGCTCGTTCATCGGCGATCATCACAGTGGCACCAAGTTGTGCCAGATCAAAGGCCGCTTCGTAAGCACTGTCGTTATTGGTGGCGATAATGCAACGCTTCTTAGGCAGCAAAGCGTAACGATTTGCATATGTGCGCAAGGCAGAAGCCAGCATAACGCCGGGCAGATCATTATTTTCAAACACCAGGGGGCGTTCGGTGGCACCAGTTGCAAAAATAATCGTCCGTGCACGGAGCGACTCTAAAACGTTGTTGCCGATGGTAATGATAGCTTGGTTGCCGTCAAACAGGCCCTGCACGGTTGCGTGGGTGAGAAGTCGGATGTTTTCTGCTGAATTCAACGTTGATAGAGTTTGCTCACGCCACGCAACGAGCCTCTCATCTTGTGAGGACAGGATGCTGCCACCGCATTCAAAATCCTGTTCAGCTAAAACAACGCGAACACCTGTACCGGCCAGAGCCAGGGCCGCTGCAAGACCTGCGGGGCCAGAGCCGATCACTAGAACATCACAGAACGCGTTGCGCGTGTCATGGCGAGCTGATGTGCCTTGCGTACCGGTCTTGCCCAAGCCGGCGGCTTTGCGAATATGCGGCTCAAAAAACATCCAGCTTTTGGAGCGCAAGCCCATAAAGGTTTTATAATAAAAGCCCGCCCCCAAGAGTGGCGCAAAAATTTGATTTACAGCCCTAAAATCAAAAGCAAGCGAAGGCCAGGCGTTCTGGCTTTTGGCGTGCAGGTTCTCCGTCAACTCTAATGAGGGGCCAACAACGTTGGGCTGCTCTGCGCCACCTTTGCCAATGGTAAAAAGCGCATTCGGCTCTTCCACACCCGCAGTCATGATGCCACGCGGGCGGTGATATTTGAAGCTACGGCTAACCAGCATTTTATTATTAGCAAGCAAAGCCGAAGCCAGCGTATCGCCAACAAAACCATTCAGCTTTCGGCCATCGAAGCGAAACTTCAATGGCTTTTCGCGGTCAATTAGCCCACCAGCAGCGAGGCGCCTAAAACTCATTCACCGCCTCCCAACACTTCATTGGTGGCGGTATTGCGTTTAAGCGCAAACCACTGGCGGCAACCTAAACTGTGTTGCCAAAATTCTTCATGTGGTCCCTTAGGATTGTCGAATGTGAAAACATATTCATGCCACGTTTTCAGACCGCCCGTCCCATAAGCTGGGCGTTTTTTGGATGCATCTCCCCCATAACGAAATTCGCTCACGTCGCGTTCGCCACATTGCGGGCAAGGAATTCTCATTGCTTATAGGTCCAGTTGCCAACGCCATGCTCATCAAGCTCTTTGCCTTTTATCAGGCGGTCCAGTGCGAAACCGGCATTGAGCTTATGGGCTTCGTTCATCGCAATGGTGTGAGCGAAGGTCAGGCCTGATGCAGGCGTTGCTTTAAAGCCCTGATAGCACCACCCGCCATTAAGATAGAGGCCATCAATGGGTGTGGTGCAGATAAAGGGTGCGCCGTCCGGCGTCATATCGACAAGGCCGCCCCATTGGCGAAGAACGCGCAGGCGTGACATGAAGGGGATGAGTGCCACAGCACTTTCCATTACTTCCTTGGCTTTGAAAAATTGGCCGCGCTGGGTGTACGTGTTAAAGCCATCAATGTGGCCGCCAAACACCATGCCACCTTTATCTGATTGTGAAAGATAGAAAAGCTCAGCGCCCCAAGAGAGAACATGGTGCACGATGGGCTTTATTGGCTCGGTGACAAAAGCTTGCAAAACATGGCTTTCCACGGGCAGCCGCAAGCCCGCCATTTTAGCAACCTGCGATGTATGGCCCGCAACCGCGATGCCGACTTTGTCTGAAAGAATGCGGCCGCGTGTGGTTTCAACGCCTGTGACTGTGTTGTCGGCTTTCAAAATTCCGGTGACTTCACAATTTTCAATAATGTGAACACCCAACTGTGATGCAGCTCTGGCATAGCCCCAAGCCACTGCATCATGGCGAACAGTGCCGGCACGAGGCTGATGAATGGCACCGCAGACGGGAAAACGCGCGTTCTTGGAATAATCCAGATAAGGCAATTCTTTTTCAACCTCTTTGCGGTCAAGCAACTCGGCATCAATGCCGCTCAGCCGCATGATGTTGCCGCGTCTTGCGAAACTGTCCATCTGCGTGGGGCTTACGGCGACGACGATTTGGCCACGGTGCGAAACCATGCAGTTAAAATCCAATTCATGGGACAGGCCTTCCCACATTTTCAGTGATTTCTCAAAGAATGCAGTGTTGGCACCCAGCATATAGTTTGAACGAATGATTGTGGTGTTGCGCCCCACATTGCCAGAGCCGATGTGGCCTTTCTCTAACACCGCTATATTTTTCATGCCGTGATTCTTGGCCAGATAATAGGCCGTGGCTAGCCCATGCCCGCCGCCGCCGATAATAATCGCATCATAGCTGGATTTCGGCTCTGGCTTGGCCCAGGCCTCTGGCCACGGCTGCGACTTCAGCAACGCGTGTTTTAAAATTGAGAAAATCGAATAGCCCCTCGCCATAATCTGAACCTTAGACCAAAAGTTGCATGGCTAAGCTATAGATTTTTTCACGCTCTCACGCTTGGCTTCGGCCCATTCGGTTGTCAGCCACATAAAAACACCAAAAATTACAAAAGCAATGGTGATGGGATAAAGTGTTCCATCATAAAGACGTCCTGCAATGCCGCCGAAAATCACAGCCATCAATGAGGATATGAAGCCCGATATTGCCGCTGCCATTCCCGCCACATGGCCCATTGGCTCCATGGCAATGGAGTTAAAATTTCCAAAGAGCAAACCACTGCAGAAAAATGAACCAAGCAAGAACAGTCCAAAAATCGGCAATGGCGGATGGCCCGCGTAAAGCGCTGTGAAGCCCAATAAGCAGAACCAAATAACAAGGAAACCTCGCAGCGCTTGCTTGGATATGGTGCGCATACCGATTTTGCGCACGAGGTTGCCATTCACAATCATGGCTATCGCAATGGCGATTGCGAGGCCACCGAACCACAATGCGAATTTGTCGCCTTGCTGGTATTGCTCAGCAAATATCTGCTGCGAGGTGCCCAGATAAGTGGTGAAGGCTGAGAAAATAAATCCACCCGCCAAAGTATAGCCCATGGCCAAGGGATTGCGAAAAACTTCCATAGCGCCCGACCAAAGTTCAGCAACGGAAATCGGTCGCTTGTTTTCAGGGGCCAAAGTTTCAGATTGGCGCAGATGCATCCATGTCGCCGTCAAACCAGCCGCAACAACAAAGCCACCGAAGATATAGCGCCAATTCGCAACATAAAGCACCACTTGGCCAATTGATGGAGCCAAGATCGGTACCAGCATGAAAACTGACATCACAAAGCTCATGACGCGGGCCATGTCTGCACCTTTGGCACCATCCCGTACCATCGCCAAAGCGGCC
The DNA here is from genome assembly GCA_043749835.1 of Hyphomicrobiales bacterium. Lineage (GTDB taxonomy): Bacteria > Pseudomonadota > Alphaproteobacteria > Rhizobiales > Aestuariivirgaceae > Aestuariivirga. The sequence continues at coordinate 12,073 of JAYVCU010000064.1, forward strand.
ACGCGCGGTGCCGCGGCACCAAAGCCCTGTAACAAACGGCCTGCCATCATCATCGGATAATTGGTGGCGAATACGCAGAGCAATGAACCAGCGACATAAATGACCAGACCACTATAAATTGTGGGCTTGCGGCCGACGGAGTCTGACATGGGTCCAAAAATCAACTGGCCAAAGGTAAGGCCAAGAAAAAAGAATAACACAATGAATTGCCGATCATTGGCGTTGGCGGCGTGAAGCTCTGTCGCGATTACGCCCACAGCGGGCAACATGGTGTCAATCGACATGGCCACCATGGCGGTGAGAACAGCGATAAGGGCAATGAATTCATTGGGACGGGTGGTTTGCATTTTACAATCTTTGTGGGAGGATGCCGAAAGAGGGGCGCTTTACCACATGATGCAGGTCAATTCCAACCAACGTTCTGTCGACCTAGACCCGCGTGACGCGCGGTTCTACGCGAATCCATACCCATATTATCGGCGGCTTCAGGTGGAATGCCCGGTGTTCAAATGGGAACAATATGGGCATTGGTGTTTTGCGCGGCACGAGGATGTGAATGGGCTGCTGCGTGATCGGCGATTTGGGCGGCAGATTTTGCATGTGGCCAGCCGTGAGGAATTGGGTTGGCCAGATATGGTGGCGCATGTGCGCGTGTTTGCTGAGCATGAGCAACATTCACTGCTTGAACTGGAACCGCCCGTACACACGCGTTTGCGCGGGTTGATCAACCGGGCTTTTCTATCACGGCAAATTGAACGCTTGCGACCGTTTTTGGTGAGTCTTTCCAATCGCTTGATTGATGGCTTTGAGTCTCAGGATGAAGTTGAATTGTTGGAGGCTTATGCAACGCCCATTCCAGTCATCGTGATTTGCGAATTATTGGGCGCACCTACGGAAATGGCAAAACAATTTCTGGCGTGGAGCCATGATCATGTGGCGATGTATATGGCCAAGCGCGACCGCACAATTGAAGACAAGGCAGTGAAATCTGTTATGGAATTTTCGACTTATATGCGGAAATTAATCGCTGAGCGGCGCAAAAATCCCGGCAGTGATTTGCTGTCCGAATTGATCCGGGCCGAAA
>JAYVCU010000065.1:0-9015 GCA_043749835.1 Hyphomicrobiales bacterium
TGGGCTGCCACACCGATCTTTGGGCCTATAACAAGAACGATTATTCGACGTTCGTCTCCCATATGAATTGGCAAAGACTCATGCCGGCTTTGCGCAAAGCTTCTGACAATTTGGGGCCGCTATTGCCGCATGTGGCATCTGCAACAGGCTTGCCACTAAACACCACCGTTTATTGCGGCATTCACGATTCCAACGCATCGCTTTTGCCGCATATTTTAAATCGCACGAAGCCTTTCGCAGTCGTGTCAACAGGCACGTGGGTTATCAGCATGGCGATAGGCGGCAAGCATGTGGTTCTTGATCCGGCGCGTGACACGCTGGTTAACGTCAACGCTTTGGGCGATCCCGTTTTTTCGGCTCGATTTATGGGTGGGCGCGAGTTTGAATTACTTCAACATTTGTTTGGTGCCGAGCCGGTTGCGGCCGATGTAAATATCGTATTGCAAAAGCAAATTATGGTACTGCCCAGTTTGGTGCGAGGTTGTGGTCCTTACCCTAATAACACCTCACGCTGGCTGAATGATGCTGGAAGCACACCACAGCAAAAACAGGTGGCAGCTTCCTTTTATTTGGCATTAATGGCGGCCACTTGCTTGGATCTTACGGGTGCCGAAGGAGACGTGATTGTAGAAGGGCCATTTGCTTCTAATGTACAATTTACCAGCATGTTATCAGCGGCCACAGGTCGCAGCGTTTATCGGGCTGAGACAAAAACCGGCACATCGTTTGGCGCGGCGTTACTTTGTGATGTGTCGAGAATTAGGTGCCCGACCTATGTTTCGTGTCCACCCTGCAGCGTTGCGCACGTAACCTATGCCAAGAACTGGCGTGCTAAAATGGACAGAGTTTAGCTCTTGGCTGATATGGAATTCAGCGGATATTCAGCAATGGCGTTGATCCTTAATATGATCTATTTGGAATCCAGTTAGCTGCTGATGTAAACTTGGGGGAAATAAAGAAAATCCATGGCCAACCACATCCTTGCCATTGACCAAGGCACTACATCCACACGCGCGATTATTTTTGATCATAAGCTTTTGGTAAAAGGCGCTAGTCAGCAGGAATTCAAACAATTCTATCCGTCTTCAGGCCTTGTTGAACATGACCCTGAAGAAATCTGGCGCAGTGTTTTGGTCACTTGTCGTGCAGCAATCAAAAAATCGAAAATCAAACCATCTCAGATCAAGTCCATTGGCATCGCCAATCAACGCGAAACTGTGGTGCTTTGGGATCGGAAAACCGGCAAGGCGTTGCACCGCGCTATCGTTTGGCAAGACAGGCGTACAGCTGACGTTTGCCAACTCCTCAAGCAACGTGGTCAGGAGACGTTGTTTACCGAGAAAACGGGGCTTTTGCTTGATCCTTATTTCTCTGGCACCAAACTAGCCTGGCTGCTTAATCACGTTAAAGGTGCGCGGGCAAAGGCCGAAGCTGGAGAGCTTTGCTTTGGCACCATCGATAGTTTTTTGATCTGGCGGCTGACTGGCGGCAAAGTTCATGCAACGGATGCTACGAATGCATCACGCACTTTGTTGTTCAACATTCATACTGGCATGTGGGACGACGAATTGTTGCGCATCCTCAACGTTCCCCGCAGCCTGTTGCCCAACGTTAAAAATTGCGCTGATGACTTTGGCGTCACGTCCACGAAGATGCTGGGAGCAGAAATTCCGATTGGCGGCGTGGCAGGTGATCAACATGCAGCACTGATAGGCCAGGCCTGCTTCAAACCGGGCATGATGAAATCGACCTATGGCACGGGTTGCTTTGCCATGCTCAATACCGGCAATGAAGCGGTTCTCTCTCACAATCGATTACTTACCACCATTGCCTATCAACTGAACGGCAAGCGTACTTATGCGCTGGAAGGATCCATTTTCATCGCCGGTGCTGCCGTGCAATGGTTGCGTGATGGGCTTAAGGTGGTCAAGAAGGCCTCTGAAACTGGCCCACTTGCAGAGGCTGCAGACGGTACACAGCAGGTCTATCTGGTTCCAGCTTTCGTTGGCCTCGGTGCGCCTTATTGGAACCCTAATGTGCGTGGTGCCATATTCGGGCTTACGCGGGGCACTACAAATAAAGAACTGGCCCGTGCGGCACTTGAAGCGGTCTGCTATCAAACTTACGATCTGCTGTCTGCGATGAAGAAAGACTGGCCGCAAGCCGCAGATACGGTGTTGCGTGTTGACGGCGGAATGACAGCCTCAGACTGGACGATGCAAAACCTGGCAAATCTGCTGAACGCACCCGTAGACCGACCTGCAATTCTTGAAACAACAGCGCTCGGCGCGGCCTATCTTGCTGGGTTGCAGGCGGGCTTATTGCCGCTGCCTGACGTGATTGCCCGGCGTTGGAAACACGACAGACGATTCATGCCAAAGATGGCGGCACGTGAGCGTGAGACAAAACTCGCAGGCTGGGCCGATTGCATCCGAAAACTTCAAGCTTAGCGATGCACTTAACCGAGCTAACTTATCGCTGACTTAGAGCATTCTTTCTGTTATAATGATGCTCTTCGAAAAGATGAGAGGTGGTGCACCATGAAATTTTTTGCCGACACTGCGACTATAAGCGAAATCCAGGAACTAAGTGATTATGGCCTGCTTGATGGTGTGACGACAAATCCTTCACTGGTTGCCAAATCTGGACGTAACTTCAAAGAAGTTGTGGCCGAGATTTGCAAAGTTGTGTCTGGCCCAGTTTCGGCGGAAGTGGCGGCGCTGGATTATGATGGCATGATGGCCGAGGGAACTGTGCTGTCGAAAATTGCACCTAATATCGTCGTGAAGCTACCACTCACGCTCATTGGTCTTAAAGCCTGTCGCGCTTTCGTGAGCCAGGGCGTGAAGACAAATGTCACGCTGTGCTTTTCTCCAATCCAGGCCTTGCTTGCCGCCAAAGCTGGGGCAACTTATGTCTCGCCGTTTCTTGGACGGCTTGATGATATTCACCTTGATGGCGTGCAGTTGATTCGCGACATGCGCAAGATTTTTGATAACTATCAATTCAAGACGCAAATTTTGGCGGCTTCAGTTCGTACACCCAATCACGTAAAAGAAGTGGCGCTTGCAGGTGCTGATGTGGCAACGATTCCAGCGGCTGTGATCAAGGGGCTTGCTAGTCATGTTTTGACTGACAAAGGCCTGGAGCAATTTGTTAAGGACTGGAAATCCACCGGGCAATCTATTCTTTAGTTAGCCGCAGTTACATTCCTGTTGGCCCGCTGCCGCTGGCTAATGCATAACACATGAGAGCACCCATAAAAAATATTGCTAAGCCGCCACCGATGCGCAGTGTGGCATTCAACCGACTAAGCCAGTTGCTGTCACGATCAAATAGTCGCGTTGCAAGTCGCCTAGAATAGACCGCGAGAGACGCAATGGCGGAAACTGTTATAAAGGTGCCAAGCGCCATAACAAAGGTTGCAAGCACCCCGGCCCAATAAATGCCATGGGCTGAAGCAAACAGCAGAACCAGTATTGCACCCATGCACGGGCGCAAGCCTGCCGCGAGGGTAAGCGAGGCAGCCTTGCGCAGCGACCAATCGCCAGAGACTTCTGCCGCAGCTGGTACATGAACATGGTCACAACCACAGTCTGCGCTGTGCACATGAGCAGGAACAGACGTGCTTTGAGGATTAGAATTGACGATCACAAACTCAAACCCACTTGCATTGCCGCCAACTGGTGCGACCGCCTGCGCAGACAAACGCCAACTTTTAAACTTGTAGAAAATGGGACGAAGGCCTGTCCATATCAGATAGAGGCCAACGCCTGCGATCATAAAATAACTCGCCGCCTCAAAAACATTAGCTGCTGAACGTGCCGTTGTTGCGGCACCAGCAAATAACAGTAACACGGCCGACACAATGAACACCGCTACGGCGGCCTGCAGCATGGCGCTTGTGAAAGCCAATAAGATTCCACGCCGCAGTTGGCTTTGCGTAGCCAAGACCCAGCCGGAAATGACGGCCTTGCCATGGCCCGGCCCCGCCGCGTGAAATACGCCATAGCCGAAACTGATGAGCACTAGCGTGAGTGCAGCAGACCTTGGCTGCTCGCCAGCTACGCCGCGCAAAGCACCAGACATTGACGAATAAAAATTCTGCTGTTCATCGCGCAGCCAAATCACCGGGTCTTCGAGAAAAGGTGTCACACGAATTGTTCCGTCGACATTTCGCGGCGGCACCATCAGACGGCGATTTGAAAGCGGTGCGGCAATTGCTTCTGACACTGTTGGAGTTTGCGCGAGGGCCGAAGCAAGGCTCAATGACATGTACGTCAACACGAGAACCGCGAAAATTGCCCATAATTTTACGATGCGCATTTCACTTCTACGGGCTGGGCAAAAAGGCCACCAAAGTCCTCGCCGTTTTCTGGCTTCCACGTTTTATCTTTGGTTGAAAGCATTTGCTTGGTTTGATTAATTTGCGCGTCTGTTGTGGCAGGCTTCAGCTCGGCCTTGCAACCTTGTGCTAGAGGTTTTGAAATCAGCAGAGGCTTATCAGCTATATACTCAAAATCGATGAAAAACTCCGGATCGTAGACCTTTAAAGTTACTGCGGCACTATGTGGATCAATAGGCGTTTCCAATGGCACCGTGAAAAGCAAAGTCAGCCTTCCATCCTTTACATTATAAGTTTGCAGGCCGTCTGTTGGTTTAGCAATCTTTTGTACTTCGCCGTTGAACCTAAAGAAAATAAAATAACCGTAACCGGAAAGCGCATCAAGATTTTCTGCGGTTAATTTTTCGAGATCAGCGGTGTCATAGCTACCATCGGGCTTGGCCTTAAAGCCATCCAGCGCGTCTTTTGCGTAGGCCTTATCCGTTGTCCATTGCACGCGCACACCGGTTATAAGCCCGGCATCGGATATCACCAGTTGTGAACGCATATCAGCCCATACGTGAGGATGTGCAAAAGTCAGCGTGGGCCAAAAAAAGATGGCAGCTATTACAGCGAGCGCCACTCTGTAGATAAAATTTTTCAATTAGCTCTCCGCCATCGCTGCTACTGGAAGTTTTTCGTTGTCGTTTACCATTGCGAGATAAGTTGTACCATCCTCTAAGGGCAGAAATAACACAATTGCGAACAGCGTAACGTTGGTTTCCGCACAAAATATCTTTCATATTGCTGGCATAAATAAGGCCTGTGGGTGGGCTTTGCTATGCGCATGACGCCGATTAGAGAGCTTTGAGCCAAGCCATGCGGGCGGGCAAATCAGCGGCTCCGAAGGCCAGCGAACCAAGCACTACCGTGTCAGCGCCTGCCTGGCGCAACACAGGAACGGTGTTGTCACGAATGCCCCCGTCTGCTGCCAGGACAATATCATGATCGCCAATCAGCGCCTTGGCATCATGCAGGCGGGTCAATGCAGCATCGGAGAGCGACTGACCTTTCACGCCGATCGCTGTCCCTAGCAAAGTTAGAAAATCAATCTTGTCTATGAGTGGGCCAACCATAGACACTGGCGTATCCCATTTCAAAACTACACCTGCGGCAATTCCTTTGGCCTTGATGTTATCTAATGCAAGTGCGGCCAGCGGCGCATTCTCAACATGGACACTGATCAGATCACTGCCCGCTTCAGCGAATTGTTCGATCTGGCTGAACAGAATTTCATTGGCCACCATCAGGTGAACATGAATTGGTAAGGCTGTAACCTTGCGCATCGCCGCAACCAGATCTGGAAAAAACAACAGGGCCGGAGCAAAATGGCCGTCTGCCACATCAACATGCAAAATGTCGGCATGAGTGGCAATGCGCTTTAAGTCTTCCTCCAGGCGCAGCAGATTGGCAGACCACATTGAATATTCGCAAATCAGGCGGTGGCGCGGTAGTTTGGCGTTGAATTTGGATGGCGTAATCATGGGCAGTGTCACCTCATTCACCGTAAGGAATCCAGATGTTTTTTACCTGCGTAGCGCGGCGCAGATATTCGGGCCCCTGCCCTTGCGAGAAATTGTGCCAATCACGTTGTTTACCATGGTTGACCCAGGTTGATTTTACATTACCGCTGGAGGCTCTCTCAACCATCGCACTTCCTGCGGCGTCGCCGTGATACCAAATCGCTGCCACCTCATCATGTTCGGCTAAGATTTTAGCCAGCTTATCGCGCTCGCCCGTGACGATATTGAAAGCGCCGTCTGGCACATCGGAGGTATCGAGTATCTGATAGAAGTCGGTGGCAATCAACGGCTGCGTTTGTGAAGGAACCAGGACAATGCTGTTGCCCATGGCCAATGCAGGCATGGCCAGAGAAATCATGGCCAGCAACGGCGCTTCATCAGGACAAACCAGTCCCATCACGCCAAATGCTTCATTGAAGGCCAACGTTGTTTGACGTTTCGTGTTCGTTGAATGAATGCGACCATCGTATTTGTCGGCCCATGCGGCGTAATAAAAAATGCGTCGCAAAGCCGTTTCAACTTCGCGCTTTGCAGCAGCGGTACTGGCCCCAAAATCGCGTAACCGCTTTTCAAATTCAACACTGCGAGCGCTGAGATTTTCGGCAATGAAATAAAGAATTTGGGCGCGGCTGTGCGCGGAAGCGCTGGTCCAACCTGTGGCCTTCAAGGCAGCTTCAACAGCATTGCGAATGTCTTTACGGTCACCTGAGCCTGCCTCGCCGATGTGTTTGCCCTGGAGATTTTTTACGCCGTAGGAATAGCCAGTATCTGGGCGGGCTTGTTTGCCGCCGATATACATTTTGGCAGTACGATTGATGGCGGCAAGACTGGAAGCTGCCGCAGTTGTCGTGGCAATAAGCGCGAAAGGCTTGGTTGAATTTAGCAATGGTGCATCAGCAATCCAGTCGGCTATCAGATATTCGTAAAGTCCCTCACGTCCACCTTCGCGGCCAAAGCCAGATTCTTTATAGCCGCCGAAGCCAGCTGCGGCATCAAACAAATTAGTAGAGTTAATCCAAATGATGCCTGCCTTCACCCTTGCTGCTGCATCAAGGGCCACGTTAATGTTTTCAGACCAAATCGAAGCGGCCAGGCCATAGCGTGTGTGATTGGCTAACAGCGCGGCTTCATCGGGTGTTCTGAATGTCATAGCAGAAATAACCGGACCAAAAATTTCATCACGCATCACAGTTGAGGCAGGTTCAACATCCACAAAAAGCGAAGGCGAAAAATAGTTGCCGGTTTGCGGCAGGACGCAGGCCCCCTGGATAAGGGTCCCGCCTTCTTTCTGGCCTGTGCTCACCATGGATTTTATTCGGGAGAGTTGAATAGGATCAACCAGTGGCCCCATATCATTGCTTTTATCCAATGGATCACCCACGCGTAACGTATCCATACGCTTGGCAAGCCGCTTTATAAAAGCTTCGTAGATGCTTTCCTGGATCAGAAGCCTTGTGCCGGCGCAGCACACCTGGCCTTGGTTAAACCACACGGCATCGACAACCCCTTCAACCGCAGCATCGATGTCTGCATCTTCAAACACAATGAAGGGCGACTTGCCGCCCAATTCCAGCGATAATTTTTTGCCGCTTCCGGCTGTCTGTGTACGGATTATTTTGCCAACTTCGGTTGAACCGGTGAAGGCAATTTTGGCAACGCCTTTATGGGCGACCAAAGCGGCACCGGTTTCGCCGTCTCCCGTAACGATATTAACAACACCCGGTGGCAAACCGGCTTCGGTGCATAGTTCGGCAAAGGCCAAAGCTGTGAGAGGGGTGAATTCCGCTGGCTTTAAAACCACGGTGTTGCCAGCGGCCAAGGCTGGTGCAATTTTCCACGCCAACATGAGAAGTGGAAAATTCCACGAAATGATTTGTCCGCAGACGCCGAGGGACTGATAGCCCTCAAATTCACTTTCAATAAGCTGCGCCCAACCCGCATGGTGATAGAAATGACGCGCCACGAGAGGGATATCAATATCACGGCTTTCGCGAATGGTTTTGCCATTGTCCATGGTTTCCAAAACCGAAAGAAAGCGCTCACGCTTTTGAATGTGGCGAGCCAGAGCGTAAAGATGTTTAGCGCGCTCAAAACCTGTAATTTTATTCCAGGTTTTGTACGCTTTCGCAGCCGCAGCCACCGCAGCATCCACATCGGCCTCAGTGCCTTGCGCCACATCTGCGAGTTTTTCGGTCGTAGCAGGATTAAATACGGCGATGCGTTTTCCTTTTGAAGGCACAAAGGCACCGCCGATAAAATGGCCAAAACCACCTTCATGCGTTTTTAACCACGCCGTCACATGTGTGTTACTTTCCGGGGCGGGGCCGTAATCCATGGATTGCAAAACGTCATTCACAGTTGGCATGGATTGCTTTCACGCGGCGGGTTGATGAGAAAGTGCGGCATAACGCCCGGTGATAAAGTGTTCCAACTGGCGTTCAATATCAGATAGCAAAGAGGATGCGCCGATGCGGAAAAGATCAGGCTCGAGCCAGCGGCGGCCCAGTTCTTCTTTCATCAGGATCAGCCAATTCATCGCATCTTTGGCGGTTTTCAATCCACCCGCTGGTTTGAAGCCGATTTCATAACCAGTCAACTCACCATAATCCCTCAGTGCACGGAGCATGGTGAGTGACACAGGCAAAGTGGCGTTCACGTCTTCTTTGCCGGTGGAGGTCTTGATGAAATCTGCCCCCGCCTGCATGGCCACCATTGAGGCTTTGTAGGCATTGCGCAGAGTTTTGAGATCACCAGTCGCCAAGATTGCTTTCATATGCGCGGGCCCACAGGCTTCGCGCATGGCCGCGATCTCATCGTAAAGTGCCATCCATTCGCCACGCAACACCAAAGAGCGCAAAATCACGATATCAATTTCAGCTGCCCCTTCGGCAACTGCATATTTAATTTCTGCAAGTCGAATAGCCAGCGGCGTTAGACCTGCTGGAAAGCCAGTGGCAACGGAAGCCACCGGAATGCCGGATCCCATCAGCGCCTTCACGGCATGCGGCACCATGGCGGGATAAACACACACCGCACCCACTTTCGGCATGGCCGAAAGTTTCAGGCCCTGAACTATATCATCGCGCAAAGGCCGCATGGCTTTGGCGC
>JAYVCU010000066.1:0-5517 GCA_043749835.1 Hyphomicrobiales bacterium
AAAGAAAATATCGCTTATCATCAGAAAATTTTAGCGCTGATCTCGGAAGCTTTCAGCGGCGGTACGGCCGGCGTTGCTGATAAGCAGCAAGCGCGGGAACGGGTTTATGCGGCGCAGGCAAAATTGGCCGAATCCGTTGGAGATTTGCGTGCTTCCGAGGCAACATTTGTCAAGCTGGTCGGTCAAGAACCAGGCAAGATTGGAAGCAATATTGGCGTGAAAGGTAAATTGCCGCCAAACCTCAGCGCGGCGTTGGCGCGGGCTCGTGCGCATCATCCGTCTGTGAAATTTGCGCAGGCCGATGTGGACGCAGCAAGTGCGGAAGTTCTGGCTGCAGAATCGCGCTTCTCACCCAAATTGAGCTTGGAAGGCCGAGCCATGGTTGGCCAAGATTTGGGCGGCATTCCCGGCAATACAACCGACCTTCAAGGCAATGTGGTTTTAAACTGGAATCTCTATAACGGCGGGATAGATACGAACAACAAGCAAGAGCAAATTCGGCACGTTGATGAATCGCTTCAGGCGCTGCACAAAATCGGTCGTGAAGTTGACGAAGGAGTCCGACAATCCTGGGTGCGTCGTAATGAACAAGCTGATCGGTTGACTTTTTTGCTCCGCGATCTTTCGGCTATCGAACAATTGCGCGGCTCATATCTGGAGGAATTCAAGATCGGTCAACGTTCGCTGCTCGATTTGCTCGATACACAGAATACTCGTTTTGCTGTTCAAGTTGCCATTACAACGTCTGATTCTGCCGTTAAATTTGCGGATTACAGGCTGATGGCTTCGACGGGTGACCTGTTGAAGGGGCTGAACGTTCAGCCACTATCCGACACGCATACTTACGCTCGCAAAGATTATGATGTGCCGCCAACGCCATCACCGGGATCGTACGTTAGGACTGAACCAACTCCTCCCAAGAGTTAAATGAGTGAACGGCGCCTAGGGTGTTCACCGGACTTAAGCTCATTTCTGGCAACTTCCGGATGTCGGAATGTCAGAGGTAAGTGATGAGTGACCAATTAGTGTCCGTGGCAGAAGTTACATCATCATCTGCTGTTGTGCCTGCCGGGCAGGCGGTTTTGGTACAACCGGAACTGATCAGAACCGAACAAGCGGATGAGCCCCTGACTGTCTGCCTTTGCGCCTTTGTTGAATTGACAGATCGGCCTGTATCTGCAGCAGCCCTGTTGGCAGGTTTACCTTTACAAAATGGCGCAGTCTCACCCGATCTAATGGTGCGAGCCCTTAATCGGTTCGGCTATCGTGCAACCTTGTTGACGCGCAAGCTGTCACAGATTTCGGCTATTTATTTGCCCGCTATCGTGCTTTTAGGGGAAGCCGACGGCTGTATTTTGGTTAAGAAGATCGGGCGCAAGTGGAAAATCAAAGACCCGCTTACCGGTGCTGAACATGTGGTGAGCGAAAAAGACCTGAATGAAACCTATTCAGGCCAATGTATTTTTGCACGCCGCAATTCAGTTTCAGATTTGGCTTTTACCGAAGAACCGGGAAAATCCACTGGCCACTGGTTTTGGTCTGCAGTGAGAAAACTTTGGCCGACATACTGGGTGGTTGTGATCAGCGCAATTTTTATCAATCTGATTGCTCTGGCGTCCCCGCTTTTTACGATGAATGTTTATGACAGGGTTTTGCCGAACAAAGCCTTACCTACACTTTGGGTTTTGGCAATTGGCATGGGTGCAGCGCTGGTATTTGATGTGCTACTCAAAACCCTGCGCAGTGCCCTTATCGACTCAGCGGGACGCAGGGCCGATATTTTATTGGCAAGCCGGATCTATGAACACGTACTGGCTATGGAAATGAGCGGCAAACCGCAAACCACCGGAAGCTTTGCAAGCCATTTGAAGGAGTTCGAATCGGTTCGCGAGTTTTTCACATCGACAACCATTGCAACCGTTACAGACATGCTTTTCTTTGGCATCTTTCTGTTTGTCATTTATCTGGTGGGCGGTGAAATGGCATGGGTTCCTGCTGGTGCAGCCATCATATTGCTTATCCTGGGCATCGCCTTTCAATATCCGTTGCGCAAGGCTGCTGAGCGCAACTCCGCTGAAACCGCCCAGCGCCACTCGCTGCTGGTAGAAACCATTTCATCGCTTGAAACCGTTAAAACCCTGCGTGCAGAAAGCCAACTCCAGCGTATCTGGGAAGGGCTTGTTGGCTTGACAGCAGAAACGGTGGAACGGGTTCGGTCCCTGAATGCAACATTGGGTAACTTGTCTTCGCTCATCCAACAATTGGTCTCAGTGGGCGTTATTCTCGTCGGGTCATACCTGTTTAATGTGGGTCAGGCTTCGACAGGTGCCATCATCGCCTGTGTGATGTTGGCCAGTCGCGCGGTCTCACCTTTGGGTTCATTTGCAATGGTGCTGGCGCGCTCGCAACAATCGCTTGTCTCCCTCAAGGCGCTCGATAAAATTATGGCCATGCCGCTTGAACGGCCGGCCAACAAAAAATATATCACTGAGCCAATTAGTAAATGCACTATACAATTTCAAAATGCGGTTTTTTCCTATCCCGGCGCAGCATTGCCCGCATTGAATGGCATAAATCTGTCGATCAGGCCGGGCGAGAAAGTCGGTATCATCGGCAGAATTGGTTCAGGCAAAACAACACTGGGTCGGTTGATGACCCGGCTGTACGAACCACAACAAGGTGCTATTTTGATCAATGGTGTTGACATGCGTCAATACCACCCGCATGAAATTCGCCGCGTTATTGGCCTTCTGGGACAAGAGTCTGATCTGTTTCATGGCACAGTTCGTTCTAACATTTTGATGGCCAATCCACGCGCCAGCGATGAGAAATTGTTGCGCGCCAGCCGCCTCGCTGGTGTTGAAGAATTTGTGCGCAGAAATCCGAAGGGATTTGACATGCCAGTTGGGGAACGTGGGCAGGCTCTGTCGGGTGGCCAACGCCAATCGGTTGCACTGGCGCGATTGTTGATTGCTGAACCACAGGTCATTTACCTGGATGAACCATCCAGCGCCATGGATCTGGCCAGCGAAAAAATTATGATCGAACAGTTGCGCAGGTCCATCAAGCCCGAACAAACCGTCATCGTATCGACGCATCGCTATTCCATGCTGGATTTGGTTGACCGCTTAATCGTTTTAAATGATGGTAAAATTGCAGCTGATGGCCCGAAGGAACAGGTAATGGAAGCACTGCGCAAGCAATCCGCAGGCGTCAAAACTTAAGCGGCTTTCGGTACTGCTTTGTAACGAGACGCCAGCGCATCGACGGTTAAGTGATCGTCGGTTGAAGTTGCATCTTCGCAGTGTTTTCAAAGAACAGCAGGATGTTTGATTGACTGCCCTTACTGCGATCAGTCAGAGCAAAGCGGCAATAAAAGAATTTGGGCTTGGCCTTCCCAACCTGAATTCCAATTTGATGCGTTGGGATGCGGTTTGGCTCGTCGATAAGCGCCATCACGATTTTTGGTACAGCTTCTCCAAATGAAAACTTAATGGCATTATTGCCATCACCAATTTCACGGATGGCGCTGATCAAGCTGCTGAAACTTGGGTTATAAGCAGAAATTTTAAGCCCGGACGTGATGATTGCGACGGGAGCCGGACAAGCGGCCACGATGCTGAACAGGTCAAATGCGCTGGATTGAATGAGGTCGACAGCCGATTTAGCCCGGGCTCGGTCGAGGCAGTAGCATCGCAGAATTGCAGTTTTGTTTTTTGCTGCAGTGGCGCGGCCGAGAAGCTCAAAAACCAGCTTACTCGTGGTTGTATGAGCGTTACGGGCTAGTTCATCAAGTTGCGACCAGAAAATCGCTTCAAGTTTGATGGCCATTCGCAACCCGCCGCGCTGAAGTACCCGAAGCTTGCCCTGCCCTGCGCTTAATAGTTCTCGGTTAGCATGTAATGAATTGGACTGAAGTTGCAACATACCTAATTATAGGGGAATTTTGTGAAGAGTCTTAAAAAAACTGTATGTGTGCCACGTTTGCAAATGAAATTCGAACAATCCTATAAATATTTATATGTATTTGATCTGATTATGGTTCATTTTGTCTTTATCACACTACGGATGTCTACAACTCCTGTGCTAGATTTAATAAAGTTTTAACACAAGTTTAGCGGTCATGTTCCGCTTAAGCGAGGGAGATATCCATGGTTGACCGCATCGATTCTGAGAACCACGATCATGGGCACACTTCGCATTATGACGATACGTCATCCCAGAATTTGGATCTGGGCGCTCAGTGGGCCATGGCCGACGAGGTACAAGTTATTGAAAAGCAAGACTTGAAGGCTGACTCGCCTGTACCATTTGCGGCCCCCGCGCCTGCAGGCGATCAAGTCGTGCCAGGAAGCTTCGCCGTTGAGAAGGTTACGACGTATAATCAAGCTGCCGTGAAGCAAGAAATCATTGCCGAAGATGGCAAAGTGATTGATATCCCAGCTGATAACCCTGTTTCAGCAATTTTGGTTGACGGTGATGATATCATCATTCGCGAATTAAACGGCGACTTGATCCTGGTCAAGGGTGGGTTGAAGCATATCCCTACGCTTCACGTGGGCAACATTGAAATTCCCTCGGCAGCGCTAATGGCATCGTTAACTGCAAATGGCGTGACACTTCCGGCAGCTGGCGATACCGCCGGCCAAAATGCAAATGCCAAATCCAGCGGCGGGCATTTTGGGCCCGATGCCGGTAGCATTGGCGATCCCTTCCATATCCGGGATCTGCTGCCCTTTTCCGAAATCAACCGCGAATTCACTGATCATCAGAACCAAATCGGCACGCTTCTGAAGCAGGCGGCACTAGCACCCCCAACCATTACGTCCATTGACGGCACGGGCGATCCGCTTAGTGTAGCTGATCCAGCCTTGCCTGGGGGAACGGCTTCAACCGGCACGCCTGTTGTTGATACCACGACCGTAAATATCCAAGCTGGCACGGGCACAGTAAACTCGCTTATTTTCGGTAATCTATCTGGAATAACTGTGGATCATGCTGGGGCGACTTTAACGTATAGCTTTGATGATCCGAGAACTGCGGGAACGGAGACCGATCCCCATGTCATTTACGTATCCAACTCGGCAACGCATGAACTTTATTTCACGCTGACGATTGCTCTTGGTGCGAACATTGCGCCAGGTGCGTTGGGAACCGGTACAGTAACAGTTGATCTGATCAACGCTTTCCCGCACGAATACGGCACGAGCTTCCCAGCAATTTTCAGCAACATTCCTGCCATCGCTGGCGACACGCAAGGCCAGACGTCAAACATTGCCTTGGCCAATGTGACGATTACTGACGATGTGCCGACGGTCTCTGTGTCGGCACAATTTTCTGGTGCTTTGATCGTTGATGAAAGTTTCATCCCTATCATTGGTTCGAGTGCTGCTCCTGTCGGTTCGAACGTGGCGATCGCTTCGTTTGCCGGTGCCTTCACGGCAGTTGCCGGTGCCGATGGTGGCACCACCACCTATGCGCTGTCAGTCAATAATGCCAATGCCACGGGTCTCATTG
>JAYVCU010000067.1:0-7747 GCA_043749835.1 Hyphomicrobiales bacterium
CGCTGCCAAAGCGGCTGTCCATCCAGTTGGCCATGGGGCCAGATGCAGCTGCGAATTGACGCTGCAAATACGGAACGGCCAGCAGCAAACCTATGGCCAATAACATCACCGCCGAAATGCTACGAAAGAATTTGCCGTCAAGCCCGATGGAAAAGCCAATCAGGCTCACAAACATTCCAACGGCCACAAAGGACAAAACCAATCCTAACGCTAACAACCATGGGCCTAAAGGCCCCCTGGCCGCCGCAGATCCCAACACAACGGGAATTAACGGCAGCACACAAGGCGACAAAATCGAAAGGCTACCCGCCGCAAAGGCGAATAAAAGTGTGGCGAGCATAACCGATTAGATCGCGCTGCCAATAAGTTTAGCAATCGAAGCTGCGTTGGTATCGCCGACCGAGCGGGCCGTTTCTTTACTGCCTTTAAACATAATCAAGGTGCTTTGGCTCTGCACTTTTAGGGCTTTCAGCACATCCGGCTGGGTGTCAAAATTCACGCGCAACATCACCACATCTTTGTTTTCAGGCTTAGCGAGCAGACTGCCCAAAAGCGGGCCTTGCGCTTTGCATGTGGGGCACCAGGAAGCCCAAACGTCTACTAAAATAGTCTTGCCGTCTTTTTGAGCTTGGGCGAAAGCCTCACTGGTAAAATTACTGAATTTGGGTTCAGCAGCATGAAGTGAGCCGAATGGTGCAAAAGCAAGAAAAGCAGTTATAGCAAGAGCTGAGCGACGATTAAGCATAGGGATTCTCCGGATTGCGATCACCTCTGTTAGACGAGCTTCCACTTGGTTGTGATCACAAGCGCGTTGGTATTGATCACAATACTGTTGAAACAGTGCTGTGTTGATGCAAAACGCCAAACGTCGTTTTCGTGCTAGAAGTCGCAATTTAACCTTGGCATAAGGGATTATGGCAAATCTGGTGATCACCTATTGGCGCGATATTCCCTCGGCGGTTTCCGTGAAGATTGGCCGCAAGGAAGAAAAACGCATGCTCGACAATCGGTTTATGGAAGCCATCGACATGGCTGCGATGCGTTCGGGTGCTACCGACACAGATTCGTATCTAGCAGACTGGCGGCGCAGCGAACCTGTTGTGGTTTCCGATGACATGGCTGGTGAAGCTGACAAGGCAAAATCTGCACTTGAAATTGAGTTCACGCAAGACAAAATAAAAATTCTTATTGCAAACGGCGGGAAAGCCTAATTATGACTCACACAATCATTTCCTCAGCCACGCGCACGCATATCATTGGTTTTGACAGGCCCTTCACGGTAATTGGTGAACGCATTAACCCCACGGGCCGCAAGAAACTTGCAGCTGAAATGCAGGCTGGGAATTTTGATGGCGTAATTAGAGATGTGTTAGCGCAGGTGGCCGCTGGTGCACATATTCTCGATGTAAATGCCGGTGTCACAGCGGTGAACCCAAATGAAACAGAGCCGCCGCTTCTTAAACAGACTTTGGAAATCGTACAATCAATGTGCGATTTGCCGCTGTGCATTGATAGTTCTGTTACCGCTGCCTTGAAAGTAGGTTTGGAAACGGCCGTAGGGCGGCCTTTGGTCAATTCGGTTACGGGCGAAGAAGAAAAGCTTGAGGCCATTTTGCCACTGGTTGCAAAATATAACGTGCCTGTGGTTGCTATATCCAATGACGAAACAGGCATTAGTGAAGACCCTGATGTGCGCTTTGCGGTGGCCAAAAAAATTGTCGAACGCGCCGCCGATTACGGCATTAAGCCAGAAGACATTATAGTTGATCCGTTGGTTATGCCCATCGGTGCTATGGGCACAGCGGGCCAGCAGGTGTTCCGTTTGGTTAGGCGCCTGCGCGAAGAGCTGAAGGTGAACACCACCTGCGGGGCTTCCAATGTCTCATTTGGCATGCCCAACCGCCGTGCTCTCACAGGTTATTTTCTCGCCATGGCCGCCAGCCACGGCATGACGTCGGCGATCATGAACCCGCTGCATGATGAAGACATGCACGCCATCTTCGGTGCCAATGTGCTGAACGGCACAGACGCGCATTGCAAATTCTGGACAAACAAATTCCGCGAGATGACATCGGGGCCATCAGCGGCAGCACAAGCCGCTGGTCTGCAATCATCGAATGAAGATATCGAAGCAAGGCGCACTGCACGTGAGGCGAGACGAAGGCGATAGGTTGTTTAATTTTAACACTGTAAGTGGGCGAATGAAGATTGTAGGTTCTTGAATGTCTCGATAGAGTGGTGGCATGACAAACGCGGTCTTTGTAAACAAGCCAGATAGTCCATACGACGATTCAGAAAACCACTGTCATTTTCCAAAAACTACCTTTCGCGGATGCAACAAACCGTCGGAGATCGTGTGGTCTACTATGGCACAGAAAGTGACAGAACAGGGCGCTTTTACAAAGCCGTAGCTAAAGTAGTGAGAATAAGACCCGACGACTGCAAACCTGATCATGTCTATGCGGATATGGAGGAGCACCTCAACTTCAATAGCTCTGTTGACTATTTGGTCAATGGTGGCTTTGAAGTTAAATTGGTAATGCCGAATGGCAAGATAAATGGCGGCACAGCACAAAGCGCCGTGCGTCTTATTACACCCGGTGAATACAGTCGAATTATTGAGGCGGGCTTTCACGAAAATATCGAATGGCCCGAACGCAATGAAATTAGCAATACACAAATAAATGATCCACTACTGCCTCCTGGAATGGCCGAAGAAGGGCCAATGTTTATCAATCGTCCCATTGTTACTTTTCTGGCAGATCGTAAATTCCGTGACCGAAAATTTCGACAGCAAGTTTTAAATGCATATGATCGAAGATGCGCGTTTACCGGGCTTCGTTTAATTAACGGTGGGGGCCGTCCAGAAGTCGAAGCCGCCCATATAATTCCTGTTGATGAAAACGGATCAGACTCGGTGCGCAATGGCATTGCATTGTCGGGAACTGTACATTGGATGTTTGATCGTGGTCTTTTGTCGCTTGCGGACGATTTCAAAATCTTGAAATCTCGACAGCTAAATTATAATGTAGATCATCTTTTAAATAAAGACGGTAAAGCCATATTGCCAGAAAATCCTGCGTTTAGACCTCAGTTCTTTAACATTCGATGGCATAGAACAAATCGTCTAAAGAGGTGATCACACACCGCAATGTGATCAGCCTCACTGCCTCGTGACTTTTAGTTGATGGGCTTTTGGAGTTATCACCACCTTGCACCCCAAGGAGGCTATTCATGCGTTTTACTCTCACAGCAATTACTCTTTTCGCCACAACTTTTATGCTCACCCCTGCTCAAGCCGATGGTCCGGCACGCGGCGTTGTCGAACTGTTCACCAGCCAGGGCTGTTCATCGTGCCCACCAGCTGATGCGGCACTGAGCACCATTATCGACCGCGGCGGCGTCATCGCTCTGGCATGGCATGTGGATTATTGGGATTCACTCGGCTGGAAAGATACCTTCTCCTCACCCGCTGCCACCGCACGACAGGCAGCTTATGCCGAGCACATCGGCGGCGGATCTTATACGCCAGAATTTGTGGTGAACGGTTCACGCGGTTCGTCCAGCAGCAGCAGTGTTGGCGGCGGATTACCCGTGGCCGTGCATGTTGACGGCGGCAGTGTCAGGGTTGCCGCTGGCAGTGGTGAGGCCAATGTGTTTCTGGTTAATTTCACCGGTTCTCAAACCGTGCCAATTGGGCGCGGCGAAAATGCGGGCCGCAGTATCACCTATCGCCATGTGGTCACTGGCATGCGCAAACTGGCCTCTTGGAATGGCTCAACACTCAGCATTAAGATGGGCGCAGGCGGCAACTGTGCGGTAATTGTGCAGCGCCCCGGCCAAGGCGAGATTATAGGGGCGGCGATGTGCTAAGTTCGAGGTGTAAGAATTTGCAAAATTCTGATTTTTCGTAATCCGCAAATTTTTCGCCTTCACTAAATCCATGTTTTTGGTATAGCGCCAGTGCCGCAGCGAAAGCTTCACTGGTGCCTGTTTCCAACGATAACTTATTCAGTCCGCGCCGCTTAGCCTCGGCTATTATATGCAGCAACATCGCCTCGCCATAACCCTTGCCCGATTGGCCTTCGGCCACGCGCATCGATTTTATTTCACCCACTCGGTCGGGTAATTCTTTGAGTGCACCCATTACCACCACTAACGCGCCTTCCCTGCCCGTGTAAAAACTGATGCCAGGCTTTTGCAGCCCGCTCACATCAAGTGCGAAGACATGGCCGGGTGGTGAAGCCGCGTGCATGCCGCGCAAATGGTGTTCTAACAACTCCTTCACACGCAGATCAGAAAAATCGTCTTGCTTGATGATCATGATTCGAGATTAAGCCATGCCACTTCGGCGGGCGAGAGTGACACATTCAAACCCGGCACAGTCGAATCAATCTCAGCCACATTGCGCGGGCCCACTAAAGCAAAAGATGGAAAACATTGCGACAGCACCCAAGCCGCCGCAATGTTATGCGCACTCAGGCCATGTTCCACCGCCAGCTTTTCGGCACGATGGCGACGCTCGGCATTGGCCTTACTGCCAAAGCAGGTTTCGGGTCGTGTATCTTCGGGCAAGCGGTTGCGCAATTCTTCGGGCAGAAAATAACCCCGCGCCTGCGATGACCAACTCACATGAATGGTGTTGGTACGGCGTAGAAAAGCCAGATCAGCGGCTTTGTTGGACGTGATGCAACCAGCCCAAACCGGCTTTTCCATCACCGCCAATGAGAGATTATTATTGAGGATGGTGGGCGCTTGCAGCCCTTTGGTTTTGGCATAGGCTATCGCCTCGGCAAAGCGTTTAACACTCCAATTCGAGCCGCCAAAAATTCCGATCAGCCCTTTGGCATGCAGCACATTGAGTGCGTCGACAAATTCGCCCACTGGCACATCCGGGTTGTCGCGGTGCATGATATAGATTGGCGCTTTGGCGATTTGCAACCGGCCAAGCGATTGCGCCAGCTGCGTGCCAATTGCTTCCGGCGTACAATGCGGCGTGTGCGCACCTTTGGCAATCACCACAATGTCATTTTCAATACCGCGCCTTTTAATCCAGCAACCCAAAGCTACCTCATGGTTGCCGCCGCCATAGACATAGGCTGTGTCGAAGGCGTTGCCGCCCACGTCCAGCCAATGGTCCCAAACGGGAGCGCCCTCTTCGATGTTGTTTTTATTGTCACAGCCAAGGATGAAGCGGCTGACCGGGTGAGTGACGCCAGGAACTGGCATTTTGCTGATCTTTATCATGATGATTTATCATGTCGCAAATTGCTTTAATCAGCAAGCCGCCATCGGCTATAAGTGCCCGCATGACCGAGCAAAATCCCCTCATTGTTTTCACCCCGTCTGGCAAGCGTGGGCGCTTTGCTCTTGGCACACCCGTGCTGCAAGCGGCGCGCAGTTTAGGCGTGGATATCGATAGTGTGTGTGGCGGTCGCGCCATCTGCGGGCGCTGCCAGATCAATGTGGGCGTGGGAGAATTTGCCAAACATGGGATCACCTCGGCTGCCGATCATGTCAACGGCGTCACGCAAACTGAACAGCGCTATGACAAGCTGCGCGGGCTTGCCATTGGTCGCCGCCTCTCATGCCAAACCACCATTCAAGGCAATCTCGTCATCGATGTGCCGCCGGAATCTCAGGTGCACAAACAAGTGGTGCGCAAGGAAGCTGACACACGCGCCATAGAGCTTGATCCTGCCACGCATCTGTACTTCATCGACGTCGAAGAGCCAGACATGCACAAGCCGTCGTCTGACATGGAGCGGGTTTACGCCGCGCTGCAAGCCCAGTGGGGCATTGAACACCTTTCAGCCGATATAGCCCTCGTTGCCAGCTTGCAAAAAATCCTGCGCAAGGGCGAATGGAAAATCACCTGTGCAGTGTTCTCAAGGCCTGAAGGTGGCGGCAACCGCCTTGCCGCCATTTGGCCGGGCTTTCATGATCAAGCTTATGGGCTTGCGGTGGATGTGGGTTCCACCACCATTGCCGCCCACCTCACGGATTTATCGACAGGTGAAGTGAAATCCTCTGCTGGGCTGATGAACCCGCAAATTCGTTTTGGTGAAGATCTGATGAGCCGCGTGTCTTATGTGATGATGAACCCCGGCGGCGAAAAAGAAATGACGTCTGCCATTCGCGCGGCACTGCAACAATTGGCGGAAGACGTGTGCCAACAAGCCCAAATTGATATCACCAATATTTTGGAAATTGTTTTGGTGGGCAACCCCGTCATGCATCATTTGTTCTTAGGGATCGACCCTACTGAGCTTGGCGGCGCACCCTTTGCACTCGCCACGGGCATGCCTCTGACATTTCCGGCGCGTGAGATGGATTTGAAATTAAACCCCGGCGCCTTCGCTTACGTGCTGCCCTGCATTGCCGGTCATGTGGGCGCTGATGCGGCGGGCATGGTGCTGTCTGAAGCGCCACACGAGTCAGATGAGATGATGCTGTGCGTCGATGTGGGCACCAATGCCGAAATTGTGTTGGGTGATAGACACCGCCTCCTCGCCTGCTCCTCACCCACAGGCCCCGCCTTTGAAGGGGCACAAATTTCCAGCGGGCAACGTGCGGCACCCGGTGCCATCGAACGCATACGCATCAATGCGGAAACTTTGGAGCCACGCTATAAAGTCATCGGCTGTGAACTGTGGAGCGATGAGTCAGGCTTTGAAGAGGCCATTGCGCAAACCGGTGTGACAGGTATTTGCGGCAGCGGTATTATTGAGGCGATTGCTGAGATGTATCTTGCTGGCGTGATCAATCAGGATGGTCAGGTTGATGGCGCAATGGCCAAACGTAACCCGCGCATAGAGCCTTATAAGCGCACCTTCAATTATGTGGTGCGCAGCGCCAAAGATGGTGCGAATGAACCCTCGATCCGCATCACCCAGAATGATGTACGTGCCATACAAATGGGCAAAGCTGCTTTATATGCAGGTGTGCGCTTGTTGATGGATAAGTTAGGCATTGAACGGGTGAGTAAGATCAGACTGGCTGGAGCCTTTGGTTCGCATATCGATATGAAATACGCCATGCTGCTGGGCATGATTCCGGATTGTGAATTATCGCGGGTGCAGTCAGCCGGCAACGCCGCAGGCACGGGTGCGCGTATTGCGCTGCTGAACAAGGGTGCGCGTGATGAGATTGAACAGGTCGTGCGACGCATCGAGAAAATTGAAACCGCAGTCGAGCCGCTTTTCCAACATCATTTTGTTGAAGCCATGGCCATCCCGCATAAAACAGCGGATTTCGTAAATTTAAAACGCATACAGAAATTGCCGCCGATTAAAACAGTGGAAACGCTGGGCGATGACGGCGGCGCAAGGCGCGCAAGAAGGAGAAGTTAATGACACACCATCCCGCATTTCAAAAAGGCAACACAGCAGTCATCACCGGTGCCGCTTCCGGCATCGGGCTTGCTGCGGCCAAAGCCATGGCGGGTTTCGGCATGGGCGTAGTCATGATCGATCTTCCGGGTGAGAAGTTGGTTACTGCTGCCAAAGAGCTCAGCAACATGGGCGCTGGCGTATTGGCAATCGGCGCTGATGTTTCTAATGAAGCCGCGCTGAAATCTGCTGCCGCACAAGTGGCCAGCGAAATGCCACCTGTTACTTTTCTGATGAACAATGCAGGGCTTGGCCCGGCCTCATCCACGCTGGAAACGTCGCCAGCCTGGATGCAGATCATGGGGGTCAACCTGTGGGGCGTGATCCATGGCACACAGGCTTTTGCGCCAGCCATG
>JAYVCU010000068.1:0-5445 GCA_043749835.1 Hyphomicrobiales bacterium
GAAGCGTTGCCGAATGAAACAAATAGTCCACGTGGCTGCAAGCAGTTCAACGAAATTTCCACAGTGTCTTTGCCCACCGCATCGTAGACCACGCGAAGACCTTTACCTTTGGTGATTTCCTTGACGCGGGCCACAACGTCTTCGGTTGAGGAATTAATCACATGCGCATAACCATTGGCTTTTGCGATTTTCATTTTATCATTGGAGCCGACAGTGCCGATGGCTTTAACGCCCAGAGCTTTGCACCATTGCCCGAAGATTAAACCCACGCCGCCGGCTGCTGCATGAAATAAAACTGTTTCGCCGCGCTTCACTTTGTAAGTGGCGCGCAACAGATAGCGCACGGTCATGCCTTTTAGCATCATGGCCGCAGCCGTTTCATCGCTGATTGATTTCGGCAATTTGACGATGCGGTTGGCGGGCATGTTGCGGGCCTGTTGATATGCGCCCAAGGGGCCAGAGCCATAGGCCACGCGGTCTCCTGGTTTGAAACTCTTCACGCCTTTGCCAAGTTTGGTGATCACGCCAGCTGCTTCGTTGCCAAGCCCGGACGGCATTGGGGTGATTGGATAGAGGCCAGAGCGATAATAAATATCAACGAAATTCAGACCAATCGCCGTATGGCGTAGTTGCACTTCGCCCGCAGCGGGTTCTGGCAGATCAATATCAACAAGGTGCAAAACCTCAGCATCGCCGGTTTTGTTAAATTGAACAGCTTTCATTGGTTCTTATCCCTCACATTAAAGTTCACGCATAGCATCAAGCACTCTGCTCCACACCAGTTCTTCCAATGCAATCAGGCGCCATCCAGCACGGCGGCTTTGCCCATCAGCCAAGCGTCGCGCTTTTTCAAAAGATGTTCTATCGAAGAACTATTCATAAATGGGGTTTTGCCCTAAGTTCAGCAAACTTCCAAGTGCACAGAGGCCCATATGACATCGCCAAAACTTTCGCCGCGAATCGCTGCTGTTGAGTTCCCGCCTATTGCAGAGGCGCTGAGCTGGGTTGCCGGGCGGCAGAGCAACCGCGAACTTTTGAATATGTGCCAGGCGGTGCCGAGTTATCCACCTGCCCCTGCCCTGCAAGAGGAATTTGCGCGGCTGGCGCATCTGCCTCATATGGGTGGTTACACAGAAATCTTAGGTATTCCCGAACTACGAGGGTGCTTTGCTGCAACGTTGAATTCTGACTATCAGGCTTTGCTTACCTCTGCCGACATTGGAATCACAACGGGCTGTAACCAGGCTTTCGCCGCGGCGATTATGGCTTTGGCGGAAGCTGGTGACAATGTTGTGATGCCTGCGCCATTCTATTTCAATCACAATATGTGGCTGGGCATGTTGGGTGTGCAGGTAAAACCGGTGTCAGCATTTTGCGCGCAAGGTGCCTGGCCCTCGGTTGAGGCAGCACGTGCGGAAATAGATATACGCACACGGGCCATCGTGTTGTGCACACCCAACAACCCATCGGGCGCGATCTATCCACAAGAAGTCTTGCATGCCTTTTATGACCTGGCCGTAGAAACCAATGTGGCTTTGATTATTGACGAGACATATAAAGATTTCAGACCACATGCAGTGCCCCCTCACCTGCTTTTGCAACGCAGCGATTGGCGTGAGCGGCTGGTGCAGCTATTTTCATTTTCCAAGATTTATGCGCTGGCTGGCTACCGCCTGGGGGCTGTAATTGCGGGGCCGGCAATCATGCACGAGGCAACGAAAATTCTTGACACCATGACAATCTGCCCGCCGCAGATTGCGCAACATGGCGTGCTGTTTGCGCTGCGGGAATTGGATGAATGGAAGGCTGGCAAGAAGTCTGTGATGGCCGAAAGGCTGGCCGCAATGCGCGCGGTTTTTGCGGTGCCGGGTTTGAACTATGAGTTAGTCTCCAGCGGAGCCTATTTCGCTTATGTGAAACACCCGTTTCGCGGACAGGCCTCCAAAGTTGTTGCTAAGCGCTTAGCGCAAGAACACGACGTGCTGTGTTTGCCCGGCTCCATGTTCGGGCCTGGGCAGGAAGACTATCTGCGCTTTGCTTTTGCGAATGTGGAGAAGCAGAAGATGACGTTGTTGGCGGAGCGATTGCGGGAGAGTTCTTCACAAAATACCCGGGTTTTCTAGGTTTAAATGCACCGTCACACTTTGCCTGTTGCCACAACCCGTTGTGATCGCGAATAAATTTGCTGTGAGCAGCAAATATCAGGGAACTTCGCTGCGCGTGCTGCGTTTATGCCTAACTGGGATTTGAAACGTTGGAGAAAAAACATGAACGGCACAAATACGTTTGAACACATGTCGCACTTATCGCGTCGGCATATATTGCGATGGGGCGGATCGGCAGTAACTGTTGCAATTGCTGGGGCGCTTTTGCCAAATTTTGGAATTTCTCAGGCGCTGGCGGCTGATCTTGGCGCTGGCGATGTTGGCATTCTGAATTATGCTTATGCACTCGAACAGCTCGAAGCGGCATTTTACACGATGGTGATTGCCAGTCCTTACCGCGGAATGAACCGTCAAGAGCACTCGATCCTAACGGACATTCGCGATCATGAAATTGCCCATCGCAGATTTCTTAAAAAGGGTCTGGGCGCCAAGGCCATCCCCAACCTTGAGGTTAACTTTTCGGCTGTGAATTTCGGCAGCAGGCAAAGTGTTTTGACAACCGCAAAGACATTCGAGGATCTTGGTGTTTCGGCTTATAATGGCGCTGGTCGCTATCTCAAAACGCCAGCTTATTTGTTGGCAGCTGGCAAAATTGTTTCAGTTGAAGCGCGCCATGCCGCAGTGATCCGTGATTTGCTTAGACCCAACAGCAGTTCGTTTGCCGGGCCCGACGTTGTGGGCGCGCATGGTTTGGACAAAGCGCGAGCACCAGGAAAGGTTCTGGCTGCTGCTGGGCCATTCATCAAATCACACGTAACCGCCAATAATCTGCCAGGAGCTTAAGATCATGACCGAACACATTGCAGACCACATGCTGAGCAACATCGATCCGGATTTAACTGAACGGTTGACGGTGAACAAGCGCGATCTTTTTCGTCAAGCAGCACTCCGCCTCGGAGGCTTGGCTAGTGTACCGTTGGTATTAGCTGCTGCTTCAACGGCGGCGTTTGCCGGAGGTATTCCAAAAAAGATTGTTGATGTGTTGAATTTCGCACTCACTTTGGAATATATCGAAAACGCTTTCTACAGCACGGGCTTAAAAAAGGGTGTCGTTCCGGCGCGATATCGTTCGATATTTCAAATAATTGCCTTGCATGAAGCCCAACATGTTGCATTTCTGAAGAGTGCCTTAGGCTCTGCGGCAGTGAAACCTCCGCGCGCGGATTTCACCGCAGGTGGCAAATATGCAGACGTATTCTCCAACTTCAAAACCTTTCTGACTCTGTCGCAAACCTTTGAAGATCTCGGTGTTGCTGCATACAAAGGTCAGGCAGGCAATCTTATGGCAAACGGCGATATACTGACAGCGGCCTTGCAGATCCACTCGGTTGAAGCACGCCATGCAGCCGAAGTACGTCGGATCGGCGGGAAAAAAGCCTGGCACGGTGCATTTGATGCGCCGCTGTCCAAGGGCGCAGTTCTAGCCGCCGCAACGCCTTTCCTTAAAGCATAATCAGAGCCAACTGCCCGAAACAAGTTTTCGGGCAGTTGTTCTTTTTGGCGGCGCGTGCGTTTTATTGATCTAAACACCTCATGCGATAGAGTGAGATGGATAATTAAATGCACTGTCACCGTAATTCTACTAATTCACGAGGATGATCTTAATGCAGAGCGCATTGCCTTTCCTTCTGATGTAGAGCGATTCGAAGATGGCCTGATCACTCTGGCTGACAGCGGGGACGTATTTGTTCAGAAGTAGCAGGGCCAAAATGTACTTTTAGATTAATTTTGTTGGGGGTAAATATGAATTTTAGTACATTTATTGTCAATATCGTCAACACGACCTTAAACGGTGCCAAGGCATTTCAGCTGCAACAACTGTTTGATTGGCTTAATAATCCAATTAACGGCAACAATGGCCAAAGCGTAGCTCAGTTATTCGAAAATAATGTACCTTGAACGTAGCTCGATTACCCAGTGAAAGAGTGAACCGCGCGTCTCTTTCCCTAAAAAAGATACTGGTAGGGGCAATAGTTGCAAGTGTCATGTGGTTTAGCTTTTTTGGCGGTGGTGCAGTTGCATGTTCCGGCCCGAAAACAATTAAGAACTTATCCCTGTATCTTGATGCGCGCATGGATCTCAATCAGTTGGCCAGTATTCGATTACCAAGCGGACACCTCTTTAGGGTGCCGCTGGGTTTTCTGTACTACCGAAAACTATATTCTGAGGTTGGACGAGAATATAGGTGGAACGGACTGAGCTATTATTTTTGTTTTCCGTCTGGCAACTATTCAATACCCGATATGTCCTCCTACCGTCCGATCTCTCTTGCTAACTTTGACCTGTCAAGCATTCCGATTTACGTTGGAGCTACGGAACATGATCCTAGTAATTTGCAATTTGCTGAAGAATTTTCCCGCAGAATTGGAAATGGCAAAAGCAGCTTTTTGAAGCCGTCTGCAACGACTACCTGGGGGCAGGAATTTGGACTTACTGTTGTTACTCGCCACGCGGCGGTGGGCGATTTCCTGGATTATTTCACGGAAGCAGACCCGACGTATTTGATTTTAGGCGCTTCCCGCTACTCTGACCATGGATTTCCGGTTTTTGATGTAATTGTCGTTAACATTTACAATCGCGTAACAGGTCTAGAGGTCGAACTTATTATTCCACGAGTGGCTTTTGGCAAGTGGCAGGCAATCATTAAGCAAGTGGAATCACAAGTGAATTCTTGGGCGGTTAGGAATTAAGAAAAACTACTCATTCGAATGAAGTTTGGAGCGGGCAGATGGCAAATCAAATAGGCTTACGGTGACGGTGCATATAATTACATCAGCCACAGTCGACTTGACCAAATTTGTCACCACACCGTGTCACCATAAAGGTTGGATTAAAAAAATCATCGCGGGGTGTGGGTACTATCGATTAGTGCTCAGACTGATACCAATGAGAACCATCACCACAACTACGCCGATCAGGCTGATCACTAAAACATGACGCACACCGTGGCCGGTTACGCCTTGTCGTGTATCGACTTTTCCCCGAACGACGGGTGGATTTTTTTCATCATGTTGAGGATAATCAGACATGGTTTCACCACTCCTTTAAGCCGCTCACTGCTTTTAACGCATTGGATATCGGCATGGTTCCAATTGCGGTCAAACCTGTCCGAGCCAGGCTAAATCCATCAGCTTTTCTGTGTCAACTTTTTTACAAATAAAAGCCTCTCACCCTTGAAACGGGAAAGAGGCCAGAGCTTGCTGCACGACGTAAACCTACTCTTGCGTTTTTGGTGCGTCCTTGTCTTTCATAAAGCGCTCAAAGTCTTCACGGTCTTTGG
>JAYVCU010000069.1:0-4345 GCA_043749835.1 Hyphomicrobiales bacterium
CCCAGATCATAAAATCAACCGCATCGACGAACTTCTGCCGTGGAATTGGGCTAAAACCAACAATCAAAGCAAAGCCACGTAGCTCACCGGACGCTTACAACAAATCTGCTTAGCACCTGCGCGCGACATCAGGCCCCTGCTGCTCGGCGGCGTGAAGGCTTTTTTCTAAATTCAAATTCTGAGCGTGCACAATGTTCCAAAGCGCGCCCTCGTTGACGTGAATGCCCGTCACTTCAAGTCACCCAGCAACGTTCGCTATGTCATATGTGGTTCTTGAGCGATACTCACCTTCAGCCATTCACGCTGGTCACCCCGAATATGTTGCTTGGGACCGCCGAGTTTGCCAATCGCAACGTATCCGGTGCCTCGCAACTGTTTGGCTAAGCGCACTGTTGCAGCCTCGCTGACCGAAAACGTCACTGCCGCCAATTGCGAAGGCTTATGCGTTATCGCAAATGCCGCAAACCGTTCCCGAAGATCAAGTGAATAAAGATTGGTTTCTCAGCCAGGCTCCATCCGGCCAACAGCTTGAATCACAACTCAACTGATTTGGGAATCCATATTGACTCTGTCAAATATGACGACTCTGTAGCAGGGAGCAAGAGAGTGCGGTTTTGGCCATTATCTTGCGGCGCGAGCAATATTCATCTGACGCAACGCTTGTCCCTGATTCAACAATCATGAAAGTCCATTGTAAGCCGAGATTCCGTTCTGCTGGTTGTTATTTGACAAACTGACAACTCAAAAGGGGCGAGCGAATTAAACATTGCGCGAAGGGGACTATGAGGCCTTGGACCTATACCAAGAAGGTTCCGTCATGCCAATACTGATCAATATACGCAGTCAAGAATGCATCGGTGTTTGCGTAATGACCCACCAAGTCGGGATGTGCATTATAGTAGCCGGACACGTCAAATGCTGTTGTGCGGTGCTCATTGATCCCGTTTTGTATATAGTGGGCAGCACCAACCTGCTCATTGCTTCCATAGCCCTTCATCAAGTCTGTGTATTGGGCAATATAGGACAAGCCATCGAAACTGGTTGTTCGTTTACGCCATTTTCGATGTAGTGGAATGCACCGGCATCGCTATTTGTGCCGTAACCTTTTATGAGATCGGAATAGCTGGCGATATAGTCAAGACCGTTGAAAGATGTGGTGCGATTTTCATGGATCCCGTTGTTGATATAATGGAACGCACCGCTGTCTTCGACTTGAGAAAGCGTCCCCGCCTTAAAGCCCGCTATTAAATCACCGTAACTCGCAATGTAATCGAGGCCGTTGAAGTTCGCTACGCGGTGTTCTACAGGCTCATATGTATTATACCAGCTTTGCATCGCTTTTTGGTTGTTGCCAAAGGCAGCGATGAGATCTGAGAAGCTTGCTTCAAAATTCAGTAGATCGATGAAATGATTGCTGCCGGAGGCCGAGGGGCTATATGAGAGATCATTAAACACATGCGATACACTGGCGGTTGGCACGACTGCAGTCGATGATTTTGCACTGGCGCGTGACCACCGATGAGATCCGCATCAGCGGTTCAAAATCACTTCTGGCGCGTCTTGCCGCAAGCCAGTCGAATCTCGACTCGCCTGAAGTTCTCTCTTTTGTTCGGAAGTGGCGCACCCGACAGGATTCGAACCTGTGACCTCTGCCTTCGGAGGGCAGTTCTTATACAGTGCAAGATATTGGAAACTGTCAGTGATTGCTGGCCTGGGCTACTACTGTTAGAGGCGATACTTGACAATAGTTCTGTATCGGTGGCATCGGGCTCCGCAACCAAATTAAAACGCATTAAACAAAATCAAAAGAGTCTCAGGCAGCCAAGTTTATTCCTCATAGCCTTGCAATAAAAATTTGACTATAACAGACAATGTTATCTTGAAATTTGCTTAACCTAGAGCAGCAAAAGCAACCAAGGCAACGACGATGGATGAAATTGCCGGGACACCGGATTTTTTTGGCTTCGACGCATATTGACGGGTGCTGCGTTCATGATTGCGGCTGCGGCCCTCGTGGGCTGGGTGTTTGGCATTACACCGCTGACCAGGATCCTTGCTGATCTCAATACAATGAAGTTTAATGCGGCCGTCGCAATTGTGCTCATTGCAATTGGCGTCGCACCGATCAACTGGCGCAACCCGCCGCGCTTCGTAGTGATCTGTGGAAGTCTTGCAGCCCTGATCGGTGGCCTGACCCTGGCACAATATCTCTTGGGCATTTCGTTCAATATCGACCAGCTTGTTGTTGCCGATCACATCACGAGTCCCGAACACCATCCTGGCCGGATGGCACCTGCAACAGGCGTGGCGCTGCTATCGCTTGGCAGCGCCACAACGCTGCTCAGGCTGAACTGGCTGCCGCGGTCTGCATTGGCTGCACATCTGGTTGTACTTCCCGCAAGCGCAGTGGGGTTCATCTCGCTTTTGGGCTATTTGGGCAACATCGAAGAACTGTATAGTTTCGGCATTTTTATGACTGTGGCATTGGGTACGGCTATATGCCTGAGTGCGCTATCCATCGTTGTGCTTGTAACGCGTGCCGACGAAAGCTGGCTGCGGCGCTACCGCAATCAGCCCCTGTCGCGAAGCTTCCAGCTTCAATTTTCAGTAATGGCCCTTGCAACACCGTTCGTGATCACTTTGTTCATCATTCACGGATTTCATCTCGAATATTACAGCCTCAGCTTTGGCCCGGTTCTGTTTTCGGCCATGGCCAGTGCGGCTTTTCTCTGGATGGCTGACCGTGCTGCCAGGCTTTTGAGCAGAGCTGAAAAGGCATCGCAGGAAAGCGTAGCACTGCTGAGGGCCATGGGCGAGTCCTCGCCCGATCCCATTTATGCAAAAAGCCTGGATGGGCGCATGCTCTATGCCAATGCCACAACGCTTGCAGTGATTGGCAAGCCTGCAGAGGCCGTGATGGGCCGAGATGCGCATGACCTTTTTGATAACCCCAGCGAAGCGCGTGCGATTCTGGAAAATGACCGGCACGTTATGGCCACAGGCAAATCCCAAACATTTATCGAGCGGGTGTTAAAGCCAGATGGCACGCAAGGCATATACCGCTCAACCAAGGCCCCCATGCTGGACCACACGGGAGCCCTGATTGGACTGGTGGGTGTGACCACTGACGTGACAGTGGAAACTGCCGCACAGTCGCGCCTTGCCTTCATGGCGGCACTTGTCGATCAGCTCCATTCGACCGCAGGCGACCGGATCGAACTGGCCTGCGGTCTGCTTGGCAGGCAGCTCGGGGCATCGCGGGTCGGCTTTGGTGAAGCCTTGGAGGGCGGCGCCATCTTCACGATCGACCATGAATATTCCGACGGGACGGTCAATTCAGCGCGGGGGCAGCACCGCCTCTCCGACTTTGGCGCCGAGATCGAGCAACTGCTGCGCGGTGGCCAGATGGTGGTTGTCGAGGACGTTGTAACCGATCCGCGTACCTCAGCATCAAGCGCTGCGTATCTGGCCTTCGGCATTCAATCGATGGTGAATGTCCCATTGTTGAGGAACGGCACCCTTGTGGCGATCTTCGCGATCAATCACCGCACATCGCGGCACTGGTTGAAGGATGAACTTCAATTGGTCAGCGAGGTTGCCGAAAAGATATGGCCAATTGCCAATGAAATGCGCTCCCAGGCCGACTTGCGCGCCAGTGAACAACGGTTCCGGACCGTCATCGAATGTCTGCCGTCCTCGATATTCGTCAGCGATGCTGCGGGGAACACCACTTTTACGAACACTGCCTTCCAACGCATTACTGGCCTGTCGGCCGATGAGTTGCTGGGATTTAACGCGGAAAAAGTCATTTATCCCGATGATGCGGAGCGAATTATGAAGGTCTGGACCGAGGCCTTGCAAGCTGGCGTGCCATTGGAGGCCGAATTTCGCTTCAATACAGCCGATGGCGGCTATTGCTGGCATTTGGGGAGGGCCGTTCCATTGCGCGCTGAGGACGGCACAATACTAAACTGGTTTGGCTCATTCATCGACATCCAGGAAATTGTGGACGCACGCGAAACGCTTGCCCGCTCACGCGACGAGCTTGAAGCCCTTGTTGCCGAGCGCACGGAAGAGGTGGTCCAGCTGCAAAAGGTGGAATCTATTGGTCAGCTGACGGGGGTCTCGCACACGACCTCAATAACATGCTGATGCCCATCATCGGCTCACTTGAAATGGCGCGTCGACGGGTCAGCGCGGATGACACGCGCGCCCAATTGATGCTCGCAGGCGGAATAGAAGCCGCCCAACGCACCGCTACACTGGTGCAGCGGTTGCTCGCTTTTGCCCGGCGTCAGCAGCTCAAGGTTGAACCGGTCAGCCTTGCCGCGGTGACCGCCGGCAT
>JAYVCU010000070.1:0-4812 GCA_043749835.1 Hyphomicrobiales bacterium
GTATTTCTCTCAGCTAATTTATGTGTGCCTAAATCGACTGGGTTGTTAAGCTGGCCTTTACCACTGTGGTGCAATGTGCGCTCAATCAACGCCCGAAAAAGTCAGCGCGGAGCCAACCGCGCGAAAACTGGAAGGGGCCTCAAACGAGTGAGTGAAACAGAAATACATGTCCAGTCGCGTATTGATTGTTGAAGACGAGCCGGCACAGCGCCGCATTCTTGAAGAAATGGTGAAGCGCTTTGGATTTGAAGTGATCACCGCTGAAAATGGCCAGAAAGCGCTGGATTTATTAACGGGTTCCATTGGCTCATCGATCAACCTGGCGATTCTTGATTTAATGATGCCTGGCATGGGCGGCCTCGAATTTCTGGAAAAACTGGAAAGTGTGCGCGGGGACTTGCCAGTGATTGTGCAGACCTCGCAAGGCTCTATCGAAACCGTGATCAAGGCCATGCGCGCGGGTGCTGATGATTTTGTGGTGAAACCGGTTTCACCCGAACGGCTGCGGGTTTCGATCCAAAACCTTTTAAAGGTGAATGCACTGACCGAAGAAGTGAAGCGCCTGAATAAAAAAGTGTCCGGCGAATTAACCTTTGATGATCTGATTGCTTCATCACCGGCCATGGCCAATGTGTTGCGGTTGGGTCGGCGCGGTGCGCAGTCTAACATTCCCATGCTGATCGAAGGCGAATCAGGTGTTGGCAAAGAAATGATTGCCCGCGCCATTCAAGGCGAAAGTGATCGTTCGGGTAAAGCCTTTGTGGCGGTGAACTGCGGGGCCATTCCGCAGCATCTGGTCGAGTCTACTTTATTTGGGCATGAGAAGGGTTCTTTCACCGGAGCTGTGAGCAAGCACCCGGGTAAATTTCTTGAGGCTGACGGGGGCACGTTGTTCCTCGATGAAGTGGCCGAATTGCCGCTGGACGCACAAGTGAAATTGCTGCGCGCCATTCAGGAAGGTGAGATTGATCCCGTGGGTTCGCGCAAGCCCGTGAAAGTGAACATCCGGCTGATTTCGGCCACCAACAAAAATATGATTGAAATGGTAAAGCAGGGGCAATTTCGTGAAGACCTGTATTACCGCCTTAATGTGTTTCCCGTCATGGTGCCAGCCCTGCGTGACCGCAAAGACGATATTCCGGCACTGACTAACCATTTCATCACCAAGCTTTCCGCCGAAGAAGGCCGCAAGGTGCACGGGATTAGTCCTCGCGCGTTGGATATGCTCAAACTCTATGCTTGGCCAGGCAATGTTCGGCAGATTGAAAACACCATTTTCCGCGCCATTGTGCTGTGTGAAACTGAGACGTTGGATGTCGTTGATTTTCCGCAAATTGCTGCTCTGGTTGAAGGCTATGACGTGATGATTCCGCCTGCCCCAACATTGCCCGTGAAAAAGACTGAGCCGGCACGCGCTGGGCAGGTAAGCGACGGCAACGCCCTGGGGGTTACAATTGTAACCGACGGCGGACACATTCGCACCTTGGAAGAAGTGGAAGCTGATATGATCAAGCTGGCTATGCACCGCTACCGTGGGCAAATGTCGGAAGTGGCGCGCAAACTGGGGATTGGCAGATCAACACTGTACCGCAAAATGCGTGACTTAGGGCTTGAAGAGGCGGCGGGTTAAATGTTTCTGATAGTATTTTTAATAAGGCAACGTTTTTCATTGAAACGCCACAAACTGACGTATAATTGCAATTTAATTGATTTGTAAATCCGGTGACCCCTTAAAATGTTGAAGCTTGCGTCCAAGCTGGTGTTTGGCCTTTCGATTTTGGCCCTGGGTGCAGTGCATGCCCAAGCCGGGCAGAACAAGCCTAATTTCTTTGAACTGCTTTTTGGTACCCGCCATACCCAGAACCAGCAAATAATTGCACCTCCGCCGCTGCGGCGGCAAGCGCCCGTGTGGCAGCAAAACCTACAAGATGAACAGGGTTTTTACACGGAAAAGGTGGCCGGAAAGAAGAAATTCGCTGTTGTCGGTGTTGATGAATTGGCTGATCCCGAATTTCAATTGCCGGGCTTGGGCATGGGCACAATGGATTATTTGCCACCGGTTGTTGCGCCGGTATTTGACCCGACTTTCGCAAATTTACAGGCGCAAGGGCCGGAATCAGAAGCTATTCGCACCTTGCTGTTTGATCGCAACACGCCAATTAAGGCGGTTGAGGTTGAACGCAAAGCTGTTACTAATTTTTATAAAACCAATGGCTTTAAACCTATGTGGATGGAGGCCGGACATCTGACTGCCAAAGCCACTGACGTATTAAAAGTTTTGGCTTCGGCATCCGATGACGGCCTGTTGGCCAAGAATTATTTGCCTGAGGTAATGGCCAGTTATGCAGATGCAGACGCTGTTGCAGGCGCTAGTGCAATGCAGGCGCGCCTGGATGTGGGGTTGACGGTTGCGGCCCTGCATTATGCACGGCATATTTCCGGCGGGCAGTTTGATCCTAATCGCTTATCGCTTTACAATGACATTAAGCCTGAGGCGGTGGCACCTGACGAAGCTTTGAAGTTGCTTTCAACTTCGGAAATTCCAGCAATTTATCTGCAAAGCTTGGCTCCTAAACATCTGCAATATGCTGTGTTAAAGGACGAACTTGGCAAACTTAATTCGGCAAATGGTGCGGCCGTTATACCTGTTGCAGCAGGCCCAACGGTTAAACCTGGCAAGAGCGATGCGCGCTTACCAGCAGTGCGTTTGCGCCTTGAAGCGCTTGGCTATTCGGCTAAGCCAACAACGCTTGTTGGTGATGAACAAAAGCTTGACCAAGATTTAGCAATTGGGCTGATGGCATTACAAACGGCAAACAAACTTAAGCCTTCTGGCTTTCTTGATGGGGCTACGGTGAAATTGCTGAACCGTGATGAAACCGGTGAGCGTCGCCAAAAATTAATATCCAGTCTGGAGCGCATGCGCTGGCTGCCTAAAAGCTTAGGTGAGCGCTATGTGTTTGTGAACCAAGCGGCTTACACCGTGAATGTGTTTGATAAGGGTCAAGTGGCCTGGCGCAGCAAGGTTATTGTTGGCCAGCCAACAAAGCAGACTTATTCCTTTAACAACCAAATTTCGCAAGTGGTATTTAACCCCAAGTGGGGCGTTCCTGTTTCCATCATCATTAATGAATACGGCCCCAAAATGCGCAAGGATCCGAGTTACCTGGACCGCAATGGCTTTATTGTCGTTAATCTCAAGGGCGAAGAGATCGGCTCAAATGCGGTTGATTGGTATAATATCAGCGCCACACCTAATTTTGGCGTCCAGCAACTTGCAGGCGATGGCAATGCTTTGGGCGAGTTGAAGTTCCTGTTCCCTAATGCCCATGATATTTACATGCATGACACGCCGACCAAGAACTTGTTTAATGAATCAGTTCGAGCCTTTAGCCATGGCTGTGTGCGTGTTCAAAACCCACGTGAATTTGCGCAAGTGCTGCTGGGTTGGAGCAAGGAACTAGTGGTCAATGGCCTTGCCATAAGCGACACCCATTCGGTGCAGCTGTCGGCAAAAGTGCCGGTTTATCTTACGTATTTCACAGCTTGGGCCGATGACACGGGCAAGTTGCAATTTTACGATGATATTTATGGCCGTGACGCTGCATTGGGCAAAGCATTGGCCTATGATCCGGCGGTAAAAGTGAAAGATTCCAATGCTTTGGCTGCGGGAACAAGTGCAGGCAGCATTATCCAAAACTAGCCTTGCGTTTAATTTAACTTCAAACTTGTAATTAAGCTCACATTAAGTAAGGTCGTGCAGAGTTATTAAGCATGAGGAGCCTTGAGGCTGACTCATTCTTGTTCGATGTGCCGTTTTCGTTTAAGGTTAATGCCTGACGGAAATTTAAATGGGATGGGCTTTCCGCCCGGTGTGAGTTGCGTATGGTTGAAAAATTAGTTGCGTTGGGACAACATCGAATTTTGTCAAACCGCTTGAAAAAAATTGCGGCTGCTTGCGCAATCTCTACGGCATTTGCTGTTGGCGGGCTGGGGCCAGTCGTCGCCGGTGGTGAAACGCGCTCAATTGCACTTTATCACATCCACACAGGCGAAAGCCTTTCAGTTACGTACATGCGAGATGGTCGGTATGTGCCTTCGGCTATGAAGCAGATTAATTATTTGCTACGCGATTGGCGCCTCAACAAAACAGTTACCATTGATCCGCGTACCATCGATTTAGTTTGGGAGTTGCATCAGGATTTAGGCTCTCATGCTCCGGTTAACATTGTTTGCGGTTATCGCTCGGCGCAAACCAATGCACTGCTGCACCGCATTGGCCGTAAAGTGGCTAAAGAAAGCCAACACATTCAGGGCCGGGCGATTGATTTTTATCTTCCTGATGTTCCCACCCAAAAGATCCGCAACCTGGCCCTTGTGAGCCAGCGTGGTGGCGTGGGATATTATCGGTCTGCTGGTGGGCCTACAGGCTTCCTGCATGTCGACTCCGGCCATGTGCGCCATTGGGGGCCTTATATTTCGCCATCACAGATGGCACAGATTTTCCGTGATGGCCGAAAATATGTAGGCCGCCACATGATGAATGGCGGGCGTTTTGCGCCTGACACGCAAGTGGCTTCTTCTGGTGATAACGGCGGCCAAGCGCCACGTGGATTTTTTAGCAGGCTTTTAGGCCTTGGCAAAAAAGAGCCGGTTATTGTACAAGCGCCGACGCAAGTTGCCGAGGCAGTGCCTGCCCCAGTTGTTCGTGACGCGAATTATAAAAGATCAGCGCAGGCCGATTTGGCGGATTTAAGCTTAGATGCCGCAGCGCCGCCGGTGCGCAAGCTTAAGCCCCTGACGACAACAGAC
>JAYVCU010000071.1:0-3906 GCA_043749835.1 Hyphomicrobiales bacterium
AAATGAAGTCAGACCCAGCGGAATATGCGGCGTGGGTCAAAGAACAATTAGCAAGTTTGCAGCTGGGCGAAAAGGCGATTCTGCGCTTTCGCCGGCCCCGGCCAACCGCTGCGTTTTCACCGCAGGATACAACACATCCGGATTATGAACGTATCAAGACGATGGCTTTGGCAAGCGGCTTTGTTCCAATCGAACGTGGCACCGGTGGCAGGCTGGCCATGTTTGATGAACATGCTCTTGCCATTACCATGATCTGCCCACACCCAGAGCCACACCAGCACACCATGAAGCGCTATGAATTTTTTTCAGGTATGATCGCGGATGCCTTGGCAAAACTTGGTATTGATGCGCGGGTGGGCGAATTGCCCAACGAATATTGCCCTGGCAAGTTCAGCATTCATGCCGATGGGCGCATTAAGCTTGTGGGGATAGCGCAACGTATGAACCGCAGATGTTTCCAAATGGGTGCCATTATTGCAGTTGAGCGATCAGACAAAGCCTGTGCTGCAATTGCTGATGCTTACAGCGCGATGGACTTGGCCTTTGATTCCAAAACCTATGGCGCGGTAACCGAACTCTTACCGTCTTTCTCAGGCACCAAAGTGTGTGACGTTCTACGTCAAGCCGTCGTTGCGGGCCTGACATTCTGAACACTGCGCCGCGCAAGATCAGCATGAGCATGTTCGATTTCAGCTACCACTCGTTGTCTGTCCCAGCCCAGCGCCTGTGCTGCGATATCAGCTGTTTCCTGAATGACCTCGGGCGACAACTTGCCTTCCATGGTAATCGCCGTGCGCCGCAGAAGCAAATCCGAGAGCCGCCGCACGTTTTCGTGGCTACAGATGTAGGTGATCTCGCCCGTGCTGTAGTTAGGCAACGATGAGAGCGGCTTGTCGTTGCTCGTCGATGCGAAACTACGGATAGCCAGAGCTTTTGTGCCATAGCGCTCAAATAGACCTGCGCCATCGCTGCCAACCCTGCCTAAAAAGGCGGCGCGTTCATTGTCGTCTTTCGGATAATCTCTTCCGCCGCCAATCGGCAGATCCACTGTCGAGACTTTGCGCGGCTTGCGAAGTAACTCTAATACTGCATCGCAACTCTGTTCCGAGAAAGCCCGGAACGTTGTCCATTTGCCGCCAATTAAGGACAATACTGGCACATTTGTATCGGCCAGCATGTTTCGGCCGATGCTGTGGTCACGCGATACATCGCCAATGTCCTTGCCATTGGCGCTGGGCAGAGGTCTCACCCCGCAATAGGTCAAAATAACGTCATCGCGCTTGAGCGTGATCTTCGGGAATATTTCGCTGACGATGCCAAGAAGATAATCAGTTTCTTCGGCCGTGCAGTGCGCTTCGTCTGGATTGGCGATAGCTAAATCAGTAGAGCCAATCAGCGCGTGGCCAAAAAACGGATAGATAAGATTGAAGCGGCCATCTTTGCAGCCAAAATACATCATGCGGCCCCGTAAGGCGTCCACGAGGCCCTGGTGATCGACAATGAGATGCGAGCCTTTCGACCCCCCCATGTAATGCGACGCGATGCCGAGCCCTTCATTGACTTTGTCAATCCATGCTCCACCCGCATTGATGATGACATCAGCTGTAACGTCGCGCGTCTCACTGGTGATTAAATCGTGAAGACTTAGTGTGCCACCTTTTGGTTGCCCAATCACGTGCGTGTAAGTGCAAAGCGCGCTTGCAGAGTTTGCCGCCAACCCATCCAGTACGAGTTCTAGCCCCAAACGTTCAGCATGGGTGACCCGGCCTTCATAATAGGTTCCAGCGGCGACGGCATCGCGTGTCACATCAGGAAATTCGTAGCGCAACTTTTTCTTACTATAAAACCGATGATCTGGCAGCGCCCGAACCTTGCGATTATAAAAATCGTAAATGAGCAGACCAATTTCGACAAGCAACGCGCCGCGTTCTTTGATCCGCGTTTTGAAACCCAAATAGCCAAGTACTGCATCGCGTATTCCTGCAAACCAGAACTTGGTTGGAAATACCACCTCCAGCGCCTTCACGTAATGGGGCGCGTTGCGTAATAGACGATTACGTTCCATCGCTGACTCGCGCACCAAGCGGAATTCGTTTGTCTCAAGATATTTAATGCCGCCATGGATCAGGCGCGATGGTGCAGCACTGGCACCACCACAAACGTCGCCGCGGTCAATCAGCAAACAATCAATACCCTGCAGGCAAAGGTCTCGAAAAGTCCCACATCCATTGATGCCGGCACCGATGATCAATACAGAATAATGGGACTGCTTGACCGGGGAATGGCGAATGGACATTGGCTGTAATTACTCTTTTCTAAAGTGGCAACTTTGATAGCAGAGCCGCGTTTAGCTGTCGACAAGCTTGGGAATATCCAACGACCACAGACCGATTTTCATCTATTGTACTTGGCATCGACGGCGTTGATGGTCGCCACATTATCGGCAGAGCGTCCTTTCGGGTCGAAGGTTACGTTCAAATAAGCATCAGCAATGGCCTTTGCCAATTCGGGCCCGATTACCCGCGATCCCATTGTGATGACCTGCGCATTATTGGATAGGGCAGCGCGTTCCGCAGAGTAGGTATCATGTGTGAGGGCTGCGCGAATACCCGGCACTTTATTTGCAGCAATACACACGCCGATGCCAGTGCCACAGACCAAAATTGCGCGGTCATATTTACCGCTCATAACTTCGCTTACGACCCGGTCCGCCATATTTGCATAGAAGCTGTCAGCACCAGCATCAGTATGAGAAATCTCTGCCACGTCATGTTTAGCCTTCAAGTGTTCAGCGAGAATTTTGGCAAGACCTTCTCCGGCACTATCTCCGGCGATGGCGATTTTCATGATTTTACTCCATCAATTGTGGCTGCGCATTTTGCAAGAATATCAAGATAGCCTTCAACAGTCCAGGCCGAGCGACCGATAAACAGCCCGTCAATGTGAGGGCAGGCGATAAGTTCTTGGCAATTCTGTGGATTGACTGATCCCCCATAAAGGCAAGGTATTTTGTGGCCGAGCACGTCTGCCGCAACATCAATGATTTCGGCTTGACGCGCCTCAGCATAATCGGATGTAGCTGGTGTGCCTGACGCGCCGATGGCCCACACAGGTTCATAAGCCAGAATAATTGGCTGGTATTTTTGCGTGGCGTCAAGTTTCGACAATGCAATTTCAACCTGTCTCGTCAATACTTCCCGCGCCTGGCCAGCGTCGCGTTGTGCAAGAGTTTCTCCAATACAGATCAGTGGTGGTAAACCGTGGCGCACGGCAGCTTCGGTTTTCAATGCAACCATTTCATCGGTTTCACCAAAATGTTCGCGCCGCTCCGAATGCCCCAATTCCACGAGATCAATGTTACAATCTTTCAGCATGAGCGGAGAAATTTCTCCAGTCCAAGCCCCCTGATCGTCCCAATGCATGTTTTGGGCTCCGACTTTGACCGAAGTGCCAACTAAAGCCGCCTTCACTTCGCGGCAGGCAGTAAAAGATGGAATTACAAATCGTTGAATGTGAAGATTTCGGTCCAAATCAACTTTTGCCAAAGCCGTAGCAAAAGCCACAGCCTCGCTAAGAGTCTTGTTCATTTTCCAACTGGTACCAATCCAAAATGGTGTGCGGTCAGTCATAGATTTTTCTCCAAACGTTAAGCGTGCGCAACTCTCCACAGCTCCAATGCAAATTGCAGCTACGCTCTCTATTAACTCACAAGACGATTTTTTAGGTCATCGGCACCAGTGGCGATATAGGGCTCCCAGAAAGCAACGCTTTCAGCAATGTGAGAAATCACGTGTCTATCATCAGGCTCTCTTTCTTTAAAAGAAAACTCCAGGCAAATCTCATTGTCCTTGGCACCCCCGGCTGCAAAGGCTTTTAACAATGCGTCAGGTTGGATGCGCCCCTTAG
>JAYVCU010000072.1:0-5180 GCA_043749835.1 Hyphomicrobiales bacterium
GGGTTGACCGCCCCGCGCCCCGCCGCCGTGCCATCTTTGCCGCGAAAACCAGCGAGCGGTCCAAGGCCAGGCGCACGCTCGTGGTTCACAATGTAATCCGCATAACCGCCAGGATAACGCGCCGTGCCGTCAGGCTTGGTGAGGCCCGGCAAGCCAAGGCGGTGGCCCAGATCGATCAGAACCGTTTGAAAAGGCCGCACATCACGGTCCGGCTCTACAACCGGTTGGCGGATGGCGTCAGCTGGCCCATCAGCTTCAGAGATCGGGCGGTCTAACATCGAGATACAATCCCAACGCTCCAGGTAAGTGGTGTCTGGCAAAATGAGATCGGCATAATGCACCATCTCACTGGCATAGGCATCTGAGTAAATGATTTTCGGGATGACATAGTCGCCGTCGCCCCGTTT
This sequence comes from Hyphomicrobiales bacterium, assembly GCA_043749835.1. Classification (GTDB taxonomy): domain Bacteria; phylum Pseudomonadota; class Alphaproteobacteria; order Rhizobiales; family Aestuariivirgaceae; genus Aestuariivirga. Next base: position 408 of record JAYVCU010000072.1, read on the forward strand.
CGCGGTGAGGGCCTTGAGCGTATCCGGCACATTCATCGCCGAGTTCCAACTCATATTGGCCATATACATAAACAATACATCGATGGTGTAGGGATCACCCTTGGCTGCGTTGTTAATCACCATATGCATCATGCCGTGGGCCGCCAGTGGTGCATCCCATGAATAAGCTTTATCGATGCGCTGCGGTGTGCCGTGTTCGTCCACCAACAAATCCTCAGGCCCGTTCACAAAGCCCAGCGGCGGGCCGGGCAGGGGTGTGTTGGGCTTCACTTGGCCGGGCTTGCCCGCAGGCTTCACATTGGGCGGGATTGATTTAGGGAATGGCGGCTTATAGCGCGTACCGCCCGGCACATCGATTGTGCCCAGCATGATTTGCAAAACATGAATGGCGCGGCAGGTGTGAAAGCCATTGGAATGCGCCGAGATACCGCGCATCGCATGCATGGCCACAGGGCGGCCCAGGGTTTTCTCATGGCGTCGACCAAGATAATCTGTCCACGGAATATCCAGTTCCACCGTATCGTTAAAAGCGGTGTGGGCCAGTTCGGCGGCGATACGGTGAATTACTTCGGCGGCGACTCCACAGGTTTTTGAAACTGTTTCCGGGGCGTAATTCTGGCCGGAAAAGTGTTCGGCAATTAACGTAAAGCTCGTCACAACGTTGCGGCCGTCAGGCAACATAAAGCGCCCCAACAGCGAAGGATTTGTACCAAAAGTTCCAGAAACCTTTGTGCCACCCGCAGATGCATCCCAAACGAGAGCCGTGCCAGAAGCGTTGCGCAGGATCAGACCATCATCAGCCCCACCCTTATTCTTAATTACCAGCCAGGGCGCATTGGTATAACGCGAAAGATATTCACCATCAATTTTCTGCGCTGCAAGCAGGCAGTGGATCAACGCCCCCACAAATAATCCGTCCGTACCCGGTGCAATTCCGATCCACTCATCAGCAATGGCAGAGTAACCGGTTTTAACCGGATTAATTGATACGATCTTTGCGCCGCGCGCCTTGAGTTTGCCAAGACCCGCTTTGACCGGGTTCGACGCGTGATCTTCGGCCACGCCAAATAGCAGGAAGTATTTCGTGTGTTTCCAGTCTGGTTCACCAAATTCCCAGAAACTGCCTCCATAGGTATAAAGCCCAGCGGCGGCCATATTCACCGAACAAAAGCCCCCATGGGCAGCATAGTTCGGCGTGCCAAATTGTGCAGCCCACCATCCAGTAAGGCCTTGGCTCTGATCACGCCCGGTGAAGAATGCGAGCTTTTTAGGATCACGCCCGCGCACCTCGGATAACCATTCGCTGGCTAATCCAAGCGCCTCGTCCCACTCAATTTCCTTGAACTCACCAGCACCGCGTTCCCCCACGCGCAGCAGGGGTTTAGACAAACGCGCGGGCGAATAATGCTGCTTTATGCCTGCAGAACCTTTCCCACAGATGATGCCTTTGTTGACAGGGTGATCACGGTTGCCATCAATGTAAACAACTTTACCATCTTTCACATGCACCTTGATGCCACAGCGGCAGGCGCACATGTAACATGTGGTGGTTTTCACCTCGTCCCAGGTTTTAGGCGAGAGATTGATTTGAGGTTCAATCGACACGCAAAGGTGATTCCAAGCAGGCAGCTTCCATGCCTGCATCATCTGCTTAAACAGCCTTCAGCGTCAATGCTTGTAGTTGCTGGCAATCACTTCGAATAGTCTTGCCCGAAAATTATACGGTGGCAGATAGCTGGGTGATAACTATTGCTAAAATTACGAAAAAAGGCAAAATCCAATCAGCTTGGATTGTATGGGGAAATGTTGCTCAATGCCGTCAAATGATCAGAGACTGAGTGTATGTTAAAATGGGTTGAAGCCAGCACCACAAATGCTGCGAAATTGAAGGCGGCAAAGTGTTGATTGATCTGACATGAACGATATTGTTATTATCGGCGGCGGCATGGCGGGTGCTCGCGCCTGCATCAACCTGCGTGCCAATGATTATGAAGGCCCCATAACGCTGATCTCGGAAGAGCAGCACCTGCCCTATGACAGGCCGCCTTTATCCAAAGATTCCATAACCACAGAATTTGAGCCGTCGCCCGTTTGGCTGTTAGAGCCAGATATTGTGACATCCTTAAAAGTCGTAACGCGCCTTGGCATTGCGGTGACAAAAATTGACCGCGACGCCAAGCAGGTGGTTTTGGCTGATGGTTCCAAAATTGCCTACAGCAAGTTGCTGCTGGCAACAGGCGCTAAGCCGCGTTCACTCGGCCCCTACGCGCTAACTTTGCGCGACCATCAAGATACTTTGGAACTGCGCAGGCGCTTCAAGCCGGGCCAAAAGATTGTAATTGTCGGCGGCGGCTTTATTGGCTTGGAGCTTGCTTCATCGGCCAGCAAATTGGGCTGTAGTGTCACCGTCATTGAGGCTCAACCCCGCATTTTAATGCGCGGAGTGCCTGAGGCCATCGCCAAGATCGTGCATGATCGCCATGTGGCAGGGGGAGTGGAAATACACGTCGGCACCGCAATCGACAGCATCAGCGCACATGCCGTGAAGCTAAAAGATGGCCGTGAGATCAAGGCTGATACGATTATCGCTGGCATCGGTGCCTTACCCGAAGTGAAATTGGCCCAAGACGCTGGCCTGGTGATCGACAATGGCGTGGCTTGCAACGAACACATGCAAACCTCGGATCCTGATATATTTGCAGCCGGTGATTGCTGCTCATTCATTCACACACAATTTGGCGGGCGCCGCCTGCGTCTGGAAGCTTGGCGTTCAGCGCAGGAACAAACCGCCACAGCCATCTCGAATATGCTGGGCGATAAAAAGCTGCATGTTTCGGTGCCGTGGTTTTGGTCTGATCAATTCGATCTGGGCCTTCAAATTACCGGTTTTGCGGATATGGGGCAGATAACCGTTGAGCGCAGAGTGGGTGAGCAAGCGCTGATCCTGTTTCATCTTGCAGCAGATGGTCAACTTATGGGGGCCAGTGGCATTGGCCCAGGCAACATCATCGCGCGCGATATAAAGCTGGCTGAAATGATGATTGCCAAAGGTTTGAAGCCTGCACCTGAGGCTTTGTCCAATCCCGATGTGCAGTTAAAAACGCTATTAAAAGCCGCCGCCGATCGCTGATCCCCTGTATCGCCCCGCACTTAGCGGACAAGTTTTTTCTTAGCAGCTTTCTTAGGAACTTTTATTTTAGCGGCCACCTTTTTAGCTTTGGAAGGCGAAGGTTTCGGGGCCTTTGCCGCCGGTGCCTTCACTACACCCGCAAACTTTGCAAAAAACTGCGTCGCCAAAGATTGCGCCGTTGCATCGATCAGGCGTGAACCCAGCATGGCCATTTTGCCACCCACTTGCGCGTCAACATCATAATCCAACTGTGTTTCATGAATGGAAATCGCTGTCAATTTCACCAAAGCGTTACCCGAAGCAAAGCCCGCAAGTCCGCCCTGACCTTGCCCGGAAATGCGGTAACTCTCCGGTGGGTTGAGTTCGGATAACGTTACCGCGCCTGTGAAAGACGCCTTCACTGGCCCCAATTTGATCGAGGCTTTCGCTGTCATCGTCGTGGGCGAGTCTTTAATGATTGAGTCGCAGCCAGGAATGCATTGTTTCAAGACGTCCGGATCATTAAGCCCCGCCCAAACCGCTTCTCGCGGTGCCGCAATTATTTCACTGCCACTCATTTTCATACTGACGACCCTCCGAGATGAATTCTAACTCTATCTGCAACAATTCGCGTTCGTTTTTATTTCCACATAAAAATTCTGCGAAGTACGTCATCACGATCATAAAAATGATGCTTCAAGGCGGCGATTACGTGAATGGCGATTAAAGCCAGCAATGCGTTACCACCCCATTTATGGATAAAATGGAAATTAATGCCAAAATCGGGAAGCAATGGAATCTTAGTGACCCAAAACAGACGGGCAGGGGCCACACCAAGTGACCTTCGCACATGCTCAGTAAAGGCAAACCAGCCAGAGATCGGCAAAAGAATCATGGCCCCATACAGGGCGAAATGCGACAGCTTGGCCAACATTTCTTCACCACGCGTCATGCCCTTGGGCAAGGGCGGCGGTGGATTGAACCACCGCCATATCGATCTGTACATCACTAAAGCCAAGAGTAGAAAACCGAGTGAAGCGTGACTGGTTGCAAGAAACCTTCCGTTATGGTTTCCCATCGTTTCCAAACCGAAAAACAAAAGCACAACTATCACAACGGCCATGATCCAATGAAGCATGACAGCGGTTTTTGTGTAGCGAGAATTGGCCTTACCGTGCATAAAGCTTACATGCCGTTCTTCTTAAGCCAATCAGTCATGAATTTAACCTCTGCTTCTTGCGACGTAACAATGTCTTGCGCCAGTTTCAAAACAATGGGGTCTTTGCCATATTTGAGAGCAGCCTTTGCCATATCGATGGCACCTTGATGATGGGGGATCATGCTTTTAACATAATCAACATCGGCATCGCCTGAATAGGGCACTGACATATGTTTCATCATGGTTGCCATGGCCTGTTCATTTGCTTCTTTCGATGCTGGAACCATAGGCAATTTTGATTTATCAGTATGCGAGAGCCAATCTTTCATCAGCGAAATTTCATTTTCCTGCGCCTTGATGATGCCTTCCGCCAAAGTTTTGATTTCTGTATCTTTGCCGTAGTGTAAAACCACTTTAGACATGTCGATAGCGCCCTGGTGATGAGGTATCATGCCTTGCATCAAATCAAGATCGGGCTTGCCTGTGGGCGCAACCATCATACCCT
>JAYVCU010000073.1:0-16574 GCA_043749835.1 Hyphomicrobiales bacterium
GATTGGGCCGCCATCCGTACGGTGCGCGAAGTGATTTCAATTCCATTAGTAGCAAATGGTGATGTGGAAACAGCGCAGGATGCGAGGGATTTGATGAAAATTTCCGGCGCAGATGCCGTGATGATCGGGCGCGGCGCCTATGGCAGGCCATGGCTTGCCGGAGTGATCGCCAATGAACTGCAAGCAGGTACGGGCGCTAGTGCCCCATCACTTCATCAAGAACGTGATATTCTTTTGGCCCAGCAAGATGCCACTCTTGCACTTTATGGCGATGCGCTTGGCAACAAGACATTCCGTAAACATTTGGGCTGGACGCTTAACCGTTTAGATCAACGTGCACTGTTAGGCGAGGGCGGTTTAGACCTGCTGCGCCGAACCGTTTTGCCTGAAACCGATAATGTAAAAGTGCGCCAACGTGTGATTGATATATTTTCGCGCATTGAAGATGTGCAGGTGGCAGCTTGAATTCGCTTGAGCAACTTTCACGCGCTGTCGTTGAAGCCATGCCTAACCCGTTGTTTATTGTAGGCACAGATGACCATATTATGTTGGCCAACGGGGCGGCTGAAGATTTCTTCCAGGCCAGCTTTCAGATGTTGCAGAAGCACCGCGTGAGCGAGTTATTTCCCTTCTCAAGCCCCGGCATGGAAGCAATTGCCAAAGTGCGCGGCGAAGGCGGTGTGGTCAATGAATATGCCATCACGGTTGGAACACCGCGTTTTGGCAGTGAACGTGTGGTGGATTTGCAAACCACTGGCCTTGCTGATCGGCCCGGTGTGGTGTTGGTCACAATTATGCGGCAGTCCATGGCGCAGAAATTTGATTTACAGCTTTCGCACCGTGGGGCGGCACGCTCGGTTTCAGGCATGGCGGCCATGCTGGCACACGAAATCAAGAACCCACTTTCTGGTATTCGCGGTGCAGCCCAGTTGTTAGAGCCCGGCCTTAACGCACAAGACCGAAGCCTGGCCCGCCTGATCTGTGATGAAACGGAGCGCATCCGCAATCTGGTTGATCAGATGGAAGTGTTTTCGGATGAACGGCCTCTGGAGCGCAAGTCAGTCAATATCCATGTGGTATTAGACCGCGTAAAACAGCTTATAACTGCGAGCAAATTTCCGCATATCACATTGGCAGAAGACTATGATCCGTCATTACCACCGGTCAGCGGCAACCATGATCAACTGGTCCAGGTGTTTCTCAACCTTACTAAAAATGCGGTTGAGGCGATGGAAGAATCCGGTGGCACGTTGTTGATGACAACGGCCTTCAGGCCAGGTGTGCGCCTCAGCGTGTCGGGCAGTACTGAACGTATCTCTCTGCCGCTTGAAGTGTGTATTCACGATGAGGGAACCGGCGTTCCGGCAGATATACATCCGCATATCTTTGATCCATTTATTTCTTCCAAGGTTCAGGGAAAGGGGCTTGGTCTGGCCCTTGTTGCAAAAATTGTGGGTGACCATGGCGGCATGGTTGAATGCATAGACCGTGGACGCGGAACCACATTTCGCGTTCTGCTTCCTCTTGAAAAACGATTGGAGAAAAGCCCGTGATTGCCAAAACAGTTTTGCTGGCTGACGACGATAGCGCGATCCGCACGGTTCTAACGCAAGCCCTCACACGTGCAGGTTACAATGTGCGGGCTACCGCCACTGCCACAGCCCTGTGGCGCTGGGTGGCTGAAGGTCAAGGCGATGTGGTGATCACCGATGTGGTGCTGCCTGATGAGAACGCCTTTGATATGTTGCCGCGCATTAAAAAAAGTCGCCCGAAGATGCCGGTGATTGTGATGAGTGCGCAGAACACGATCATGACGGCCATTCGCGCCACAGAGCTTGGGGCTTACGACTATTTGCCAAAGCCGTTCGATTTAAGTGCACTTTTGCAAACGGTGGCCAAAGCCTTAGAGCAAGTGAGCAAGCCAAGCCCGGTTAAACCAAGAGAAATATCAGAAAATTTGCCCATAATCGGGCGTTCTGCGGCCATGCAGGAGATTTACCGCGTCATTGCACGCCTTACTCTTACAGAGCTTACCGTGATGATCATTGGTGAAAGCGGCACAGGCAAGGAATTGGTGGCCAAAGCTTTGCATGATTTTGGCAAGCGCCGCCGTGGGCCATTCGTGGCCGTCAACATGGCGGCCATCCCGCGCGAATTGATTGAGAGTGAGTTGTTTGGTCATGAAAAGGGTGCCTTTACCGGGGCGTCATCACGTTCGGCGGGCCGCTTTGAACAGGCGGAGGGCGGCACATTATTTTTGGATGAAATTGGTGATATGCCCTTGGAAGCACAAACGCGTTTGTTACGTGTTTTGCAGCAAGGTGAATATACCAGTGTTGGCGGCAATGCGCCGATCAAAGCCAATGTGCGCATTGTGGCGGCCACGCATCGCGATTTGCGTCAACTGATTACACAGGGGCAGTTCCGCGAAGATCTGTTTTTCCGTCTGAATGTTGTGCCGCTGCGTTTGCCGCCTTTGCGTGAACGCAGCGAGGATATCCCAGACCTGGCCCGGCACTTCCTCGACTCGGCTGTGAAAGACGGATTGCCGCTCAAAGACATTTCTGCTGGAGCCGTTGAGCAACTGCAAACGTATCGGTGGCCAGGCAATGTGCGCGAGTTGGAAAACCTGATCAAGCGGCTGATTGCTATGGAGATTGACGACACAATTGGCGCGGCCTCGGTTGCAGCAGAACTGGCGGGTTCGTCTGCTCATATGGGCCATAACCGAGACGCTGCGGTGCCCGCTTCGGATAGTATCCTCGAATTTATGGAACATCACTTCAGCAGTTATGTTTCGTCCTTCGGGGACAAGCTTCCGCCACACGGACTTTATGACCGTGTGTTAAATGAAGTCGAACCACCTTTGCTGCGCGCCGTACTTTCAGCCACCAAAGGCAACCAATTGAAAGCAGCGGATGTGTTGGGAATCAATCGCAACACTCTGCGTGTGAAGATAAAACAGCATCAAATTAAATCCTTACGTGGTTTTTCTTAGAGGTGAGGTTAAGTTCTACAAAGTGATATTGGAGCCACAGTAAGTGTTGAATTAATGTCACAGTGTCGGGCATAATGGTTTCGATGACACAGCCTAAAGAACCCTCATTCACAAAACGCATTCGTGGCCTTTCAGGCTGGGTCGCCGTTGGACTTGTGCTAACTGGTACAGTTATCGGATTTGCCACATTTCTTTTGCTCACTGGCTTAATGCCAATCAAACCCACCAGTGCCAATATCTATAATATGCTTTTTGCCAATGGCGTTGTGGTGGTCGTTATGGTGGCCATGATCATGGGCCAGATTGTCCATCTGTTTTGGGAGCGCCGACAGGGCACAGCGGGTGCTGGTTTACATATCCGGCTTGTTGGTCTTTTCAGTCTGGTTGCCGTTGTGCCGGCCCTTCTGGTTGCGGCATTTGCTACCGTGACGTTGAATCGCGGTTTAGACAATTTGTTTTCAACTGAGATACAGTCCATCGTTGATACGTCTGCAACGGTAGCTGATGCTTATCTTATCAATGCCTCTGAAGCCACGCGCAATGATCTGTCCAACATTGCCACAGACCTGGCTCAGCAACTGCCCGACTTTAATGATGATCGCCCCACGTTTCTTCGACGCCTTGGCCGACATGTGGCTTTGCGTAATCTTGCAGCAGGTTTCATTTTCAACGAACAGACCAAGCAGGTCGAAGCAAACGTAGCGGCCAATGATAAAATAACTTTTATTGCTCCTCCTGCTGAATCTATTGCTCAAGCGGAGAAGGGAGACGTTGTGTTGTTGCCGCCAGGACGCGGCGGTAATCTCATCCGTGCACTGATGAAGTTACAAGGGTATCCGAACGATTTTTTGTATATTTACCGCATTGTTTCGCCTGAGGTGATTGATCAATTAACTAAAAGCATGGATGCCAAGGCCCGTTACGATGCTTTGCAAAAAGATCGCTTCGGTGTTCAACTTACCTTTGGTTTGGTCTATGCGCTCGTTGCTCTTATCTTCCTACTGGCGGCAATTTGGGCTGGCATGTGGTTCTCAGACCGGCTGGTTAGGCCAATTGTGCGTTTGCTCAACGCATCTCGGGATGTAGCAGGAGGTGATTTCAACGCCAAAGTTAGAGTGATTGAAGGGCCGGGAGATTTGCAGCGTCTGTCTCAAACCTTTAATTTGATGACGGACCAAATTGCCCAAAGTCGCGATGAGTTAGTAAATACCAATGAGCAACTCGATGAGCGCAGACGCTTTACCGAGGCTATGTTGGAAGGTGTGAGTGCGGGCGTTATTGGCATTGGGCCAAATCATCAAATTACCCTGATCAATCGCTCTGCCTTGGCGCATTTGGGAAAAGTTGATACCGATTTAATGGGACGCAGTGTTATTGATGTTTTACCAGAATTTGCGGCAGTTTATCAAATAGCATTGACGCGGCCAACCGGTTCTGCAGATGCGCAAGTTGATATGAAGCTGCGCGATGAAGAGTTGAGTTATATTGTGCGTGTCACAACGGAGTTGGGTGAGGGAGCCAGACAAGGCCATGTGATGACCTTCGATGACATTAGCCAGTTAGTATCCGCGCAACGCAATTCGGCGTGGTCTGATATTGCTCGGCGCATTGCTCATGAAATTAAAAATCCACTGACACCTATTCAGCTTTCGGCCGAGCGGCTTAAACGAAAATATCTCAAAGAAATTCAAACAGATAAACACATCTTTGAACAATGCACAGATACGATCATCCGGCAAGTGGGCGATCTGGGACGTATTGTTGATGAATTTTCATCCTTTGCACGTATGCCATCTGCCGTGCCGGAGCCAAATAATCTGAGTGATATGGTGCGTGAAGCAACGGTTTTGCAGCGCGTATCAGCCTCGGAAATTGATATTGAATTGGTCCTTGCAGCGACACTGCCAATCTTTCCATTTGATCGCCGCCTGATGACCCAAGCCGTTACTAATCTGGTTAAAAATGCCAGGGAGGCGATTGAAGCACGGAACGCCAACACGCCGCGCGGGCACATTGTGGTAGAAACGGGTATCAACCGTGATGTTCCGTTTTTATCGGTGCGCGATAACGGCGTTGGTTTGCCTGCTGAAAATCGCAACCGTTTGGCGGAGCCCTATATGACAACGCGCGAAAAAGGCACGGGCCTTGGCCTTGCGATTGTGAAGCGTATTATGGAGGAACACGGCGGACGCTTGCGCCTCTCTGATGTATCCGGCGGGCAAGGCGCTTGTGTTACACTTGAATTTGCGCCGCAACCGCAAATCGTTATGGAGAATGCATAATGGCTGCTGATATTTTAATCATTGATGATGAGGCAGATATCCGTGAATTAACTGCAGGCATTCTGCAAGATGAAGGGTATGAAACGCGGCTGGCGCATAATTCAGACGCGGCCCTTTCAGAACTGAACACGCGCAAACCGTCTCTGATTATTTTGGATATTTGGCTGCAAGGATCCAAACTTGATGGATTGGATTTACTGCTCGAAATTAAAAAAGTTCATCCCACACTTCCGGTCATCATCATTTCAGGTCATGGCAATATCGAAACAGCGGTGGCTGCCATTAAGCGCGGCGCTTATGAATACGTTGAAAAGCCATTCAACTCAGACCGCTTGTTGCTGGTCGTCGCGCGCGCATTGGAAACGTCGCGCCTCAAACGTGAGAACGACGAACTTAAAGGTCGCTCGGGTCTTGACGCCGAATTGTTGGGTCAAAGTGCGGCTATGCGCAGCTTGCGTATGTCAATCAAGAAGATTGCACCCTTCAACAGTCGCGTGTTGATTACGGGCCCTAATGGTTCGGGCAAGGAACTGGCGGCACGTTCACTGCATGCCATGTCGCAGCGCGTCGAACGTGCCTTTGTGGTGCTTGGGGCTGCGGCTATGGCGCCAGAGCGGATGGAAGAGGAACTTTTTGGTATAGAACCGCAAGCGGGTCTTGCGCTGCGCATCGGAGCATTGGAAGAGGCACACGGCGGCACCCTTTACATTGACGAGATCGGCGATATGCCGCTGGAAACCCAGGCCAAGGTTTTGCGCGTGCTGGTTGACCAGACTTTCCAGCGTTTGGGCGGCGGAAAAAAAGTCAAAGTCGATGTGCGTATCATTACATCTACGGCGCGTGATCTGCAGGCGATGATTGCTGCCCAGCTGTTCCGCGAAGATCTTTATCACCGCCTTGGGGTGGTGCCGCTGCATGTGCCGGGGCTTACAGATCGGCGCGAAGATATTCCGGAATTGGTCGAATTTTTCACACGCTCTTATTCCTCGGCATCAGGCCAGCCGCTACGCAGGTTTTCAAGCGATGCGATGCTGGCTTTGCAAACGCGCGTCTGGCCCGGCAACGCGCGTGAACTTCGCAACCATGTGGAGCGGGCATTGATCCTGTCGTCTGGTGATGGGGCCGAGGAGGTGGGGGTACAGCATCTTACCGCAGAGCAATCCGCACCCGACGGGTCGGGCTTTTCGCTGGAGGGCCTGCTGGCCATGCCGCTGCGTGAAGCGCGCGATGTCTTTGAGCGCGACTATATTGCTGCACAAATGTCACGTTTCGGCGGGAACATTTCTAAGACCGCACAGTTTATAGGGATGGAACGTTCTGCATTGCACCGCAAAATTAAAATGTTATCACTTGCAACGAAAGAACACGTTGAAGAGCCGCTATGAGTCTTTTGCTTAAACCCTTTGAATCAGATATGGTTGAAAGCTTATCTGCATTCCAACAAGAATAAGAGGCGGATCTATTATGGCCCAAGAAAAACAACAAAACCTGCAAGACACTTTTCTGAACCACCTGCGCAAAAATAAAGTTGCCGTCACTGTGTTCCTGGTGAACGGTGTGAAGCTGCAGGGGATTATCACGTGGTTTGATAATTTTTCCATGCTCCTGCGCCGCGATGGGGTTTCGCAACTGGTTTATAAGCATGCCATATCCACCATTATGCCAGGTGCGCCGATCACCTTGTTTGACGACGAGCATCAAACCTAGTGAAAGGCGCTGGTGTAGATTTAAAACGTGAAGGCCCAGACGCCACGCGCGCCATTGTTTTGCATGTTGAGCGCAAATCCAATAAAGCAGCAACGGCCTTTGACCGTGACGCAGGTTCTAAGCTTGCCGAAGCGGTGGGCTTGGCCGACGCCATTGATCTGGAGATTGAGCTGGCGCTGATAGCGCCCTTGGTTGCGCCCAAGCCCGGCACTTACATTGGCACAGGCAAGGTGGCTGAAATCGCACTAAAGGTGAAGGAGACTAACGCCGAGCTGGTGATTGTTAATGCCCAACTCAGTCCAATTCAGCAGCGGAACCTTGAAACCGCCTGGGGCTGCAAAGTTCTTGATCGCACGGGTTTGATTCTTGAAATTTTTGGGCGCCGCGCCACCACGAAGGAAGGCATGTTGCAAGTTGAACTGGCCCATTTGCAATATCAAAAATCACGTCTGGTTCGTTCATGGACGCATTTGGAAAGGCAGCGCGGCGGCTTCGGTTTCTTGGGCGGACCGGGCGAGAGCCAGTTAGAAGCAGACAGGCGGCTTATTGAAGAGCGCATCACGAAAATTAAGGGTGAGCTTGAAGTTGTTGTCAAAACCCGCAAATTGCACCGTGAGGGCAGGGAGCGCGTGCCTTACCCCATCATCTCGCTGGTTGGTTACACCAACGCCGGCAAGAGCACACTGTTCAACACGCTTACCAATGCCAATGTGCTGGCCAAGGATTTGCTGTTTGCTACGCTTGATCCCACCATGCGCAACATCACTTTGCCATCGGGGCGAAAAGTGATCGTGTCTGACACGGTTGGTTTTATTTCTGAACTTCCAACCACGCTGGTGGCCTCTTTCCGCGCCACTCTTGAAGAGGTCTTGGCGGCCGATGTGATTTTGCATGTGCGCGATATTTCGCATGATGAAACCCAGGCACAAGCCCATGACGTGGAAAAAGTGCTGGGTGATCTGGGCCTAACTGACGAGAACCGCTCACACATGATTGAAGTGTGGAACAAGGCTGATGTGCTGGACTCTGAAAGCAGGGCAGGGCTGCTGGTCAAGGCCGAGCGGCAGGATGATGTGGCTTTAGTGTCTTCGCTAAATGGCGATGGCATTGATCATCTGCTCGATCTCGTCGAAAAGAAACTCGCAAAAACCAGCACTCTTTATGAACTGATGTTAGACCCATCTGACGGCAAAGGGTTGGCATGGGCGCATCAGAGAGGCGAAGTGATTGATCGCCACGTGTTTGAAGACGGGCGTACGAAATTGACGTTACGGCTGGACAGCGATGCCGCTGGCCAGGCGGCGGCGAAGTTTGGAACGGGCATTAGAGAAATGCGGTAAGCTTAAGCTACGGACTTATTCCCCGCGCTTGGTGACCATTTCAAATTTGCAGACCAAACCTTCTGGTTTCCAGTTAAATTTTATTTCACCGCCAGTGCTTTTGATTGTACTTTCCAACATGCGATGACCGAACCCGCGATGAGCGGGTGCGGTCGTAGGCTCACCACCGATTTCGCGCCACGTAAATAAATCCAGGTAAAATCCGGATTGCGTTTTACGTCGGCAACTAAAATATACCTGACCGGCAGGATGTTTTAACGCGCCATATTTTATCGAGTTGATCAGCAGTTCATGAATGCAAAGAGCAAAAGATTGGGTGAGTTCTGGGTTCGCGGGTACTTCTGAAAAATCAAAAACGAACCTGTTGCTATCAACGTTTTGGTGCGCGTCCAGAACTGATAGCACAATGTCTAACAGATCAGCTCCTTCCCATGAATTCTCCAGCAACTTATCATGAGCTGCGGCCATCGCTGATACACGGTCAGTAAATGTGGCCACATATTCGACTGCCGTTTGTCCATTCTTAATACTTGTTCTGGCAATGCTGCTAATTGTTGAGTACAAATTCTTCACACGATGTGAGAGCTCACCAATTAAGATATTTCGTTCAAACTCGCTGCGGTGAAAATTGATTTCGTCCATGGTGATCTGGGCAAATTGCTGGAGAATTGCCTTTTTTCGATCATCGAAATCGTGGCGCGGTTTGAAATCGTGAACGCAAAGCATCCCGATTTTTTGACCGCTTTTCGTGATTAAAGGTGCGCCGCAATAGAATCGTAGTTGGGGATCACCTATGACAAAAGGATGAGTTGCGAACCTTGGATCGGTCAACGCGTCTACAATAGTAAAGGTAGTGTCGTCAGGTTGTAGAATTCCGTGCGCGCAAAAGCCCTGTTCACGTTCAATCGCAATCATTTCGGTGCCAAATGTAGATTTAAACCATTCGCGCGATTCATCCAACAGCGATACTAAAACGATTGGCACATCAAGCAATTCTGAAACCAATTTCGTAATTCTATCAAAGCGCTCATCCTTGCCGGTATCAAGGATGAGTAATTCATGGAGCTTAGCAACGCGGACCAATTCGTCAACAGGCTTTCCTGCCGGAACCGAACCATCGTCGCGTTTTTGGCGTTGCTCAGTCATCGCTTATGTTGGTTAGCCCCACATGCGATTCATATCAAGCCAAGGATTAAGATATTGGATTGAGGGGCTTAAAGCCCCGTTTAGCGGTTTCGGGCGTTGCAGTGAGAGCTATGGTAACAGTGCATTCAATCAATTTGCAGTGCCAGCGTCAGCGCGGTCCAATTATACAAAATTGTAAGACTTAACGGAATTCAAATTCCATATTTTAGCCTTCAATGTGATGCTAATAATTTTAGCACTTACAACGCATTTTTAAAAGAGGATCACATGAAGCAACTTTTACTCGCGACTTTTCTCATTGCCCTTCCAGTCGCAGGGTTCACCATGTTTGAAACTTACTTCAATTCCGTCCCAGCTGTCGCTGGCGCAGCGGTTCTGGGTGATTTGACCGCGATGCAAGTGATTATCAAAGATACGCTGGCTATTGCGCAGAAGGGTGATTTTGTTGCCGCCGAAAAGCGTATTTCTGACTTTGAAACCTTGTGGGACAATGCAGAGCCTACATTGCTACCAATGAATAAAGATGCGTGGGCCAATGTTGATGCGGGCTCCGACGGCGCCTTGAAATCTTTGCGCTCTAAAACGCCGGATGCCGCAAAGGTCAAAGAGAAACTTGAAGCGTTGCTGGCATCACTGAGTGATCCGTCGAAGCCTGTGAACTGAATGGTTTAATGATTAACACCCAGGCAGCAAGCTCATTCCCCTCCTTCAACCGCGTGCCGCAAGTTACGGTGGATTTCTGGCTGGTGAAGTTGATGGCGGTGACTATGGGCGAAACCGCAGCTGATTATCTGGCCGTTAAAATGGGCCTGGGCCTCACGGGCACGTCACTGGTGATGACGGGCGTGTTGGCCGTGGCCTTACTGTTTCAATTTGCGCAGAAGCGTTATGTACCATCGGCCTATTGGCTTGCGGTGGTGTTGATCAGTATCGTAGGCACTTTGATTACCGACAATATGGTGGATAATTTCGGCATCAAATTGCAGACCACTACGGTGATTTTTGCGGTTGCACTGATTGCTACTTTTGTCGCGTGGTTTGTGAAAGAGAAAACCCTGTCCATCCATACTATTTTCACCAACTCGCGTGAGGCATACTATTGGCTCGCTATTCTGTTTACCTTCGCGCTCGGCACGGCGTCAGGTGATTTGGTGGCGGAACAGTTTCACCTCGGCTATCTAAGTGCTGGTGTGCTGTTTGGCTTGATTATCGCGTCGCTTAGTTTTGGATATTTTTACCTTGGCCTCGATGCTGTTTTGGGTTTTTGGCTGGTGTATATTTTCACGCGGCCTCTGGGTGCCTCGTTTGGTGACCTGCTTTCGCAACCCAAAGAATACGGTGGTTTTGGCCTTGGCACGATTGTCACCAGCGCCATTTTTTTGACTGCCATTGTGGCCATCGTCGGCTACATGACGTTCAGCCACGAAGGTGAAGAGACGGCGGCAACACCCATTTCATGATACGATTTGCAGCTCTACCAACGGTGGAACTTAGCACAGTATGAACATTAAATACCAGCTGATCTGCAATCCGCACCTGATGCAGGGCCGAATACGCTGGCCTTTTTCAAAACGCTCGATAGCCAGAACCGTTATGCGATTTTGGCCTAACGCACAGCCAATTTCGCTTTGTTCCAAAGTGCGTCCATTTCCTCTAGGTTCGAATCCATGGGCTCACGGCCTTGCACGGCAAGATTTTGCTCAATGAAACCGAAACGGCGGATAAATTTGTCGTTTGTGCCGCGAAGCGCTGCTTCAGGGTCAATGCCCAAATCGCGAGCTGCGTTGGCCAAGGCAAAAAGTACGTCACCGAATTCATCAGACTTTTTGTCAGCGGGCGCGGCGCGCAGTTCGGCAATTTCTTCGGCGATCTTGTCATAGACATTGTCTACCGACGGCCAATCAAAGCCCACCTTGGCAGCTTTGGATTGCAGCTTAACCGCTCTGGTCAATGCGGGAAGGGCTACGGGCGCATCGGCCAAAATACCTTGCTTAGGCTCTCCGGCACGCTCTTGGGCCTTGTTGGCCTCCCAGAAGCCCTTGGATACACCAGCCGCGCGGGAGGCTGCATCGCCAAACACATGCGGGTGGCGGCGGATCATTTTTGTGACTACGGCCTCAATAACATCATCGAAAGTGAAAATGCCGGCCTCGGCGGCGATTTGAGCGTGATAGATGGGTTGGAGCAACAGATCTCCCAATTCATCTTTTAGACCATCCAAATCATTCTTGGAAATGGCATCCGCAACTTCATAAGCTTCTTCAATCGTATAGGGCGCGATGGAGGCGAAGGTTTGCTCTAAATCCCAAGGGCAACCGGTCACGGGTGTGCGTAAGGCGGCCATGACGGCTTTTAGGGTTTCGATAGAGCGGGGGTTCATCTTGGTCGGATCAGACACTCGCATCCTCCATTCGCATAATATATATTATGGAATATAAATGTATAGTTCTAATTGGACTAAAACTTGGCCCCCTGAATGGCTTAGTCTGCATTGCTCACATCCAACGTCAGGCCGTCGTAGGCTGGCACAACGCCTTGAGGTAGCTCTTGGCGCAGCGTTTCATAGTCAAGATCAACGTGCATGTTAGTGATTACGCTGCGCTTCGGCTTTAGGTCGGCAATCACCTCAAGAGTCTCCGCCAGCGAATAATGACTGGGATGGGTTCTTATGCGCAAGGCGTCGATGATTAGCAATTCAAGGCCCTGCAGTGCGGCCCTGGCGGCCCCCGGCAAACCGTTCACGTCTGGCATGTAAGCGGCATCGCCGAACCGGAAACACAACGCCTCAATCGAGCCATGGCGCACCGGGATCGGCAGTGCTGTGATACTGCCGCCTGCGCCTTGTGCCGCAACCAGTTCGTAAGGTGTGATCTGGTTCAAATCTGCGATGGCCGGATAGTCCCTGGAGGCGATAAAGCAATAGGCAAAGCGGCTTTCTAGCGTGCGCACGGTAGGTGCGTCCGCGTAAGTTGGCAGGCGCTTCCGGCTCATTAAGAAAAATGGCCGGATGTCATCCAGCCCGTGTGTATGGTCGGCATGATCATGCGTGAACCACAGGGCATCGAGATGCTGCACGTTGGCTGACAGCATTTGCTCACGCAAATCCGGTGAGGTGTCGACCAGCACATTGGTCGTTGCAGCCGCGGTGTGGCGTGATGCAAGAATGGAACAACGCCGCCTGCGGTTTTTGGGATTTGTGGGATCACATGCGCCCCAATCATTGCTCACGCGCGGCACACCGCCGGATGAGCCGCAGCCTAATATAGTCAAGGTCAGCGTCATATGGCTTTGCGGAAAGTGGCTGGCACTTTCACCTTGTCAAACAACCGGAAGAAATTGGCCGCTGTGAGATAAGCCATTTCATCGCGGCTGAGACCGCGCAGTGCCGCCAACTGCTCCAGTGTTTTTACAACAAAGCTGGGCTCATTGTCCTTGCCACGAAACGGCACTGGCGCGAGAAACGGTGCATCGGTTTCCACCAGCAGGCGGTCAACTAAAACTGCCTTTGCGGTAGTACGCAGATCTTCGGCATTCTTGTAAGTGAGGATACCAGAGAATGAGATGCATAACCCCAACGCAACCCCTTTTTCGGCTAACCATTGTTGCGAGGTAAAACAGTGCAACACAGCTTTGAACGCACCCTTAGCCATTTCTTCTTCCAAAACCCGCGCTGTATCTTCTTCAGCCTGGCGGCTGTGGATAACCAGCGGCAAACCGGTTTCACGTGCAGCGGCGATGTGGTTTTTGAAGCCCTGCATCTGGGCTTCACGAGGGCTGAGGTCATAATGATAGTCCAACCCAGCCTCGCCGATGCCAACTACTTTGGGATGTTGTGTGAGATTGACCAGATCAGCAACAGTTATATCAAGTTCTTCATGCGCATGATGCGGATGTGTACCAACTGTGCAGAAAATGTTTTCATGGGCTTCAGCAATGGCGAGCAGGCGCGGAAAGTTTTTGACGCGGCTGCTAATGGAAAGCATGAGGCTGACGCCCTGCTCTTTTGCACGCGCCAAAACGGCAGGCAGTTGATCGGCTAGTCCATCATAATCCAAATGGCAGTGGCTATCGACGATCAGTTCCTTCATGCCTTGGGCTCTACTTCTACAAAGCGTGGGAAGATGGGCTGTGGTGCTGGCAGCGGTGTGCCGGATGCCAGGCGCTTGCCATAATGCGAAAAATCCCGCTGGGTTTCTGGCACAGCCAAGGCGTCCAGCAGCTTGGCCGCTGATTGCGGCACGTAAGGTTGAACCAATAATCCAACCATGCGCAGCACTTCTGCGGTGACGTAAAGCACGGTGTCCATTTTAGCAGGATCAGTTTTCTTCAGGACCCAAGGGGCTTCACCGGCGAAATAACGGTTGGCTTCCGCTACGGTTCTCCAAATAACGTCCATGGCCTTTGAAATGGCAGTGGCTGCATGATGGGTGCGCACGTCTGCTAACATGGCATCGGCTTGCGCCAACATGGTCTTGTCATTTTCTGACAAAGGGCCACAGTTTGGCACTGCGGCATTGCAGTTTTTATTGACCATCGACAATGAGCGTTGCGCCAGATTGCCCAGATCATTGGCCAGATCGGCATTCATCCGGCCCACAATGGTTTCGTGGGTGAAACTTCCGTCTGAGCCGAATGGCACTTCGCGCATCATGAAATAACGTAACTGATCCAAGCCGTAACGTTCGATCAAATCCACATGGCTAATCACATTGCCAGTAGACTTTGACATTTTTTCGCCCTTGTTAAAAAAGAATCCGTGAACGGCAATCTGCCTGGGCAAGGGCAGCTTGGCCGACATCAAAAAGGCTGGCCAATAAATGCAATGAAAGCGCCAAATATCTTTGCCAATCACATGGGCGGCGGCGGGCCAGTAATGCGCTTTTGGTGATGCCGCATCCGGAAAGCCAGTGGCGGTGATATAGTTAGTGAGCGCATCCACCCAAACATACATAACGTGCTTAGGGTGGCTGGGTACTGGAATGCCCCAATCGAATGTGGTGCGGCTGACCGAAAAATCTTTCAAGCCACGGTTTACAAAGGCCAGCGTTTCATTGCGAAACTGTTCAGGCATAATAAAATCTGGATTGGCGGCATAGAATTCGAGAAGCGGCTTTTCATAGGCTGAGAGGCGGAATAAATAATTTTCTTCCTCCACCCATTCCACCAACGTGCTGGTGGCAATTGCAAAGCGTCTGTCACCGCGTACTTCGGTATCGCTTTCTGTGTAATAAGCCTCATCACGAACGGAATACCAGCCGGCATATTTGGCCAGATAAATATCGCCATTGGCCTCCATGTGTTTCCACATTTCGGTGGCAGCTGCTTTATGGCGTTCTGACGTGGTGCGAATAATATCATCGGCGCGTGCGTTTAACTGCCCGCCCATTTCTTCAAACTGGGCTGCGGTTCGGTCAGCCAACTGTTGGGGTGTGATGCCTTCGCGCGCTGCCGTTTGTTGCATTTTCTGGCCATGCTCATCCATGCCCGTAATAAACAATACGTCTTTGCCATCCAACCGCGCGAAACGGGCCATCACGTCGGTTGCAATACGCTCATAGGCATGGCCAATGTGGGGTGCGCCGTTGGCGTAAGGTATCGCCGTTGAGATGAGATAAGGCTGCTTGGTCATAGGCAGCTATTGCCCCGGATTTAGCCCGCCTTCAAGGCATCATTGACAAGGGTGAGCTGTGACAAAACGGCTGTTTTGCGGTCCAGATTGAAACCTTGGGTGATGCGGGTGTTTTCACAAATCGCAATATGCGCTGCAGCCAGATATGGGCTAGATTTGGACTTAGCCTCCGAGGCCACCCAGTCTTGCAGCATTTCAGTGAAGATTGAAAACTCTTCCGGCCCAACGCCACGGCCAGAAAATTGGTTGGCAATAGCCAGAAGTTGTGACGATTTGGGTTTGCTGAGTTGTGCAAATTTACCGAATGTTTTGGCTCCAATTGAACCGAGAAGAGCCAAGGCCTGGCCTGGGCTACCGCCCGATTTGGCGACGGCTTGAAACTGTTCCTCAAGCTGTGGCTTTGGATCAAGCGATAGATTATTGATTATAAAAGCACAATCAGTTTCCGGCAGACGCTCTAATGGAAGCCGGATGCAGCGTGATCTGAGCGTTCGCAGCAATGTTCCGGGCTGATGGCTGATCAGAAACATTAAAACGTTTTGCGGCGGTTCTTCTACTAGCTTGAGGATGGCATTGGCAGTTTCAGAGTTCAGATCATCGGCAGCATCAATGATCACCACGCGCCAGCACCCGCTGGCTGTGCGTGCCAGAAAGCTCGAAAGGCTTCTCGCATCATCGACGGAGATTTCGGCTTTCAGTTTGCGCGGTTTTGCGTCATTCAGTTGCCGTTCTAAAACGAAAAGGTCAGGGTGCGCCCTGCTTTCAATCCAGCGGCGCGCTTGACCGGCAGCACCTCCCATGGCCACCGCTGCCATGTGATAGGCGAAGGTGGCTTTGCCAATGCCTTTGGGTCCGTGGATTAGCCAGGCGTGATGTGGCTTGCCCGAAACCAAAGCTTTGCGGAACTGGGTTGTGGCTGTTTCGTGCCCGACCAACACTTTGGTAAAGCGTGGATGCCATGGCACTTCGCGCGGGTCTTCATTTGCTTCAGCCATTGAAATACGCCCAAATCTGGTTGGCTACACTGGTTTCGTCTTGTGACGCGTTAATCAATTTGCAGCGCGATGGATTTGCTTGTTGAATTTCTAAGAATCCGCGGTTGAGTTTTTTGTGGAATTCGAAACCCTTGCGCTCGTATCTATCCTCCGCTGTTTCGCCGCGAGACTTAGCACGAAATAGACCAATTTCGGGATGAAGTGCCAAAACGAATGTTAAATTTGGCAGCGTGTCAGCAACGATTTCTTTTTCTAACGTGTCGATGAAAGAGAAGCTGCAATCACCTGCATAGCCCTGATAGGCGCGAGTTGAATCCATGAAGCGATCACAAATCACAGTTTTTCCCGCTGCCAGTGCGGGGCGGATAACACCGCGTAAATGGCTGTCTCTGGCGGCATAGTTGAGGAGTGCTTCTGCATCAGAGCTCCAGCGTTCGATAGCCCCAGAAACGAGAAGATCGCGCAATGCTTCGGCCT
>JAYVCU010000074.1:0-3076 GCA_043749835.1 Hyphomicrobiales bacterium
CTGCTCCTTTGGGAGCCAACGGCAAGATTGATGGGGATGAATTTCACGCCATGAAGGCCCGTTGCCGGGTACGCCATTTCAGAAAACATGAAGATGACGACATCGGCCACCTTATTCGCAAACCTGGTGAATCGTGGGCCTTCCATTATGATATTCGCGGTGACGAAGAGGACGATGAATTAGGCTATCGCTTCGGCGATCATATTTTTAAAGTCGGCGACTATGTTTCGGTGCGCGAGGGATGACGAGCTAGCGCCATATCCAGTGAAAATGGTACAGGTGGTATAATAGCTTCATTGCCGCCACTTACAGCAATGCGCGCTGCGGTATTGCAAAATTTCAACCTTTTAGTAATTTCGATAAAAGCTTATTACTGAAATAACTAGCCCGCAGGTCCGTCGTCAGTCAAATATGGAATTTTGGCGTCTGACAGAGTGGAGGTTCTGGCGTATAGCTAATTCATGAAAATCATTCACAACCTTGCCCTAACGATTGCCTTCACTGGCTTTTTCACGATCGTGGGCCATGCTGCGCCCAAGCACGGCATAGCCATGTTTGGCGAACCTGCTCTTGCCCCTGACTTCAAAAACCTGCCATATGCCAATCCTGATGCGCCGAAAGGTGGCGTTTTGAAACAGGCGGTAGTAGGCATATTTGATAGCATCAACCCGTTCATCCTCAAGGGCGATGCAGCCATCGGCCCGCGCACTTTTGTGTTTGAAAGCTTGATCGCCGATATTACACAGTGTTAATTTTCACTGAGAACTGACCCGGGATTTTCACTGAGATTTGACCCGTGCAATTTGGTTTATGTCTCCCGTTGCTTGTGTGTGTCAATGGGTTTTAGGTTTGGTTGAAGGCACCCGCTGCTTTCGCCGACTTAAGCGCTAGCGGCATTGGGTGCTGGCTTTGTGTTATTGTAAGCAGGTTCATTCTCTGTTTTTAAAGCGCCAACTGTCGTTTCCGGTTTCGAGGATATGGCAGTGGTGTGTTAAGCGGTCGAGCAATGCCGTTGTCATCTTGGCATCGCCAAACACATTGGCCCATTCACTGAAGCTCAGGTTGGTGGTGATGATGACGCTGGTCTGCTCATAGAGTTTGCTGAGCAGATGGAACAGCAGTGCCCCACCCGATGGGCTGAAGGGCAAATAGCCCAGCTCATCAAGGATGATGAGATCAAGGCGGAGAAGTCGCTCAGCAATCTGGCCTGCTTTGTTCATGGCTTTTTCCTGTTCGAGCGCGTTGACCAGATCGACGGTGGCGTAGAACCTTGCCTTTTTGCGGTTGTGCGTGACGGCTTGCACGGCCAGTGCCGTGGCAATATGGGTTTTGCCCGTGCCCGGCCCACCGATGAGCACCACATTATGGGCGTCATCAATAAAGCTGCCAGCGTGCAATTGCCGAACCAAGGCTTCGCCCACCTCGCTGGAGGCAAAGTCAAAGCCCGCCATATCCTTGTAAGCAGGAAAGCGCGCAGCCTTGATCTGATAGTTAATGGATCTAACCTCACGCTCAGCGCTCTCGGCTTTGAGAAGTTGCGACAATATGGGGACTGCGGCCTCAAAGGCGGGTGAAGCCTGTTCCATAAGATCGCCAACCGCTTGGGCCATGCCATACATCTTCAGCGCACGTAGCATGATGATGACGGCACCACTGGCAGGATCATGACGCACGGCGCGCCTCCTTTCCAGTACGCGTCACGCGCAAGGCGTCGTAGCGCTCAACATTGGCCTTTGGTTCGCGCGCCAAGTTGAGTGCCTGGGGGGCGTCAATATCAGGTGCGGGTCTCTTGGCGTCCACCAGCCGGTGCAAAAGGTTGAGGATATGGGTCTTGCTGGCAATGCCCGCTTCCAGCGCCAACTCAACAGCAGAGAGTACAGCTTGCTCATCATGCTGCAAAACCAGCGCTAGGATATCAACCATCTCGCGGTCGCCGCCTAGCCGCTTGAGCAGGTGGATTTGCAAGCGCCGGAAGGCATCCGGCATCTCGGTGAAGGGTTAAGCCATTGCGTAATGCACCGGGTTTACGCTGAAGGACGGCCAGATAATGCCGCCAATCATAGATAGTTTGTCCTGGAAGATGAGATCGGTTGATGCGCCGCACATGTTCGCAAAGGATTTGCCCTTCCGCCGCAATAGCGATCTTGTTTGGATAAACCCTCACACTGACCGGGCAATTGGCGAAAGAGGCCGGTACGCTGTAGCGGTTGCGCTCAAAGGATACCAAACAGGTCGGCGACACGCGCTTGGCATGTTCGACAAAGCCATCAAAGAGACGGCCCAGTGGCATCAGGCTTGGCTTCTCCGCTGCCCACACCTCGGCAATCGTTCCAGGCAGCGTGCCATGCGGGATATGGCTCCACTCTTCAATGCAGCGCACTTCCAACCAAGCATTAAGGGCATCGATCGTGGCAAAGGCAGGCATAGCTTGCCAGAAGCGGCGGCGGCTATCCTGCACATTCTTCTCAATCTGCCCCTTCTCCCAGCCTGAGGCTGGATTGCAAAACGCCGGGTCGAACAGGTAATGGCTGGCCATGGCCGCAAAGCGCGCATTGACTTGGCGTGCTTTGCCGGTGCCGATCCGGTCAACGGCCGTCTTCATGTTATCAAATATCCCGCGCCCGGCGACGCCACCCAGAATGCGGAACGCTTGTGTCAAAGCATCAAATAACATCTCGTGGGTTTGCAGGGGATAGGCCCGAACAATAAAAGCACGGCTGTGTGCCAGCTTCGTATGTGCCGCCTGCACCTTCGTGCGCTCACCGCCAATCACCGCCCAGTCTTCGCTCCAGTCGAACTGAAATGCCTCTCCCGGCTGAAACACCAAAGGCACATAGGTGCCGCGTCCGCTCATCTGCTGCTCGCGCCGGAGGTCGGCCTTCCAGTCCCTGACAAAGGCTGCGACCCGGCCATAGGATCCTTGATATCCCAGAACGACCAGATCTGCATGCAGCTGCTTGGCGGTGTGTTTATACTTACGCGACTTGTTCGCATCCGTTCGCAGCCATTGGGCCAATTTATCCGCGAACTCTGCCAACTTGCTCGGCCGGTCAGGAACTTTGAACTCCGGTTCCAC
>JAYVCU010000075.1:0-3583 GCA_043749835.1 Hyphomicrobiales bacterium
TTCGATTTGTTGAATTATCTGCCGAACACGTCCATATCTTAAGAAATTAGAGAGAAATGATGTCAAACAGCCAAGCCCTGAAAAATTTGCCCGAATGGAACCTCGCCGATCTTTATGCCGCGCCCGATTCTGCGGCCTTTAAAAATGATTTGGCAAAAGCCGAAACCGAAGCGGCAACATTTGCCAAAGCCCATCAGGGCAAACTGGCAAATTATGACGGCGCATCTCTGGCGAAAGCCATCGTCGCTTACGAAAATCTGTCGGATCTTCTGGGCCGCGTCGGCTCTTACGCCCAGCTTTATTATGTTGGCGACACGACAGACAGCGCCCGTTCAAAATTTTACGGTGACGTGAACGCCAAGATCACCGACATCTCAACCCACCTTTTGTTTTTCGAACTGGAACTCAACCGCATTGTTGATAGCGCATTAGCCACCGCGCTTGAAACGCCAGCCCTGGCGCATTACAAACCCTGGCTGGATAATTTACGCGCCGAAAAGCCTTATCAGTTGGATGATAAAACCGAACAACTGTTTCTCGAAAAATCGCAAACCGGATACGGCGCCTTCAATCGCTTATTTGACGAAACGATGGCCGGCCTGCGCTTTGATGTGGATGGCGAATACCTCACATTAGAGCCCACGCTAAACCTTATGCAAAACCCTGATGAGAAAAAGCGCAAAGCCGGTTCCGATGCTCTCGCCAAAACGTTTGGCGCAAATATCAAGCTCTTCACCCTCATCACCAATACCCTGGCCAAAGACAAAGAAATTTCAGATAAATGGCGCGGCTTCAAAGACATTGCGGCCGCCCGCCATTTATCCAACCGTGTAGAGCCCGAAGTGGTGGATGCACTGGTGGCCGCCGTACAAGCGGCTTATCCCAAACTCTCACATCGCTATTATAAAATGAAAGCCAATTGGCTCGGCAAAGACAAGTTGATGCATTGGGACCGCAATGCGCCCTTGCCCGCCGAAGACACGCGCGAAATTCCGTGGGCCGAAGCTGAAAGCACCGTGCTGCAAGCCTACGGCACCTTTTCCCCCGAAATGGCCGCCATCGCCAAAACCTTTTTTGATAAAAACTGGATTGATGCCCCCGTGCGCACCGGCAAAGCCCCTGGGGCTTTCGCTCATCCCACGGTGCCTTCAGCACATCCTTACGTGCTGCTCAATTACATGGGCAAAACCCGTGATGTGATGACGCTGGCTCATGAACTTGGCCACGGCGTGCATCAAGTGCTGGCCGCCAAGCAGGGCGCTCTCATGGCCTCCACACCTTTAACGCTGGCGGAAACCGCATCGGTCTTTGGTGAAATGCTTACCTTCCAATCCCTGTTGGCTGCCACCACGGATAAGAAGAAACGCAAAATTCTACTCGCTTCTAAAACCGAAGATATGATCAACACCGTCGTGCGCCAGATCGCGTTTTATACGTTTGAGCGCAAAGTCCACGCCGCAAGGCGCGAAGGTGAACTCACGCCCGAACAACTCTGTGGCTATTGGATGGACGTGCAGAAAGAAAGCTTGGGCGATTCAATCGAAATCGGCCCAGGCTATGAAAATTTCTGGACCTACATTCCCCACTTCATCCATTCGCCGTTTTATGTCTACGCCTATGCCTTTGGCGATTGTTTGGTAAATTCGCTTTATGCGCGGTACCGTGAAAGCGAAAAAGGCTTTCAGGAAAAATATTTTGAAATGCTCAAAGCCGGCGGCACCAAGCATCACTCGGAATTGTTAAAACCCTTCGGCCTGGACGCCACAAACCCCGCCTTCTGGCAAAAAGGCCTATCAGTAATCTCCGGCATGATTGATGAGTTGGAAACGCTGGAGTAAATCCGCGAACGCTGAGTCAAATTCGGATTGATGCCAGTTGATAAATGCCAGATAGTTGCACAATTAGTGTTAGACCAATATCAGTTTAAGTTGAACTATTCTCCGTTTTCTCCATGGGCGGACTTGATCTGCCCATGCAGTCTTGCATTTAGATATTTAGGCTGGAGCGAAGGGTAAGCCCGCCGATGGAAAGACTATTGAATAAGTACTGGGATGTGTCGCAATTTAAACCGATCAAGCACCAACCTATCAAAGGATAAACCGAGGGCACGGGAGTTCAGCAATGTTGGAAACTGACAAAGTCTTTGCGGGATCAATTCCGGAAAACTATGACCGCTACATGGTGCCGTTAATTTTCCAATCCTACGCCGATGATATAGCCAGGCGCGCCAGCGCCCTGGTGCCCAGCGCTGTATTGGAAACCGCCGCAGGCAGTGGCGTTGTCACCAGAGCCTTGGCACCCAGCTTGCGCGCCGATGCACGTTTCATGGTGACCGACCTTAATCAAGCCATGGTCGACTACGCTGCATCAAAACAACCCGCAGACGCGCGCATCCAATGGCGTCAAGCCAATGCGCTGGAACTGCCGTTTGAAAGCGCCAGTTTCGATCTCGTCATCTGCCAATTCGGCGCGATGTTTTTTCCAGACCGTGTTGCGGGTTACCGTGAAGCAAAGCGCGTGCTGAAGCCCGACGGTCTTTTTCTTTTCAACGTATGGGACCGCATCGAAGAAAACATTTTTGCCAATGATGTCACCAATACTTTGGCCAAGATTTTCCCAAACGACCCGCCGCGCTTTCTAGCCCGCACGCCGCATGGCTACCACGACACGGCGTTAATCCGCAGCCAGTTGCAAGAAGCGGGTTTCTCAGAAGTTGTAATTGATACGAAAGCTGAACAAAGCTACGCGCCATCAGCGCGTATTGTTGCCGTTGCCTATTGTCAGGGAACGCCACTGCGCGGTGAAATCGTGGCCAGAGATACAGAAAGGCTGGAATCGGCCACCGACTATGTCACCTTAGCACTTGCCGAAAAACACGGGCGGGGCGAGGTTGCCGCCAAAATTCAAGCTCATATCATCTCGGCTGTGGTCTAGACAATTATCTCCAGACCAAGACGGCCATCTTTGGGCGCTTTATATTGCTGCACTGCAACATAAATAGGGAATTCGGAGGTATCTCACAAATGCTGCGGCGCATCAGTGGTTGTCCGAGGCGGCAAACCAAGACGGTAGGCGTCCACCTGGAACGGCCACGACTTACCTGATTGTCGCTATATTTTCGACGATTTGGCAAAGATTGCCAAAGTTTGACTGATATGCTACAAAAAGCCATGGCCACCATGAACATTTCTCTGCCTGATAAAATGCGCGAATGGATCGACCAACAAGTCTCCACCGGGCGCTTTTCTAATGCCTCTGATCTAGTACGTGACCTGATCCGCGATGCGCAGACGAGAGAGCCAGCATCTACAAATCCAGCGGCAATGGGCAAATCGTCAGATGTAAGTACTAAATGAACCGGCCTTAGCAAAACGTCCGCAAAGAATTAGCGGCTCTGCAGCGCAATCTCATGCGCGTAATGGATGACTATGCGGAAAAATTCGACATCAAGCACAATGACTTATGGCTCACTGCCAAACTGAATGAAAAACTCGGCGAAGTAATGCAGGGCGCAAATGGCTGAAGCATTTGCCGTAGGCCAACCACCAGATGGTCCATGGACGAACTTGATCCATCCATCTAG
>JAYVCU010000076.1:0-2513 GCA_043749835.1 Hyphomicrobiales bacterium
TGAATGACGGCGGACGATGAACAAACAACCCCAACGTCCGTCATCCCGACGAAAGTCGGGATCCCATGAATACTTTGAACCAATTTTGGGGGTCCCGACTTTCGTCGGGATGACGATGCGGGTGATCTTAGGCGCACTGGATAGCGTAGTGGCATCATGGCAACACACATCATCATCGGCACAGCCGGTATCGGCGGATTTTTAGCGGCGCGGTTGCGGGCTTCGGGGCATGAGCCGTTTCTGATCAATCGCAGCGCGGAAAGCGTTGAAGACTTGGCTAAGGAATTGGATTGCAAATTCGCGGTGGCCGATGTGACGGATGATGCGGCGCTGGCGGCGGCCATTGCGCAGGCGGGGTCGGTGATTGATGGGTTGGCTTACTGCGCGGGCACGATCAATCTGAAGCCCGCCGCACGCCTGACCTCGGCGGAAGTTTTGCAGGATTTTCAGATTAATGCTTTGGGCGCCTTGAAAGCTGTGCAGGCGGCTTTGCCGGCATTGAAAGCCAGCACACAGCCCACGGCTTCGGTAGTTTTCTTTTCCACTGTCGCGGTTCAACAAGGATTTGCATCGCACGCCAGTGTTTCCATGGCCAAGGGCGCGGTTGAGGGCCTTACACGCGCCCTGGCGGCAGAACTTGTGCCCAGGATTCGCGTCAATGCCATTGCGCCTTCGCTGACCAAAACGCCCATGGCAAATTTCATTACCAAAAATGAGGGCATGGTGCAGGCGCTTGCACAAATGCATCCCTTGCAACGGATTGGCTCAGCGGTTGACATTGCGGCGGCGGCGGCATTCTTGCTTTCCTCAGAATCGTCTTGGATCACCGGGCAAATTATTGGCGTTGATGGCGGGCGCTCATCTTTGCGCACCAAGGGCTGATGAAACGTGTTTCCAAGAATCAACTTCCTTCAAAGATTTGCGTCACTTGTGGGCGATCCTTCGCTTGGCGTAAGAAGTGGGATCGTGTTTGGGAGGAAGTTAAATACTGTTCCGACAAATGCCGTGGCTTGAAAAGTAACAAATAAAGTTCCAGATAGAGCTTTCAGAGGTCATCATGGAAATTGGAATTTATACTTTTGCCGACGTGCCTGCGGGTAAACCAGAGTTTGCCGGACAGCGCTTGCGCAATCTGGTTGAGGAGATGAAGCTGGCAGATCAGGCTGGCCTTGATGTGTTTGCCGTGGGCGAGCATCACCGCGCCGACTATGCGGTTTCAGCACCTCCCGTGGCGCTGGCTGCGGGGGCGGCAGTGACCAAGCGCATAAAGCTTTCCAGTGCGGTTACCGTGCTGAGTTCTGATGATCCCGTGCGTGTGTTCCAGCAGTTTGCCATGGTAGACGGGATCAGCAATGGCCGCGCCGAGATCATGGCGGGCAGGGGATCATTCATCGAGAGCTATCCGTTGTTTGGCTATCATCTTGACAATTATGACGCGCTGTTTGCTGAAAAACTTGATCTGCTGATGAAATTGCGTGAGGGCGAGAGGATTACATGGGTTGGCAAGCTTCGACCAACTTTGACGAACGCTGGCATTTATCCGCGCCCTGAACAAAAGAAAATTCCAATCTGGATTGCAGTCGGGGGAACGCCCCAATCAGTGGTGCGGGCAGCCACGCTGGATTTGCCTATGGCCCTAGCCATTATTGGCGGAGACCCCAGGCGCTTCAAGCCGTTTTTTGATTTATACCGCGAAGCCCACGCAAAAGCGGGTCATGACCCGAGGACGATTCAGCTTAGCCTCAACATGCACGGCTTTGTTTCCGACACTACTACCAACGCCAAGCGCATTTACGGTGCTGCCCAAATGGAAGTAATGAACCGCATTGGCAAAGAGCGCGGTTGGCCGCCCCAAGGCATGGATCATTTTGAACGCTCAACCCAAGATGATGGTAACCTGATTGTGGGCGATGCAGCGCGCGTGACAGAGCGGATTTTGCAGTTGCATGAGATCTTTGGCAATACGCGCATCCTCATCCAGATGGCTATTGGCACTGTTCCTCACGCCGAGCAGCTGAAAGCCATTGAGATTTTAGGTAGCCAGGTGGCCCCAGCCATTCACAAAGCCGTGAAAACCACTTTGTGAAATGTGTTGAAACTTGATTTGTTTCGTTAACGTTACTCTGGTCAACTAACGGAAGCAGGGAGTGCTACATGCAGAAGGTTTTGATCCACCCGCTATATGTGCGGATTTTTCATTGGTTGAATGCGGTTGCCATCATTATAATGGTAATGAGTGGTTGGCAGATTTATAATGCGTCGCCCTTATTCAACGGTTTAGAATTTCCCGCTGCCATCACTTTGGGTGATTGGCTGGGGGGTGGTCTGCAATGGCACTTTGCCGCCATGTGGCTATTTGTAGTGAATCTGATAATTTATTTGGTGACAGGGATTGTCACAGGCCATTTCCGTGAGAAGATGTTTCCAGTTTCACCCAATGCCGTACTCAGCGATGTGGGGCAAGCGTTGCGCGGCAAACTTGCCCATGACAGCCATGAATATAACGCCGTGCA
>JAYVCU010000077.1:0-2016 GCA_043749835.1 Hyphomicrobiales bacterium
CACCATGACCAAACCAACTGATTGCCACACAAAAGTAGCGATGATGGCGGGCGTCACTGTATTGTCCTGGTAAAGCCAACCAATATCAACAGGTCGGCCGGCGACCAGCGCCAGCAGACTGTTGAGTACACCACGTGGGGCATAGACATGGAACCAGATCACCGCGACAGCGGTTGGCGCTAAAATGCGCGGCAGAAAAATAATGTTTTTAAAGAGGTTGCCCAACGCCACGCCTCGCAGGAACACGGCAAGTCCAAATCCGATGGCCAAGGGAAATACAACCGATGCCGCCACCCAAAGGGCGGTGTTATAAAACGCCGTGTCAAAATAAGGATTGTTAAGCAGCTTGGCATAATTTGAAAACCCGGCGAATTCATCAAGCCCGGAAAATTTCTTCCATTTCGTGAAACTGAAATAAATGTTGTAGACAACTGGCATCAGCAACAGGCCGCAAACCAAAACAATGGCCGGGCTCATAAAGGCAAAGGCCTTCCAGAAATTGTGTTGCATCGCGCGATCTTCGACAGCTTTGACCTGATGCCAACCGATGCGTTCCATCAGTTGCAAGTCAGTTTCACGATGTGGACTTTCTGTCATTGGCAAATCCAAAAAAGCGGGTGACCTCGTTGAGGAGGTCACCCGCAACGATTTAGTGCTTGTCGGCCCAGTAAGCGGCGTTCAGTTTCTGGACATTTGCCATCACACTTTCGGCTGTTTCCATCGTCGGCGTGAGCATGAAGCGGTTGAGCTCGGCCACGACTTCACCCTGCAGATCTGCGGGCACCGCTTCCCACCAGCGCGGGAAAGCTACTGTTTTCATAGCCGCCACTTCATCATTGAGTTTTTTGACAATGCCGTTGGGCGGATTGGCTTTGGAATTGCCAAGTGAGTTGCCAGAAGCAGCAGCCCATACATTCGCACCGTCCACAGACACGAAGTATTTGAGCGCATTGACAACCTCAGGCTTGGCCTTGCCCTTCTTTGAAAGCATAATGGGGCCACCTTCAAGAATGGTCGAAGACGGCAATGCAGCATCCATGTTTGGCATGATGAAAGCATCAAAGTCCGCGCCGGGTTTCATGCCAGCCTTTTCGACGAGCCCAATGGCCCAATCCCCAATCAGGTTCATGGCCCCTTTGTTTTTGGCAAAGTCAGCAACTTCTTCTGTTGAACGCGGATCAGAGAAGTAACCCTTGGCGTACCAATCGGCCCAGATCTTGAAAGCATTGCGCACAGGTTCGCTGTCATAAGCAACTTTGCCCGTATGCAAACCCATATATGCCCCGGGATTGGTGCGCAGCATAATTTCTTCGAACCAGATGAAGCCGCGCCAACCGTCTTGTGTTGTTGCAACGAACGGTGTAATTCCGGCTGCCTTCAGTTTCTCGGCATTGGACACGAATTCAGCCCAGGTCTTCGGCTCAGATATGCCTGCTTTTGCATAGTCTGCCTTGTTGTAAAGAACGATCCAGCGCGACAAATGTAGTGGTACGCCGTAGACGTGATCGCCAACTTTGTAGAAGTCGCGCACCCCTTCGGAGAACTCGCCGCTCTTGATCATCTCGGCCCAGACATCGTCAAGCTCTGCAATGGCACCAGTCTTGATCAAGTCTTCGTAAACGCCGCCTGTCCACCAGGTAAAAATATCTGGGGGATCATTGGCAGCGATTGATGACTGCATGTAGGCTTTGTATTGTTCGGGCGGCGAGTAGGCATTTTGCTTCATCGGCACGCCAGTTGCTTTCGTTTCAGCGTCGCCAACCTTTTGCAAGGCTTCGGCCCAAAACGCTTTATCGTGAACGAGGGTGACTTCAGCAGCATTGGCAGCGACAATGGTCGCAGACATCAACCCAGCAAATGCAAGTGAAAGTAGTTTGGTCTTAAAGTTCATGACTTCCTCCCATGTTACTCTTGTTTCAGGCTGCCCTTATGGCCATGCCCGTATCTCGGTTGAAAAGATGCATTTTTTCAACGTTGAATCCGAATTTCATTGTCTCATCTTGCGCCACAAATCTT
>JAYVCU010000078.1:0-11354 GCA_043749835.1 Hyphomicrobiales bacterium
GCAAATTATATTTGGCATGCAGCGGGCTGGCTCGAAGCCGGTCTGGCCTGCGGTTATTCCAAATTCATGACCGATTGTGAACAACTCTCCGGCTGGTATAAATATGCAGGCGGCCTGAAGTTTGATGACTTTCAAGATGCCATGGCCGCTGTGCGTGAGGTTGGCCCCGCCGGCCACTTCCTCGGAACACCACATACTTTAGAACATTTCGAAAAGGCCTTCTTCATGCCCTCAGTGATGGATTTTAATCCTTATGAGCAATGGAATGCCGAAGGTGCCAAAGATCACGATACAAGGGGCCGCGAAAAAGCCAAAACTGCACTTGCCAACTATCAGAAGCCACACATGGATGAAGCCAAGTCCAAAGCGCTGACCGAATTTGTCGCCAGGCGCGAACTTGAATTGCCCAATACGGTGAGTTGACACGACGCAGGATTATTTTTCATCTGCCAAAATAAAAGCCCGACCTTGCAGCCGGGCTTTTCGTTTTACATTTAAAATTTATTTCCTGGCAGATTTCACAGTGCCCAATTTCAGTCCATCACGAATTTCTGCCAACAGTGTGTCGGTAGTGGACGCGGGTGGTGGTGGTGCTGGTATCTCGGAGCGTTTCATCGTGTTTGAAATGCGAACCAGCACGAACAGAAAAGTAGCAATCGCCAGGAAGCTGATGATAGCCTGAATCAGGCTGCCGTAACCAAGCACCGCGCCCTGCTTGGCAGCATCAGCGTAGTTGGTTGCGTTCACCGCAGAGTTGAGCGGAAAAAACTTGTTCTGAAAACTAATGCCACCGGTCAACACGCCGATGATTGGCATGATGATGTCATTGACAACTGACGTTACGATGGCACCGAAAGCGCCGCCCATGACCACACCAACGGCCAAATCAAACGCGTTACCTTTAAATGCAAAGGCCTTAAAATCATTCCACATGGAAATCCCCCTTATAGTGTTTAAACCCAAGGCCCCACGCCTCAGAATGCAGCACAAAATAGCCTATAGCAGCTTGGATGCAAAGCCCTTTTGACTAATACCCCCGCCGCATATCCACTTGATGTTGAAGCATCTTGCCATTTTCGAATGAATTAATCTGCCGTGCGATAGAGGCGCAAATTGTTGCAGGCTTCGAATCTGCTGCACAGTGCGGCGAAATCATTAGTTTTGGATGATGCCAAAGCGGGCTGTGATCGGAAAGGGGTTCAGCACGAAACACATCAAGTGAAGCACCATAGAGCGTGCCATTATCCAGGCATTCTATAACGTCATCTTCGTTCTGTTGCCGCCCGCGGCCAGCGTTAATGAGAATAGGCGCACCGAATGGCCCCCGGCGCGAAAGCTTCGAAATTAAATCGCGGTTGATGATGCCATCTGTTTCCAGCGTCGCAGGCAAAAGCGAAATGAGAATGTCAGTACCAGTCAGAAAATCATTCAGTTGCTGCGGCCCGACAAAGCTAGTCACACCGTCGATCACTTTCGCGGTACGGCTCCATCCTCGCACGTGAAAACCCATAACGCATAATTTTGTCGCAGCATCTTGCCCCAGAATCCCAAGACCCATAATGCCAACAGTGATATCTTTCGCGGCATGTTGAGAAAATGTCTCCCAGACGCCATTGCGCTGGTTCTCGTTTAAACGAAGCTGCTGCCGGTGATGCATCAACACATGCATGACTATAAACTCGCTCATGCGGTTGGTCAGATCGTCATCATTAACCCGGACAATGGGCACGTGTTTAGGCAGGGTAGGGTCAGATAGGATCGCATCCACACCTGCACCCAGCGAGAAGATTATTTTCAAATACGCAAAGCTTTTCACCACGTCCGCCGGCGGCAACCAGCAGGCAGCATAGTGAATGTCATGCACATCGCCCTTATCTGGCCATATTCGAACGTCAAGCGCAGGTGCCACTTTGCGCATGGCCGCAGCCCATGGAGCTGCATCCCATGTCGGCGTGACGAATACAAACGCACTCATTGCCGGGCAACTTTCTCATCAGCTTTTAAGTTCAGTGCCGCGGCCAAAAGTGCCTTGGTGTAATCTGCCTTTGGCGCATTGAAAATCTCGGCCGCCGTGCCGTGCTCTTCCACTCTGCCATTTCGCAAAACAATCACGTCATTGGCCAAAGCCCGCACCACTTTCAAATCATGACTGATAAATAAATAGGAAAGCCCATACTTGGTTTGCAGCGCCCGCAACAGATCCACCACCTGCGCCTGCACGCTCATGTCTAAGGCAGAGGTTGGTTCATCCAGCATGATAAATTTCGGCTGCAATGCCAACGCCCGCGCAATGGCAATGCGCTGCCTCTGTCCGCCGGAAAATTCATGGGGATACCGGTCCATATTGGCTGGATCCAACCCCACTTCAATCAAGGCCTCACCCACGCGGTCGCGCCGCTGCACGCCCGTCATCGCAGGGTTTTGAATCTCCAATCCCTCTTCCACAATTTGGAGCACACTCATGCGCGGTGAAAGTGAACCATAAGGATCCTGAAAAACCACTTGCATGTCTTTGCGCAAGGGCCGCATGGCGTGTGTACGAAGCCCATCAATGCGTTGCCCTTTAAATGAGATTGCACCCTCAGATGAAATCAACCGCATAATTGCCAGGCCCGTGGTGGTCTTGCCCGAAC
The DNA here is from genome assembly GCA_043749835.1 of Hyphomicrobiales bacterium. Lineage (GTDB taxonomy): Bacteria > Pseudomonadota > Alphaproteobacteria > Rhizobiales > Aestuariivirgaceae > Aestuariivirga. The sequence goes on from JAYVCU010000078.1 coordinate 2,634, forward strand.
CACTTTCGCCCACCAAAGCCAGCGTCTGCCCTTCGCGCAACGTCAGCGAAAGCCCATCAACTGCTTTGACATAACCTACAGTCTTTCTGAAAAACCCACGCTTAACCGGAAACCACACTTTCAAATCCCGGGTTTCCACAATCACCGCAGCGTCTGGTTTCGACACAGGCGGTTGCCCCTTCGGCTCCGCTGCGAGCAACATTTTTGTATAAGCATGCTGTGGCTTTGAAAAAACATCATGGGTTGCTGCGGCTTCGACAATTTTGCCCTGCTGCATCACGCAAACCGTGTCAGCCATGCGCCGCACAATTCCAAGATCATGGGTGATCAACAGCAACGCCATGCCGAACTCAGCCTGCAAATCTTTAAGAAGTTTCAAAATCTGCGCCTGCACCGTCACATCCAGCGCGGTTGTCGGTTCATCAGCAATCAAAATATCCGGCTTGTTGGCTAAAGCCATGGCAATCATGACACGCTGCCGCTGCCCACCTGATAGTTGGTGCGGATAATCCGCCAGCCGCGATGCCGCATCGCGAATACCAACCTTATTAAGCAAATCAACAATCTGTGCCCGCGCCGCAGCACCTTTAACACCTTGATGCAGCTCCAACACTTCGCCGATCTGCTTAGCTACCGAATGCAGCGGATTAAGCGACGTCATTGGCTCCTGAAAAATCATGCTGATGTGGCGGCCCCGCACCCCGCGCAAGTCACGCTCACGTGCCTTCAAAAGGTCTCTACCCTTGAACAGGATTTCGCCTGCGGGATGAGATGCCGGTGGATATTGCAACAGCCGCAAGATCGACAAAGCCGTAACTGATTTGCCTGACCCGCTTTCGCCCACCAGCGCCAGCGTCTCACCCTTGGCCAAAGCAAAACTCACGCGGTCCACAACCACGTGGCCGCCAAAAGCAATGCTTAACTGTTTCACATCAAGCAACGGATTGCTCATGTGAAAGTTTTTCGCGGGTCAAGTGCGTCGCGCGCGGCCTCACCAATAAAAATCAACAGCACCAGCATGGTTGAACTTGAAACAAAAATGCTGATGCCAAGCCACGGTGCCTGCAAATTGTTTTTACCCTGCGACACCAATTCGCCCAAAGACGCCGAGCCCGGCGGCAAACCAAAGCCCAGGTAATCCAGCGACGTGAGAACGGTGACAGACCCCGCCACAATGAACGGCATAAACGTCACCGCAGACACCATTGCATTGGGTAACACATGCCTGAAGATGATTTTTGAATCCGACAGGCCCAAAGCTTTGGCCGCCCTCACATATTCAAAATTTCGTGCGCGCAGGAATTCCGCACGAATGAGATGCACCAGATGCGTCCATGAAAAAACCACCAGTATAAAAAGCAGCAACCAGAAATTTGGCTGAATGAAAGCCGAAAGAATGATAAGCAGATAGAGTGTGGGCACAGATTGCCAGATATCGATGAAGCGCTGCATCAGCAAGTCCGTCCACCCTCCAAAATAGCCTTGCACAGCACCGGCAGCAATCCCGATGACCGAAGAAATTAACGTCAAAATTAATCCAAAAGCCACAGAAACGCGAAAGCCATAAAGCAACCGCGCAATCAAATCGCGCCCCTGATCATCCGTGCCCAGCCAATTCATGTTGCCAGCCCGACAGCCAGGGTCTTGCGTTTTCAGCGGAAACTTTGAACAGGCTTCATCGCGGCTCATCAGGAAAGCCGGTTTGGATGGCGCAGGGAACGGCAGCTCAGCATTTTCGTTATTGTAAGAATAACGAATAGGCGGCCAAACCATCCAGCCATTGGCATTGATCTCTTCAATGTTAGCCGGATCACGGTAGTTTGTCCTGGCCAGAAAGCCACCAAACTTCGTTTCAGGATATTCATGCAATAATGGGAACAGCAGCTCACCTTTATAGGAGACAATGAAGGGCCGATCATTGGCAATCAACGGTGCCAAAAGTGAAAGCAGAAACAGCCCAGTAAAAATCCATAATGACCAATACCCACGTGCATTTTTGCGGAACAAGGCAGCGCGGCGCTGATTAAGTGGGGAGAGTTTAAACACGTCACACCTCTCGCGTATCAAAATCAATGCGCGGGTCGATCCACGTGTAGATAAGGTCAGACAGCAGTGCTACGAACAGGCCAACCAAGGTGAAGACCCACATCGAAGCCAGTACCACTGCATAATCGCGGTTCACTGTGGATTTATAAGTAAGATACCCCAACCCGTCGAGCGAGAAAACCTGTTCAATCAAAAGTGAGCCGGTAAAAAACGCACCAATAAAAGCCCCGGGAAAACCAGAAATTACCAGCATCATCGCGTTGCGAAAGATGTGTCCGTAAAGCACCCGGGCTTCGGTCAGGCCCTTGGCCCGCGCCGTTACTACATATTGTTTGCGAATTTCATCGAGAAAGGAATTTTTTGTCAATAAAGTTGTCGTCGCAAAACCCGAAACACCCATCGCAATCAGCGGCAGCGTCATGTGCCAAGCATAATCTTTCACCTTGCCCCACACGCTAAGATTGCCAAAATTATCAGATGTTAGCCCACTCAACGGGAAGAAGTTCCAATAGCTGCCGCCCGCAAAGAGAACAATCAACATAATCGCAAAGATGAAATTGGGAATAGCGTAGCCGATGCTGACAATAACCGAGGTCCAGATATCAAAACGCGTACCCTCGCGCACGGCTTTGGCGATGCCCAAAGGAATAGAAATGGAATAAGAAATCAACAGCAGCCAAAGCCCTAGCGAAATCGAAACCGGCAGCTTTTCCTTGATCAACGAAATCACCGAGCGCGATTGGGCATAGCTTTCCCCAAAATCAAAGCGTGCGTAATTCCAAACCATCTTCACAAAGCGCTGCGGGGCCGGAATATCAAAGCCAAATTGCTTTTCCCATTTTTTGATGGTCTCAGGGTCAATACCGCGCGCACCCTGAGAGCTTGCCGCTTTGCTATTATTCCCCACCTGCGCCGTTTCAGAACCACCATTCAGCCGATTATTTTGATCAGCCGGGTTTTCCAGTTTGGCAATCAACTGTTCAATGGGCCCCCCTGGTACAAATTGGGTGATGGTGAAAGTGATGAGCAATGCCCCCAGCAGAGTGGGGATCATCAACAACAGTCGCTTAAGAATATAAGAACCCATCAGCCGGAGATCTTCTTCGCCTTCGCCTCGTCCCACCACCACGTTGTAGGCACGCCCAGCTGATAGTCAGGCGTTTTATCAGGCATGCCAAAGCGGTCCCAGTAAGCAATCCGCTCATGCGGCGAATACCAATGCGGCACCATATAATAGTTCCACATCAGGGCGCGGTCCAGCGCCCGACACGCCGTGACCAGGGCCTTACGATCTTTCACAAATACAAGTTTCTCAATCAGCGCATCAATCGCTTCATTCTTGATTCCGGAATAATTATGAGAGCCCGGCTTATCAGCCTCAGCACTGCCCCAGAAATATCTCTGTTCATTGCCCGGCGAAAGGCTTTGGCCATAGGTGTTGACGATGATGTCATAATCAAACTGATCTTGAATTTTTTTGGTTTGGGCCTGGTCTAGCGTGCGCACGTTCACCGAAAATCCCAGCAACTCCAACTGTTCTTTGTAAGGTAAGGTAACGCGTTCAAATAGGGGATTATCGAGAGCGAAATCGACGGTCAGATTTTCACCTTTGGCATTTTTAAGTACATGTCTGCCACCATCATCCACTGCAACCCAGCCCGCTTCATTCAATAGCTTTGAAGCCTCACGCAAATTTTTGCGCCGTGCAGTACCATCGCCATTCACTGGATTATGATATTCAGTGGTGAACACTTCTGGCGGCAACTTGTCTTTCAACGGGTTAAGCAATTCCAGCTCTTCCGGTGACGGAAGGCCCTTTGCTTCAAATTCGGAGCCATTGAAAAATGAGCGTGACTGTTGATATTGCCCATAAAACAGATTGGTATTGGACCATTGAAAATCAAAAGCCAAAACCATGGCCTTGCGAACGCGAATATCTTGAAACTTGGCTTTGCGCAAATTTAACACAAATGCCTGCATGCCGTGCACAGTTTTTAATACAGGCTCAGCCTTCACCACCTTAGCCGACTTAACCGCCGGAAAATCATAGCCCGTGGCCCATTGCTTAGAGCTGGTTTCATTTTGATAATCCGATTGATCACCTTTGAAACTTTCAAAAGCCACTTGTGGCGTTTGATAATAAATATAGCGCAGCTCGTCAAAATTATTTTGGCCGACATTCACGGCTAAATCCCTGGCCCAATAATCAGCCACCCGCTCAAGTACGATATTTGAACCGGCCGTCACAGATTTGAACTTATAAGGGCCAGATCCGAGTGGCAATTCCAGCGAAGGCTCATCGGTATTGCGCGGACGTCCCTCAGCACCCGTAGCCGCCCACCAATGCTTCGGTAAAATCGGCAACTCCGTAATAATTAATGGCAGCTCACGGTTGTTATTTTCACTAAAAACAAACGTCACTTCATTATCGCCAGTCTGCTCAGCCTTTTCCACATTTTTGTAATAGCCCGCATAGTTCGGCAAGTTGGCCTTTAAGGTGATCAAACTGAAAATTACATCGTCAGGTGTGATCGGCTTGCCATCATGAAACCGTGCTGCAGGATTCAATTTGAACACCGTGCGCGACTTGTCTTCAGGAAAGGCCATGCTTTCGGCAATCAAGCCATAGCGCGTGAAGGGCTCATCCATAGAGCCCACCATTAATGTGTCGAGTATGCCAACAGTAGTAGGGTCGCCCTTGACGGTGTAACTATTCAAACTGTCAAAACTGCCCGCAATAGCCTGCCGAAATGTGCCACCCTTTGGCGCTGCCGGGTTCACATAATCGAAATTCTTAAATCCATCCGGATATTTGATGTCGCCAAACAGCGATATGGCGCGAGAGAATTGTAAGTCTTCAGCGTAAGCCGGCGTAAAACGCACCAAGGATGTTAAAGCGGAAAGCTGCAGCAGGCGCCGGCGGTTCATTATGAAAGCCTCACATTGATTCGCGCCACACTAGACCATATTGGAAGCAGGTGGAATTACGCCCCCACCGCCTCATACCCGTGAAGGCGGAGTATCCCCGTTTAAGCGGGAATGACGACGGGTAGAGATACGCTCTAATTTAAGGCGCCGGAAAGGCCACCGGTGTATCCGAAAGCGAAGCCAGATAGGCCAACACATCGGCACGCTTTTGATCATCGTGAATGCCAGCAAACGCCATCTTGGTGCCTTTGATGTATTCCTTCGGGTTGGTTAACCAGGGATCGAGCTCAGCAAATCCCCATGGCTTGTTGCCCATGGCTTTGAGGGCCTCGGAATAAGGAAAGCCTTCAACCGAGCCCATGGGGCGGCCAACGACACCGTAAAGATTAGGGCCCACTTTGTTTGGGCCACCTTTGGTGAAATCATGGCAAGCCGCGCAAGCTTTGGCAGTTGCTTCGCCTTTGGCCTTATCAGCCTTAGCCAGCAAGGTTCCAATTGAAACCTTTGGCCCACCAGCCGCTGCCCCAGCATCAGCCGTTTGCGCCTCAGCCACCGCTACAGTAAAGCCCGCCTTTTCCGAGGCTTCGCCAGAAAATAAGCCGCCAGCCGCTAGCCTCAGCCCGAAAACGAGCAAGCCTGTGCCGAGAACTGCACCGAAAATCTTGTTCCACTCAAAACTGTCCATAAAACGACAACCTTTATTTGTTTCTGTGAACTTCTAGCGCAAACTAGTGGCTAATTTGCCCACGTTCAATAATTATAAAGTCGCAAAGCCAATTTGCCGCGCCCAACCCCGAAAAGGCCAACAGCCCCATGATCGAGTTTGATAACACTGCCATCGTCATCACTGCCAGAATGACGGGCCAACCCATGCTGGGCCGGCCGATGGTTGATATCGCTGGTAAACCCCTTGTATTGCGTGCGGTTGAGATGGCCGAGGAAGCCAAGTTGGGTAAAGTCTTCGTGGCCACATCTGAAAACGTGGTGGCCGAAGCTGCCAAAGCAGGCGGCGCAGATGCGTTAATGTCAGCAGCCCACTTAAAAGCCGATGGCGACATGGCCGAAGCCATCCTGGCCCTGCGCGATAAAGTTCAGAGCTTCGAACAAGTCCTCATCATCCCTTGCCACATCGCCATGGCCGATAGCCTGCCTCTGCGTCTGTGCCTTTCAGGCTTAATGAATATAGGAGTGGACGTTGCAACTTTGACCAGCCCCATACCCGCAACACACGCGGGTCAAGTTGTAGTAGAATCGCCCTTGATGGGTGAACGTGATGTGGCTTATCTGCGCGGCCTTAAACAGGCGGATGCGGCAGATAACGGGAATCCTGCGCTGCTGCATGTGCCGATTTACGCGTGGTCGCGCTTAGCCCTTGCCAGTTTTGCGGCACATAAACGTGTACCAAGTGAAGACATATCAGGTTTAGAGTTACGCCGGGCGCTGGCTGCCGATCAGAAATGCGCTGTGATCAAGATTGACATCGCACCTCTATCTGTCGATACGCCGCAAGACTTGGAGGCCCTTCGCCGCCATTGGAAAGCGTGACTATGTCGAGCCTCAAAATCGCCTATCAGGGAGAGCCCGGTGCCAACTCCCACATCGCTTGCCTGGAATCGCGCCCCGGTCATGAGCCGCTGCCCTGCCGCACCTTTGAAGATGCGTTTCAAGCAGTGAAAAGCGGCAAAGCCGATCTGGCCATGATTGCCATCGAAAACACCACCGCAGGCCGCGTGGCCGACGTGCATCATCTGTTGCCGGGCTCGGGCCTATGGATGGTGGGCGAACATTTCCTGCGCATCCGCTTTCAGCTGCTGGGCTTACCCGAAGCAAAGCTCGCTGATTTAAAAACCGTGTATAGCCACGTCCACGCGCTGGGCCAATGCCGCAAAGCCATCAAGGCCAACAAGCTGACTGCCATCGTTGCCGCTGACACAGCAGGTGCTGCGCGTGAGGTTGCCGAAATCAAAGACAAATCCCGCGCCGCAATTGCCACCACATTAGCTGCTGAGATTTACGGCCTGAAAATTCTGGCAAAGGACATTGAAGACGAAGAGCACAACACCACACGCTTTGTCATCCTTTCCAAAAAACGCACCGACGCAAAACCAGACAACGGCCCGGTGATGACCAGCTTCGTTTTCCGCGTGCGCAACGTGCCTGCCGCGCTGTACAAGGCAATGGGCGGCTTTGCCACCAACAGCGTGAACATGACAAAGCTTGAGTCATACCAAATCGAAGGCCAGTTCAACGCCACGCAATTTTATGCCGACGTTGAAGGCCACCCGGCAGATCGCTCCGTGCAGTTCGCGTTGGAAGAACTAAAATTCTTCACCTCATTTATGAAGATCCTGGGCACCTATCCCGCCAGCCCGTTTAGAGCGGAACTGGCCAAGCGGACGCGGGCCTAAGAGCCTTCATCCGCCTTCGGCACCTTCTCCCATTTGTAAGAACAAACGGGCGAAGGCAGATAATTTTCCGATATCCACAATAGCTGCCTTCTCCCGTACGCTCTTGCGCATGGGAGAAGGTGCCGAAGGGGATGAGGGCTCTTTATTACGGTGTTATTGCATTTAATTATTGTATCAAATTTCTGAGGTCGATCGAATGAGGAGCCTGTCGACAACCGTAGAGTAGTCCACTTAGAGGATGCCCCTGACTGGCCAGACCCAACTTCTATGAGTGGCAATAGCGTCGATACGCTTGCACGGCAGCTTGTTATCGAACTGAGCATTGTTGGCCAAACGCATGAACTCGCCTATCGGCCCATCTTGCATGTCTGAGACGACGGAATTCGAACCAGGACATAGCTGCGCCCAAAGCGCCGCCGCAAATCCGCCATTACCTTTGTTCAAAAATCGCAGTTGATTTCGCGCGGGCAGCCACTAATTGAGACTGCCAATCCCTGCACGACGAATGAATGGCAGAATCACATCTGCCCAAAAGAGGTAACTTATGGATCGTATCCGCATTCGCGGTGGCAATAAGCTCAGTGGCACCATCAACATTTCGGGCGCTAAAAACGCGGCCTTACCCTTGATGATCGTGCCATTGCTCACGCCGGAAACGGTAACGCTTCATAATGTGCCACGCCTTGTGGACGCACTGCGCCTGCAACGCATTTTGCAAAATCACGGCGTGGATATCACCACCGCTGGCAAGCGTATCGGCCAGATTGACCACGCCGGCGAAACGCTAAAAATTTCCGCCAAAAACATTGTCGACACAACAGCCCCTTATGACCTCGTATCCAAAATGCGCGCCTCATTTTGGGTATTGGGCCCGCTGGTTGCCCGCATGGGCGAAGCCAAGGTCTCATTGCCCGGCGGCTGCGCCATTGGCACACGGCCAGTGGATATGCACCTGCTGGCTCTCGAAAAGCTGGGTGCCGAATGTGTGATTGAGCAAGGCTATGTGATCGCCAAAGCCAAGAACGGCCTGAAGGGCGGCCACATCAGCTTTTCAAAAGTGTCTGTCGGTGCAACCCATGCCGCCCTCATGGCCGCCGTGCTGGCCCATGGTGATAGCGAAATCGAAAATGCGGCGATGGAACCTGAGATCACGGACGTGGCTGAATGCCTCGTCAAAATGGGCGCCAAGATTGAAGGCATTGGCACCCGCAATTTGAAAATCACCGGTGTCACCTCCCTGAAGGGCGCTGACCACACCGTGGTGGCAGACCGCATTGAAGCTGGCACCTACGCCATGGCCGTCGGCATGGCGGGAGGCGATGTCACGCTGCGCGGTGCG
>JAYVCU010000079.1:0-14250 GCA_043749835.1 Hyphomicrobiales bacterium
AGGCCTACGCGCCCATGGCCTTTGCATCATCAGCCCAATCGGGCATAACTAACCACCGGAGCGAACTCAAAACTGGATAGAAGCTTGGGGCAAGGTCAACGCCACTCAAAGAATCCTCCGCGAGCATAGTTTGTAAATGTAATGTCAACTCGCTTAAGTCCGTTGTGAATAGGAACCTGAGTTTCAGGATCGACCAATACCGGATAAAAAAGAGCCGCGAGCAAATCTACTATTACTCCTTCGTAAGTATATGCATCTTTCTTACCCACTGAAACATTAGTTACGCTGTTAATCAAAGCGTTCCAATTTGGACGCTCAGTCCCCTCAACATCAGCTATTTGTTGGTGCGATAATGCGGGTGTCGGTTTTGAATGATCGGCTTTAAACTTTCGTAATACATCAGGGTGAAGTTCTGTTTGAGTGATGGAAACTGCTTTCTTCTCTTTACCATATTTGGCTTCAAGGTCTTTCAGGTAGACTTTTTTCTCACCTTTATTTTTGCCGCTTTTCAACGTTTGAACGAGTTCCGAACCTTTTGCTTTCTCTTCGTCCTTCAAACACTCCATCACGTAATGTCTATAGTATTTTTCTACATCATAGTCCGATCTGATGCGGACAATTGACTTTGGCACTAATAGTAATTTCACGTCGTCTGGACATGGCAGTCTCACAAATTCATTCTCCCAAATCAATCTGTTAGGATTCCAAACGGGTCCAGAATCTACTTCAGGCTGCGTTGGGATATCGAAGATGTCACAAGTAGTTTGTGTGAAATTGATAAGTGGTCCCCGAATAATGTTCGTTACAATGTCTGAGAGAATGTCAACTGACACCCCATCGATTAGCAGTACTGTGTCTTCCAAATCAGAAAGCAAACCCGTTTTGACGGCCTTGCTCTTTCGAAATGACTCCCAAATTTCTCGAGCCTTTTGTGGCCCGAGACCTCGGCCTTCCGACTTGGTCTTAGACAATCCCAAATGAGTTTAATTGGGCTCTCGCAGTTGCTTCATAATATCTAAAGCAACCAGTTCGTTTCCATTGCGTATAGAGTCCACAACTGTATTGAAATATGAACTAATCAACCGGCTGCAGTGCTGACCAAAGTCAGATTTAAGCGTGCGCATTGCCCTAGGATTGATAAATAATTTTACATCATTGGATACATCAACGTCTAGGAACGGCAAACTCGGCTGCGATTTTCCTAAATTGTAGAACTGTGAAACCCGCATTTTTGCTCCGCAAAATTTCCCTGCTATTCAAACTCAACCTAAGCTCACGGAATCATACCTGAGAATATTTCTGATTGAGAAGGAAATTTTAGAATTCTCTGCTTTTCCACAGATTAAATGTTGAAATATAAAAATACTTATGCCGCATATCTTAGAACTTGGGAAAATAATTGCCGTTTGAATGCCAACAATCCTCACGCCGCTCGCTTAAACCTCTGCACCTTAATCGCCTTGGCACCTTTGCGGGCTTTGGCGATGTCGAATTGCAATTGCATTTTCAACATCAGCTCCATCGAAACGCCAAAGGCCTTTTCAAAGCGTAAGGCCATTTCAGGCGAGAGGCTGGAACGGCCATTAAGCACGGCGCTGAGCGCTGGCCGCCCCACGCCCAGAATTTCCGCTGCCCGCGCCACCGTCAGGCCCGCTTCGGCCAGTACATCTTGCTTCAACACTTCGCCGGGGTGAACAGGATCAAACATGGGCAACTCCTTCTTTCTCAATGATAGTCAACAAGATCAAGCTCACTGGCTGTGCCATCTTGCCACTTAAAAATCAGCCGCCAATTACCACTGACCGACAGGTTCCAATAACCAGCCAGATGGCCTTTCAGCGGATGCAGCCGCCAGCCCGAAAACGCTTCGAGCGGTTTTAAATCATCCGCCGCATGCAACACGGAAAGCATATGCTTAATACGGCTGAGCATTTCTGACGGAAGGCCTTTGCCATCGCCCGTTTCAACCAATCGCCGCAAAGCCTTATGCTGCACAGTACCGATCATTGAATTGCGTAGCGCGACACGCGACGACTGTCAAGGGCGGGTCGTCCTAAGCTGCGCGTGGCCTGATCGCCTCCAGCTTCGCGCCCAGAGCACGTCGCTGCATGCGCAGGTCATAACTCATTTGCAGCCGCAGGAAGAAGCCTTCCGACAGGCCGAAGTAACGTGTAAGGCGCAAATCCGTGTCGGCTGTGACAATGCGCTTGCCCAACACAATTTCATTGATGCGCCGCGGGGCCACACCCACGGCCCGCGCAAGTGCATTCTGCGAAAGTTCCATGGGCTTCAAAAACTCTTCCAGCAGGATTTCGCCCACGGTTGGAAAAGCCAAGAGGCCTTGTACACGCATCTTAGTGATAGTCGATGATTTCGACGTCTTCAGCATTGCCATTTACCCATCGGAATATGATCCGCCATTGTTGATTGATCCTGATTGACCAGAAGCCCTTCAAATCGCCTTTCAGCATTTCCAGCCGATTGCCGGGCGGAATGCACAAATCATCAATGCCCGCGGCAGCTGCAATCAATTCCAGCTTTCTCAGGCCGATGCGCTGCACATCATCCGGCAATCTACGAGAGCGGAGGCCACGCCAAACCTGCTCCGTTTCGCGAGTGCCGAAACTTCCAATCATGGCGCACTATAACGCATTGCGTTATGGGATGCAAGTGGTGGGGAGATGAGGCGCATTTTGATAACTTTGGCCCCTCACACCATCGCCATGCCGCCATTCACGTGCAGTGTCTGGCCTGTCACATAGCCTGCCTCATCAGAGGCCAGATACAGCACGGCGGCGGCGATGTCCGCGGGGGTGCCCATGCGGGCGGCGGGGATGCGGGCCAGGAGGGCTTGCTTTTGTATGTCGGTTAGCCCGTCGGTCATTGCTGTGGCGATGAAGCCCGGGGCTACGCAGTTGGCGGTGACGCCGCGCGTGGCCAATTCCTGTGCAATGGATTTGGTGAGGCCGATCAGGCCTGCCTTGGACGCCACATAGTTGGCTTGGCCGGGGTTGCCCGTCACCCCGACAATGGAGGTTACATTAATGATGCGGCCGAAGCGCTTTTTCATCATCAGCTTCATGGCGGCGCGGCTCAGGCGAAAGTTGGCGGTGAGGTTCACGTCCATCACGGTTTGCCAATCTTCGTCTTTCATGCGCATTGAGAGGCCGTCTTTGGTGATGCCGGCATTGTTCACCAGAATATCCAGCCCGCCCAATGCCAGTGCGGCGGCGGGCACCAGTTTTTCTACATCTTCAGCAATGGAAAGATTACACGGCAGAATGAACACGCGCTGTCCCACTGCGGCCTTCACCTTATCCAGTGTTTCAATGCGCGTGCCAGATATGGCAATGGAAGCGCCCGCATCATGCAGCGCCTTGGCGATGGCCGCGCCAATGCCCCCCGATGCGCCAGTGACAAGAGCGGTCTTTCCAATGAGTGAAAACATGAGTTAGCCTTTCAAACTCTGCACCAGTGCTGCAATTTCATCCGGTGTTCCGGCGTTCATCGCGGTGGCATTGGGCGCATTCTTTTTTGCCAGTCCGGTCAATACCTTGCCTGCGCCAAGCTCAACAAAAACGTTAACACCCTGCTCCGCCATATAGGCCACACATTCGCGCCAGCGCACGGTGCCTGTCACCTGCTCAACCAACTTGGCCCTGATGATAGCAGGATCGGTGATTTCGCCCGCCACCACATTGGCGATCAGCGGCACGATCGGTGCATTCATTTTCACCTGCGCCAGTGCCTCGGCCATGGCATCGGCGGCGGGCTTCATCAAGGCGCAATGGAAGGGTGCAGAGACCGGCAATAAAATAGCGCGCTTGGCCCCCTTGGCTTTGGCAATCTCGCAAGCGCGGTCAACCGCTGCCCTGGTTCCAGAAATCACCACCTGCCCATCCGAGTTGTCATTGGCGGCCTGACATACATCGCCCTGCGCTGCTTCAGCGGCCACGACTGAAGCGGTGGCAAAATCCAGTCCGAGCAATGCCGCCATGGCACCCTGCCCCACGGGAACGGCGGCCTGCATGGCTTTACCTCTAATCTTCAACAGCCGCGCTGTATCAGCCAGTGAGAACGTGCCTGCTGCTGCCAACGCCGAATACTCGCCCAAAGAATGGCCGCTCACAAATTTCGTATGTGTGGCCAGTGTAATGCCATGCTCAGTTTCCAACACGCGCATCACGGCCATGGAGACGGCCATAAGAGCCGGTTGAGCGTTTTCAGTTAAAGTAAGTTCGGCCTCTGGGCCATTCCACATGACGTGTGATAGCTTTTGGTTTAAAGCTGAATCAACTTCATCAAACACCGCGCTGGCGACGGCGAATGACTCGGCCAAGGCCCTGCCCATACCAACTATCTGGCTGCCCTGGCCCGGAAATACAAATGCTGTGGACACGATGAGATTCCCTTTTGATTGGTGCACCAGCTTTACATGCCCAAGTCAAGATCGGGTGAAACAGGCAACCATTTCAAGATGGGGTGAGTATTTGAACTGATCAACGGGTGTAACCTCTTCCAGTGTGAAGCCTTCACTCACAAGAACCGCCGCATCGCGGGCAAAGCTTTGCACATCGCACGACACATAAATGGCACGGCGTAATTGTGACTTTGCAATGTTGCGGCACTGGGCTTCAGCACCAGAGCGTGGCGGATCAAGAACCACGCAATCAAATTCTTTGAAGTCCATGGGTGTGTAGGGATTGCGGAAAAGATCAAGCACCTCGGCGGTGATCGGCTTCAATCCTTGCAGTTTGCGCGTGGCCGCTTGCAACGCGGCGATTGCTGTTTTGTCGGAATCAATGGCATGAACCGCACATTTTTCGGCCAGGCGAAACGTAAATGGCCCGGCCCCGCTAAACAGATCCAGCACGCGTTTAGACTTCTTGACGTAGCCTACAATAAGGCCGCCCAGAGTATTCTCACCCAGCGCAGTGGCTTGCAAAAACGTGCCGACGGGAAGGGCAACGAGGGCTTTGCCCATGTGCACAAGCGGAACGGCTTGCTGGGCGCGTGTTTCGCCATTCACGGCAATGCGCGCAATGCCATGATCGCGCATTAAAGGCGCAAATTGTGCAATGGCTTTTTCGGCTAATGTGCGGCTGGCTTTGACGGCGATATCCAAACCATTATCGACCAGCGTGATCGCCACATCACAATCACCAAAGATGTTTCCAAACTTCGCAGCGATCTCTGGCTCGTTCTGCAGCTTCGGCACTAAAATCGGGCAGGTATAAATCGGCACAAGCGTGTGGCTGCCCTCGGCCATAAATCCGGCGCGCCACTGACCGTCAATTTCTCGCACATGTAAACTCACGCGCCTGCGGCCTTGGCCGTGGGCATCGATTAGTGGCTTAATTTCAGTTTCAATGCCACGCGCTTTTAGAGCCGAGGCCAGACATGCGGTTTTCCATGCGCGATAAGGTTCAGCGTGCCAGTGTTGTAATTTGCAGCCGCCGCACGTTTCAAACACGGGACAGAAGGCGGCGATGCGATTTGGTGACAGTTTGATAACTTGACCCGCCAGCGAAATAGTCTCACCGGGCAATGTGCGTGGATAAGCATGGCCGGCAGCTAACCCGTCGCCTCTCTCGCCCATACGCTCGATTGTAATATCAACCACGCGTGACACCCGGATAGGAGACCACAACGGCACTGCCGGCGCTAAGTGAAATTTTCACCGGGCCCGTGGCCACATTGGCCAACGTGTGCGCTGTTCCCAGTTTCACGTTGCGGCCAGCCAGCGGCCATTTCACACCACTGATGGAAAAGCCCATCAAATCGGTGAAAGGCAAAACGGATATGCGTTGCCCGATGTTTGCATCGCTAATTTCCACTGTATGAGCAAGTCCCCAAGCCTCTTCCGAACCAGAGGTCATAAACACATCAATATCACGTTTCGCCAAAGCCAGCAAAAATCCCGCATGGGCTAGAATATGATCCAATTGACCGCCCATACCGCCCACTAAGATCAGAGACGTTGCGCCGCGACGAAGGGCCTCTGAAATCGCCAGCTCGCCATCGCTTGCGTCTTTTTCTGCCGGATAGTGTTGGCGCGGTACATTGTGCCAATGGTCAACAAGTTGTTTTGGCGACGAGTCGAAATCACCCACCCATATTTCCGGCACAAGCTTTAAAGCAGCTGCATGGGACATACCGCTATCAGCCGCAATCACGCGTGTCCCATCAAGTTGGCGTTTCAGGCGCGGTGTCGGCGTTATGGGGCCGCCCAAAAGAATAGCGAATTTCGACATGGCACCTCTGTAACAGAAGCGTGTTGCATCTCCAATGATTGCGGTCTATTCAGGGCGCGCTCTCAACGGGGTGCATTCTTGCGCACACGCTAATTTGAAAAGTTTAATACCTTTTCAGGCGTGTGCTGGGAAGCTGAGAGGTGATGACCACCAACCCGCTGAACCTGATCTGGCTAAAACCAGCGGAGGGATTGCGGGCGGATTTTTCGAAATCCATCACGATTCTCGTCGCCGGGTTTTCAACTTTACTGGAGAACCGATGAAAAAACTTATCCTCACTTTATTAGCCGCTACAGCCTTTGCAGCCACTGCCGCTGCCAAAGACAGTTTGTCAATCTATACCTATGACAGTTTTGCGGGAGACTATGGCCCCGGAAAAAACGTCAAGGCCGCATTTGAAAAGACTTGCGACTGCGAGGTGAACTATGTGGCACTGGGTGACGGCGTGGCCGTGCTCAACCGCCTTAAACTGGAAGGCAAAGACACCAAGGCCGATGTGGTTTTGGGTTTAGACACGAATCTTACTGCGGAAGCCAAGGCCACTGGCCTATTTGGCAAACACGGTGTTGATGTGAAGCAAGCGCAAGTGCCCGGCGGGTGGAGTGATGATACGTTCTTGCCGTTTGATTACGGTTATTTCGCCGTGGTCTATAACAGCGAGACGATGAAGAACCCACCGAAGAGTCTTGATGAATTGGTAAATGGCGATGTTACCCAGAAAATTATTCTGGAAGACCCGCGTGCCTCGACACCGGGCCTGGGCTTTATGTTGTGGATGAAACAGGTTTACGGCGACAAGGCTGCCGATGCCTGGAAAAAATTGAAGCCGCGCATTCTCACCACCGCTGCAAGTTGGGACGACGCTTATGCGCTGTTCACCAAAGGTGAAGCGCCGATGGTGTTTTCATACGTCACCTCGCCTGCCTATCATATGGAAATAGAGAAGACGGATAAATATCAGGCCGCTAATTTTGCCGAAGGGCATTATTTGCAAATCGAAGTGGCTGGAGTGATTGAGGCATCTCCGCATAAAGAATTGGCGCAGAAGTTTATAGCCTTCATGTTATCGCCCGATTTTCAGAATGAAATTCCCACAACAAATTGGATGATGCCTGCGGCTAAAGTATCTACACCTCTCCCTGCATCTTTTGACAAACTGGTGAAGCCAGCTAAGACTTTGCTCTATTCGCCAGAAGAAGTGGCCGCCCATCGCCGCCAATGGGTTAATGAGTGGCAGAAGGCGGTGAATTGATATACCCAGCGCCATTCTCCATCGGCGGGCTTGACCCGCCGATCCAGACTTTGCACCAACGGCGCTCGTGGTTTTGGATGGGCGGATCGAGTCCGCCCATGGAGTGAGGGTGAACTTGACCCGCGTTCCCCAATTCATCATTCTTGCGGCTCTTATACTCGGCGTTGCGCCTTTGCTGGTGCTTTTCGTACAAAGCGGGGAGGCGGTTCATTTTGACCTTACCGTCATCAGCGTTCTTGCATTCACCCTGAAGCAAGCCGCACTTTCCACTTTACTTTCCATTGTCCCTGGCCTGGTTGTTGCACGTGCCTTGGCGCGGCAAAATTTTGCCGGGCGGCAGTTACTGTTAGCCCTTTTCGCGTTACCCATGGCTGTACCTGCTATTGTTGCGGTTCTGGGTGTTACGGCGTTGATTGGCAATGCCGGGATTTTACCCAATCTGATTTCGCCCTATGGCCTTGCTGGCATTCTGCTTGTACATGTATTCTTTAACTTTCCGATGGCAACGCGATTGTTTTACCAAGCCCTGCAGGCCGTACCGCAAGAAGCATTTAAGCTTGCAGCCCAACTGGGATTTTCAGAATCGGCCACGTTTTGGCATGTTGAATGGCCCGTGTTGAAATCCGTAATCCCGCACGTGGCCGCCATTGTCTTTTTGCTGTGCGCGGCAAGTTTTGTTGTGGTGCTTACGCTTGGCGGCGCATCTGCCACCACGTTGGAAGTGGCGATCTATCAGTCCCTGCGCATGGATTTTGACCCACCGCGAGCACTCTCGTTAAGTCTATTACAAGTTGGATTGTGCGCAGCATTAATCGGCTTTGCGCAAGCGGCATTTACGCAAGACACAGGTTTCACCATTTTGCGAGCGACCAAATTCCGTTATGCCCAACCACCGAAGGCCACACTCATTGCCGATTGGTGTGCTATCGCGTTAGGGGCAACCATCGTGCTGCCGGTTCTGGGAAGCATTGTTTGGCGCGGAATGGCACATGTGCATTTTACTGTGCCAACGTGGTGGGCTTTGGGCACAAGCCTTGCATTAGCTTTTGCTTCGGCAACGCTTGCGCTAATCCTTGGCTGGCCCATGGCCAAAAAGCACGATTTTGCCTCGCGACTTCTCAGCCTTGCAGGCCTCATCATGCCGCCTGCTGTTTTAGCCACCGGTTGGTTTCTGGTTCTGCACAAGCTTGGCGATTCTCTCCCAATAACAGTGAGCTTCATCATCGCTCTTAATAGTTTAATCGCCCTGCCCTATGTTGTGGCCGCTTTGCGCAGTGGCCATATACAACTTGCTCCACTGCGCAACCTGCTATCAAGTTTAGGGATATCGGGTTTCACCGCATTGCGCATTATTGAATGGCCGCTGCTGCGCCGTGCGACCACGCAGGCATTCCTTATGGCACTAGTTCTGTCGCTCGGTGATCTCACCGCCATAACACTGTTAGGATCTGGCGGCATTCTCACCTTGCCCACATTGCTGCACGCCGAAATGGGGCATTACCGTGGAGCAGAGGCTGAAGGCACGGCCTTGGTGCTGCTTTTGGTCTGCGGTGGTTTAACTTTCGCGGCACAAAAATTTGGCCAGCGCCATGCTTGAGATTTTGGACGGGCGCTATGTGCACGGCAGTTTCGCGCTGGATATTTCATTGGCGGCAAAGTCTGGCGAATTGATTGCCGTTGTGGGGCCCAGTGGGGCTGGCAAATCCACGTTGCTTAATATCATCGCGGGGTTTGAGTCGATGCACCAAGGCCGCATCATTATTGACGGGCAGGATGTCACGTCCCAGCCGCCCTCATGGCGACATGTGTCGATGGTGTTTCAAGATAATAACGTATTCCCTCACCTCACGCTTTGGCAAAACGTGGCCTTGGGCCTTGCGCCAAATCTCAAGCTTAATAGCGCGCAGCGACAGACCGTCGATGCAGCTCTTGCACGGGTCGGGCTTTCCGCACTTACAACTCGCAAGCCTGGCGATGTTTCAGGCGGTGAACGGCAGCGCGTGGCACTGGCCCGCGTGATGGTTCGCCCCACCAAAGTTGTTTTGCTGGATGAACCGTTTGCCGCGCTCGATCCCGGCTTACGGCAAAATATGCTGGCCCTGGTGAAAGAAATTACGCACGAGCGTAGGTTGGTCACACTGCTGGTTTCGCATCAACCTCTAGAAATCCGCGATAGTGCTGATGCTATTATTTTCGTAGCAGCCGGCGAAGTGCGACCAGCTGAAACACCCCGCGCTTTCTTTGCCAACACGGCCAATCCTGCTATCGCCGCTTATCTGGGCAAAGTGGCGCGTTGAACTGGCATTTGACCGCACAGAGCACTTGCGATTAACTCTGGTTTCACGGAGGAGTCTAGGCAATGTCGATGATGCGGTTTCACGGTCCTGAGGGCCAACAAGACATGCCCTATCTTTTAACGCCCGGCCCGCTTACCACATCGCGCACGGTGAAACTGGCTTTGCTTGCCGACTGGGGCGGCCGTGATGTGGAATTCCGTGCACTGGTCAAAGAAATTCGCCAGGAGCTTTTACACCTTGCAGGGTGTGATGACACTTATGAATGCGTGTTAATGCAAGGTTCCGGCACGTTCGCCATTGAAGCGTCTTTAGGTGCATTTTGCCCTGACAAACGAAAAAAGACATTGGTAGTGGCCAATGGGGCTTACGGCCAGAGAGCGGCGCAAATTCTCACCAAGATCAATCGCCCACATGAACGGATAAGCAAATCTGACACAACCCAATTGGCACCTGAACATTTTGTTCAAACATTGCAGGATGATAAAAATATCAGCCACGTTTGGCTGATCCATTGCGAAACCACCTCTGGCATTGTGAACCCGATTGCTGAGCTTGCGCGTGCCGCCAAATCGTGCGGATGCATCTTCATGGTGGATGCGATGTCGAGCTTTGGTGCTTTGGAAATCAACATGCTGCGCGATCGCATCGACGTGTTGGTTTCATCCTCCAATAAATGCATTGAAGGCATTCCAGGCTTCTCATACGTTTTAGTTCGCAAAAATCTATTGCTGTTGTCGCAAGGCCAATCCCATTCCGTGGTGTTGGATCTTTATGATCAATGGATAAGCTTAGAGGCTGGTGGCCAATTTCGTTTTACGCCGCCAACTCATTCTCTGGTGGCTTTCCGGCAGGCACTGCGTGAACTGGATGAAGAAGGTGGAACCACAGCAAGGTTGAAGCGTTACACACGTAATGCGGAAGTGTTGCTCAAAGGCATGGCAGAAATTGGCATAAAGCCCCTGCTCTCAGCCAACGAGTCCGGCCCGATTATTCAAACCTTTTTGACACCACGTGATAGCAATTTTAAATTCGACATATTTTATGAAAAATTGCGACGGCGCGGCTTTGCTATTTACCCGGGCAAACTGACGCAGCGAGATAGTTTCAGAATCGGCACGATTGGCCAGTTGAATGAAGCCGTGATGATACGCGTGGTGGAAGCCGTCAAAGACGTGCTTCATGAAATGAACGTAAAAGATTTTATGCCGAGGGATTTGTGAAAACCATTGACGTCAATGGCCGTATTTATAACTGGCCAGACCGGCCACTTGTGGTGATTTGTTGTGATGGCAGCGAACCAGATTATATCGACCGCGCCATGGCTGATGGCTTGATGCCACACTTACAACGCATCGTTGCTCGGGGTGAGAATTTGCGCGGCATCTCTGCCATGCCGTCGTTCACCAATCCCAATAACATGTCGATTGCAACAGGCCGCACGCCTGATGTGCATGGCATTTGCGGAAATTATCTGATTGACCCTGCGACAGGGCTAGAAACGATGATGAATGATCCAAAATGGTTGACAGCTCCCACGATATTCGCCGCCTTTCAAAATGCTGGAGCTAAAGTTTGTGTGGTGACCGCCAAAGATAAATTGCGACTGCTGCTGGGCCATGGCTTGAAATGTGATGGCACAGCAATCTGCTTCTCCGCAGAGAAAGCTGATATAGCCACACTAAACGACAATGGCATTGCCGATGTGTTGAACTATGTTGGTAAGCCATTGCCAGATGTCTATTCAGCCGATCTGTCCGAATTCGTTTTTGCCGCTGGCGTGAAGTTGTTGAGACGCGACGAACCTGACCTGATGTATCTGTCGACCACCGATTACGTGCAGCACAAATTCGTGCCCGGTTCCGCTGGCGCAAATGGCTTTTATAAAATGATGGATGAGTATATTGGCGCACTTGACGCGGCAGGGTGCACACTGATCATCGTGGCCGACCATGGGATGAAGAATAAACACAAGGCCGATGGCACACCAGATGTGCTTTATTTGCAGGACGCGCTTGATGCGACATTTGGTTCGGCAACAACCAAGGTTATTTTGCCTATCACAGACCCCTACGTGGTGCATCACGGTGCACTGGGCTCATTCGCACAGGTTTATCTTTTTGGCGCAGGGCAATCCGAAGTGGCCGCGTTCGTCGGCGGACACGATGGCATTGATGTGGTGTTGAGCAACGCTGAAGCCGCAAAAACCTATGGCCTGCCGCCCAAACGTTGCGGCGATCTCATCGTCATTTCCGGCGGTCCACAGCATAGCAAAGTTTTGGGCACCTCAGCTGGCAAACACGACCTTTCTGGCCTTGATGTGCCACTGCGTTCCCATGGTGGTTTGTCTGAACAGGTTATCCCTTTCATCAGCAACCGGAAACTCAAACACGTGCCAGAGCCACTACATAATTGGGATGCGTTTTTTGTGGGCTGTAACTGTGTGGAGCAATAATGACGCGTGCTATTATTCATGAAGCGATGCGCATTGGCGGCAAGAAGGTCTTTGCTGAAAAGACGTTTGAGGTGCGCTATCCCTATACCAATGAAGTAATCGGCACTGTGCCCGCGGGTAACGCGTCCCATGCCGCGAGGGCCTTTGACGTCGCGGCGGCCTTTAGGCCCAAACTCACGCGCTATGAACGCCAGCAGATTTTGTTTCGAACGGCGGAATTGATTAAGAAATATGCCCAGGAACTTTCACACCTGATTACGCTTGAGCTCGGCCTTTCGCTGAAAGATTCGACCTACGAATGCGGTCGCGCCTATGATGTGTTTTCACTGGCAGGGCAGTTGGCGATCAATGATGACGGGCAGATTTTTTCTTGCGATTTGACGCCGCAAGGCAAAGCCCGCAAGATTTTTACCAAGCGCGAACCCGTGGGTGTGATCAGTGCGATTACGCCATTTAATCACCCTCTCAATATGGTCAGCCATAAGATTGCACCCGCCGTTGCCACGAATAACTGTGTGGTGTGCAAGCCCACCGATCTCACACCGCTTACCGCAATCAAACTGGCAGACATTTTATATGAAGCGGGCTTACCGCCAGAGATGTTCCAGGTTGTTACTGGCCTACCACAAGACATTGGCGATGAGATGGTGACGAACGCCAACATCAACGTCATCACGTTCACCGGTGGTGTGCGTGTGGGCAAAATAATTGCTGCGAAAGCGGATTACACGCGAGTTGCGCTTGAATTAGGCGGCAACGATCCGCTGATCGTGTTGGACGATCTATCGGATTCTGATTTAGACAAAGCCGCTGAACTTGCCGTTGCCGGAGCAACCAAAAATTCTGGTCAGCGCTGCACGGCAGTAAAGCGCATTCTGGTTCAGCCAAAAGTGGCCGATGCCTTTGTCGAAAAGGTATTGGCTCTGGCTAAAAAAATCAAATTTGGCAACCCGGAGAATCCAGACACAGATTTGGGTTGTGTGGTGAATGCAGCAACGGCTGAGATGTTTGAAAAGCGCGTATTGGCTGCTGCGCACGAAGGCGGCAAGATACTCTATCATCCAGAACGCAATGGCGCCGTGCTGCCACCCATCACCATTGATTTTGTGAACCCGAAATCAGAATTGGTATTCGAAGAAACGTTTGGCCCCATCATCCCCATTATCCGCGCACCGGCTGATGATGAAGAATTAATCAAGCTCTCAAACTCCACCGCCTTTGGATTATCGTCAGGTGTTTGCACCAACAACTTGCAGCGCATCACCAAATACATAGATGGCCTGAATGTTGGCACGGTGAATATCTGGGAAGTGCCGGGCTACCGTATCGAAATGTCGCCTTTTGGCGGCATCAAGGATTCGGGTAATGGCATCAAAGAAGGCGTCGCCGAAGCCATGAAGTTTTACACCAATGTCAAAACCTGGTCTCTGCCCTGGCCATAATGATGAACCCATCAACGTTTGTCATTCTTAATCTGCTTGGCGGTGTTGCGCTGCTGCTGTGGGGGGTGCGCATGGTGCGTACGGGCATCTTGCGGGTGTGGGAAGACCAGCTTAGATATTTTATTGAATATCGCTTAGGCAATCGTTCCTCGGCTTTGATCGCGGGTTTCTTGGCAACTCTGCTATTGGGCAGCGGCACGGCCACCGCCCTCATTGTTACCAATATTGCCTCGACCGGTGCTTTGCCTTCGGGCCTTGGGTTGTCAGTTTTGCTAGGCGCTGATGCGGGTTCGTCGGTGATTGCGGCGCTGGTTGCATCAGGTTCCAATATCGCATTGTGGACTTCGCCCGTTTTTCTATTCGTCGGCTATATTATCTTCCAAACGTCACAAGAGTTGAAACCGCATAATGCCGGCCGCGTATTGATCGGCCTTGGCCTGATGTTGCTTTCGCTCCGGCTCATTTCACAAGCCACCACACCACTGGGCGACGCCAGCTTGTTTCATCAAGTCCTCACTGCCGTTGGTCAAGCACCTATTTTGGCTTTCGTTAT
>JAYVCU010000080.1:0-10413 GCA_043749835.1 Hyphomicrobiales bacterium
AACTTAATTGGCCCGGTGAAGCGCGTTGTGGCCCTTTCCGGCACAGGCCGCAAAACCCGTACCATCAGCAACGGCGCACGCAGCGGCGAAGTGTTGAAAGTCACAACGCCTACAACCTATCACGCGCTGCTCGAATTCGCACAGGGTGCGTGCATCACGGTTTCCCTGTCATGGGATGTGTGGGCGCATAAGCATCAGAACATGGAACTTTACGGCCAAACCGGAGCGATGTTTGTGCCTGATCCAAATTTCTTCGGAGGTGATGTGATGGTTGCCGGCACTGACCAGGAGCCAAAAGCCCTGCCCCACTGGGATCATCCTTTCGGCAAAAATAACTGGGGCAAGCAAAACAGCCAGACCGATGTGATCTGGGCCAATTATCGCTGTGCCGGCCTTGCGGACATGGCGGATGCCATCATGAAAAAACGCCTCGCACGTTGTGATATTTCGATGGTGGCCCACGTTGTGGAGGTGATGACAGCGGTGATGCAATCCGGCCAGAAACGCAAAGTAATCACTCTGAAAAGCACCTGCAAACGCCCAGCCCCCTTGAGGCCGCAAGACGCGGCAGCGTTGCTGAACTAACGTCAGCACGGTTTATTACCTGATTTGTCATCCCCGCACTGGTTGCGGGGATTCATTTTTCGGCCTACTCATTAGCTGAACCATGAATTACCGGGATTAATCCGGCGATCACAATGGGGGAGTGGATGAATGCTCTATAACCGCACTGGCAAATCTGGATTGCTTCTTCCTGCCATTTCCCTTGGCCTTTGGCACAATTTCGGTGCCAATGCTGATAATGAAAACATGCGCGCCATGTGCAGGCGCAGCTTCGAACTGGGCATTACACATTTCGATTTGGCCAATAATTATGGCCCACCACCCGGTAGCGCTGAAACAGCGTTTGGCGAAATTTTGCGAAAGGACTTTTCCGGGCACCGCGACGAACTCATCATCTCTAGCAAGGCTGGTTATAACATGTGGAACGGGCCCTACGGCGAATGGGGCAGTCGCAAATATTTGATTGCGAGTTTAGATCAATCTCTCAAACGCCTTGGCCTCAGCTATGTTGATATTTTTTACTCGCACCGTTTTGATCCCAACACACCGCTCGACGAAACCATGGGTGCTTTGGATTTTGCCGTGCGCAGTGGCAAAGCGCTTTACGCAGGCATTTCGAATTATCCGGCTAAGCCGACGCGCGATGCGGCCCGAATTTTGAAAAAACTCGGCACGCCTTGCCTGATTCACCAGCCGCGCTTTAACATGCTGCAGCAGGAGCCGCTAAAAGAAGGCGTGTTTAAAGCTGCACATGAAACCGGCATGGGCGTAATCTGTTTTTCGCCTTTGGCGCA
The DNA here is from genome assembly GCA_043749835.1 of Hyphomicrobiales bacterium. Classification (GTDB taxonomy): domain Bacteria; phylum Pseudomonadota; class Alphaproteobacteria; order Rhizobiales; family Aestuariivirgaceae; genus Aestuariivirga. Next base: position 1,359 of record JAYVCU010000080.1, read on the forward strand.
AGGTTTGCTGACCAGCAAATATCTGGGAGGCATCCCCGCTGACAGCCGCGCCGCCTTTGGTGGCTTCCTTAAGCAAGATCAAATCACCGCGCCCTTAGTGGATAAAATGAAAGACCTTAATGTCGTGGCCGAAACCCGTGGACAAACCTTGGCTCAAATGGCCATTGCGTGGGTGCTGTCACACAGGGAAGTAACCTCAGCCCTGATCGGCGCATCGCGGCCAGCCCAGATCGAGGATGCCGTTGGGGCGTTGAAGAATGCGGAGTTTACGAAGGTGGAGTTAAAGAAAATTGGCGCGATTTTAAGATCCTGAACGCAGTTGTCCTCGCAGCATAGCGAGAACGAAGCAAACTCCATTGCCTCAAATTACGCCCCAGCGTTTTGCCACCGCATCATAACTATGCAACTCACCCAGCGAGATATCAAACCACGCGCCGTGTAAACCCACATCACCTTTATTCTCGCGCATCCTCAGCCACGGAAAGGTGCGCAAATTCGCCAGCGAATGTTCAACCGACGCGTGTTCCACCGCCGTCTGAAAATCATCCGCGTGATTGTGATCATGGCGCACAGCATCTGCTACATCGCGCACATCGCTCATCCACTTGCCGATGAAATCGCCTGCACTCAGTGGGTCGCCACCTTCAACCACAGCATGAATGCCACCACAGCGCCCGTGGCCCATCACCACAATGTCTTTCACACCCAATGACAAAACCGCAAATTCAACGGCGGCCGACGTGGCATGGTGTCCCCCATCGGGCGCATAAGGCGGAACAAGATTTGCCACATTGCGCATGACGAAAATCTCACCCGGCCCGGCATCAAATATAGTTTCTGGCGCTGCACGGCTGTCACAGCAGGCGATGATCATCAATTTGGGTTGTTGCAGGCCAGCGCCAAGTTTACGGTAACGTACCTCGTCCTGAATATAGCGTCCCGATCGAAAGCGTCCATATCCGTCAAGTAAATGATCAGGCAGTGCCATCAGGCCTCCGAGTTGTAGAATTGGTTGAGACACGATATGGCGGTGGCCATGAGCAAAATCCAGTCCTTTTTCCCCACCTTAATATACCGCGCCGATAATGCGGTCGCAGCCAAACTGAACCGTGATCTCGAAGATGCCGCTTTGATGCTGGCCCAGGACGACGCTGTTGGTGGCCGCTGGTGCGAAAAACATGGCTATCACGGCTACACGTCTTTTGCGTCCATCACCGATTTGGCAGATCAAATTCCAGCCTTCAAAGCTTTGGAAAGAAAACTTGATAAACACGCCTTGGCCTTTGCCAAATCCCAGCATTGGGATATTCGCGGCGGAAAGCCCGTCTGTGACTCCATGTGGGTAAACGTGTTGCCCGAAGGCGGAGCCCATACGTCTCACATTCACACCAATTCCGTGATCAGCGGAACTTACTATGTAGCCGTGCCGCAAGGTGCGGGCCCAGTTGTCTTTGAAGACCCACGCCATGCCTTGATGATGGCAGCACCCCCGCGCAAGCCCAACGCCCCGCGTGAACTTCGCAGCCACGTCAGCGAAACGCCAAAGCCCGGCACAGTGCTGCTGTGGGAAAGCTATCTGCGCCACGAAGTGCCCCAGAACCGCGCCGATGGTTTGCGGATTTCGGTGAGCTTTAACTATGTGATTGGCGGGAAATCCTGAAGTCGTCATTGCCGCGCAGGCGGCAATCCATCTTCAATTCGGTACAGATGGATCCTCCGCCTGCGCGAAGGACGACGATATCGGGGCGCTGGTTTATAATCCAAGCGCCGTCACTCCTTATTCCGCAAGGCCCGCTCTTCGTCCTCAAGATGAAAGCTGCGCAGCACATAGTGCAGGGCAGGCGCCAGCGCAAAGCCTGCGATAGCGAAAAACAGAAAGCCGCAGATCAGTGCATAGATGCCTTCGAAAATGTGGCCCGTGCCAGTCTTCATTTGATCAAGCGGCCCCTCGCCTGCCAGGATCATCGCAGCATCAGCAAAAGCCGCAGGCCATGAAATGCCTTCACCAAAATAAACATAACCAATCATGCCGATGAATAATGCAACGGCAATCATCAGTGCCGCCCATTGCGCGTTACGCCGTAAGCGCCCTATCAAAATTATGCGACGATTCATGGTTTAAACATCGCCTCGCCAAGTTGATCAACAATCAACTGCCCCTTGCTTAAAGCGAAAGTGCAGGCTTCATCACGATCAGAAAACTGATCAGCCCGCACAAACTGATGCACTTTATCATCCTTGGAAACCTGGCCTGCCAGTTGCCAGCCACCCGGCGCTTTGAACGGCGCAGCCGTGATTATATAGCCTTTATATTCCAATGATTTGGAAGACGCTTCTGTGGTTTTGCGTGAACTGAAGAAATAATTCCAGAAACCCATTCCATATTCTCCTTCACGCCGCCACATCGCATTGCGCAGCACAAATCGTGTGACTGCTTGTTTCAATCTGTAAAGTGGAATGACCAATACCGTGGTGGTGTTGCAACTCATCGCACACCATAGCCAAAAATTTATCGCCCGGATGGCCAGCAGGCATAACCAGATGCGCTGTGAGTGCAGTGTCTGTGGTACTCATTGCCCAGATGTGTAAATCATGCACACTCGTAACACCGCGCATTCCGCCAAGAAATTTGCGTACCTCTTCAGGGTCAATGCGCGCGGGCACCGCTTTCATCGACAGGGCAAAAGCCTCTGCCAGCAAACGCCAACTGGTCCACACAATCACCGCAACAATCAATAGGCTGGTGAGCGGATCAATCCAGGTCCAGCCTGTGCGGCTCATCAGAAAGCCTGCCAACACAACGCCCGCCGACACAGCGGCATCGCCCGCCATATGCACATAAGCGCCGCGAATGTTAATGTCATCCTGCCGCCCGCGCATGAATAACAAAGCCGTAGCCCCATTGGTAAAAATGCCCACAGCCGCCACCACCATCACCCAAAAGCCGGGTACGTCAACTGGTACGCGCAAGCGCTGCACGGCCTCCCAGCCAATCGCCCCCACAGCCACCAACAACAACACGCAATTAAACATGGCCGCCAAAATTGTGCTGCTCTTATAACCATATGTGTAGCGCGCCGTGGGTGCACGCTTGGCTAATACATAAGCACCCCACGCTGCCAACAAGCCCAATACGTCGAATAAATTGTGGCCCGCGTCCGCCAGCAGCGCCACTGAATTGATGATCAGCCCATAAACAAACTCTGCCACTACAAAGCCGCCGTTCAGCAAAATGCCAAAAGCGAAAGCATAGCCAAAAGACGCTGGCGCGTGCGAATGCCCGGCACCATGATCATGGTGATGTTCCTCATGCCCATGCAGCGCGGGCTTTGCAGAAACCATGTTGAATTTGGGTACCTCGGTCATGTCGTGCATTATCGCATGCAAGCCCGGGGCCTGCAATGATGTAACACTTGCCCTCTGGTCACTCAGGTGTTAGGGGCAGCCGTCATCCAAACGATTAAATCCGACTAAAGAGGATCCCATGGCTGGCGCATTTCCTGAATACCTGACTTTTGATGACGTGTTGATGAAGCCGGGTGCATCTTTGGTTTTGCCTGCGGAAGTCTCCACCGCCACGCGTCTCACCAAAACCCTGAACTTGTCGATCCCGGTTATTTCGGCAGCGATGGACACAGTGACCGAAGCCCCGATGGCCATTGCCATGGCACAAGCTGGCGGCATTGGCGTGATCCATAAAAATTTGAACCCGCAGGAACAGGCCGAGCAAGTGGCTCGGGTGAAGCGCTTCGAAAATGGCATGGTGGTGAACCCCATCACCATTGCACCCGAAGCCACCTTGGGCGATCTGGTCGAACTCAAGAAGCGCCATAAAGTGTCCGGCATTCCTGTCATTGATGCCTTCGGTAAACTCTGCGGCATCATTACCAACCGCGACGTGCGCTTCACCACCGACCTGAATTCGAAAGTTGCCGAACTGATGACGCGCAATCTCGTCACGGTGCGTGAAGGCGTGGACCGCGCCGAGGCCAAACGCCTGCTGCACAAGCACCGCATCGAAAAGCTGATCGTGGTTGATGATGATTTCAAGTGTCTTGGTCTGATCACGGTTAATGACATGGAAAAAGAGGCGGATCATCCACTTGCCGCCAAAGATGATCGCGGCCGTCTTCTGGTGGCGGCAGCAACAGGCGTTGGGGACAGCGGATTTGCGCGGGCAGAAGCCTTGATCGATGCTGGGGTAGACGTATTGGTGTTAGATACAGCCCACGGACATTCCATCCACGTGGCCAATCAGGTCAGCCGTATCAAGAAACTCTCCAACCGCGTGCAATTGATTGCGGGCAATGTGGCCACGGCCGAAGGTGTCAAAGCCTTGATCGGTGCTGGCGCAGATTGCGTGAAAATCGGCATCGGCCCCGGTTCTATCTGCACCACCCGCGTAGTCGCAGGCGTCGGCGTGCCGCAACTCTCGGCCATCATCGAATGCGCTGAAGAAGGTTTTAAACAAAATATTCCAGTGATCGCCGACGGCGGCATCAAATTGTCGGGGGATTTTGCCAAGGCGCTGGCCGCTGGCGCATCAGTGGTGATGATGGGTTCAATTCTCGCGGGCACGGATGAAGCACCCGGTGAAGTGTTCCTTTACGATGGCCGCAGTTTCAAATCCTATCGCGGCATGGGTAGTGTGGGTGCCATGGCGCGCGGTTCCGCTGACCGCTATTTCCAGCAAGATGTAGGCAACATGTTAAAGCTGGTGCCGGAGGGCATTGAAGGCCAGGTGCCGCATAAAGGTGCGGTGGGTGCCGTGCTGCACCAGATGGTGGGCGGTCTTCGTGCAGCGATGGGTTATGTGGGTGCAGGTACAATTTCTGAGTTGCAATCTAAAGTGCAATTTGTGCGCATTACCAATGCCGGGCTTCGTGAAAGCCACGTGCACGATGTAATGATCACCCGTGAAGCACCGAATTATCAACGAGGCAACACGTGAATAATTTGAATTGGTTTTTAGCGCCGCTCTTCATACACGTGGCATTGGTGCTTTACATCGGCTTACGCAGCCTCTCCAACCGTATTGCGTCCGTGATGCAGGGCGAAACCAAACTGAATGATATAGCGCTCGACAGCAGCAAGTGGCCGCCACAGGTCAAAAAGTGGAGTAACAATTTTGATAACCAGTTTGATGTGCCGACAACATGGTATGCCTTAACAGCGCTTGTCACAGCCACCTCCAAAATCGATACCGCGTTTATCATCCTGTCTTGGGTTTTCGTGGCCACGCGACTGGCGCACTCCTATATTCACATTGACACAAATAATGTGCGTTACCGTATGTATGCTTTCCTTGCCGGATACGCAGCGCTGTTCATCATGTGGGTTTGGTTTGCAGCCCGCCTGCTTGGTGTGGGCAACCCATGAAACGTGCCGGTCGCGTTGCCGCAGCGATCGAAGTACTAAGCGAAATCGTCACGCGTAATCGCCCCGCATCAGAAGCGCTGAAAGATTGGGGCAAAGCCCACCGCTTCGCCGGTTCGACAGATCGGCACGTAATCGGCACACTGGTCTATGACGCCCTGCGCAATCGTAACAGTGCCGCAATGCGTGCTGGCAATGACACAGCGCGTGGTCTTACCTTGGGAACCCTGGCCGAAATTTGGCAACTGTCAGCGGATGAAATTGAAACTCTGTGTACAGAGCAATTCGGTCCCGGCGAATTAACAGCGCCAGAGAAACAAGCTTTGGCCACCCCGCTGCCAGCAGATACAGCAGCTCATGTCATTGGCAACTTTCCGCAATGGTTGGAAAAAGATCTGCGCCAGACGTTCGGTGAACGCCTCGGCCTGGAAATGGCAGCGCTTTCGCAACGCGCACCAGTTGATCTGCGGGTCAACACGCTGAAGGCCTCGCGCGATGATGTTTTGCGAGCCTTCGCCAAGTTTGAAGCACAGCCCACACCTTTCAGCACCACTGGCCTTCGCATTCCTGCATCGGGTATAGACGTGCGAAATGTCAATGTTGAAGCCGAGCCAGCTCACGGCTTAGGCCAGTTCGAAGCCCAGGACGAAGCCTCGCAGCTTGCGGCTTTACTGACGGGCGTGAAACCCAATGACACGGTGTTGGATATCTGCGCCGGGGCAGGGGGCAAGTCATTGGCTTTGGCGGCCCTGATGCAGAACATAGGCAAGCTGGTGGCTTTTGACCGTGATAAGCACCGCCTGCGCCCAATCTTTGAACGCATCACCCGCAGCGGTGCAACCTGCATCGAAGTGGTGGCCTATGATGAACCGCAGAAACTCAGGGTATTGGGCGGCTATGATCTTGTCGTCGTTGATGCACCCTGTACCGGTTCGGGTACGTGGCGCAGAAAGCCCGACGCCAAATGGCGATTAAGTGAAAAACAACTTCAAATTCGTTTGAAAGAACAAGCTTCAGTGCTGGAACAGGCCGCACCCCTGGTGGGTAAAGGCGGCAAACTGGCTTATTTCACCTGCTCCATATTGCCGCAAGAAAACCGCGATCAGGTGCAGGCCTTCTTAAACAGCCACAACCAATTCAAAATCATTCCGTATACAGAGCAATGGAAGGCAGTACTGGCTTCACCACCAGCGACATCTGCCGACGGCCAAACCGATACGCTGCAACTTAGCCCGCACAGTCACGGCACAGATGGGTTTTTTGTAGCCGTGATGCAACGGGAAAATTAAAAACGTTTGCTCTATCCTCTTTTCACCGTCATTCCCGCGCACGCGGGAATCCATCTTGGTAAACATTGTCATTCCAACTCCCACACCATACTTACGTCGGCGGAAATGGTCATTTCACCTTGCGCCACAGGAACCGGGGCCGATGCCTGGGCCATCGAATCCATTTTCATCATGCGCTCACGCATAGGTGTAGGAGCGTAGGCCGCACCCTCGGTGATTGTTGCAATTGCGCCTAATTTAGCGCCAGCCGCATCTGACAGTAACTTGGCGCGTCGCAGTGCATCAGCCACCGCCGCCTGGCGCGCTTCATCTTGCAGCGCCTGTGGTTCATTTACGCCAAAAGCAATGTTGTTGATTTGGTTAGAACCAGCGTCCACCGCTTGATCGAGAAAGCCACCCAATTCAGTCAATTTGTGAACAGTCACCGTCACGGAATTAGTTACATCATAACCCACAATCTTGAGTGCACGGCCAGGAATTGAACTGTTTTCATAGCGCGGGCCAACCGAAAAATTGCTGGTTTGAATATCTTTGTCATCAATACCGCTGGCTTTCAACATGGCAAATATGGCTGTCACTTTGGCCGTGTTGGCGGTCACTGCGGCCTTGGCCGTAACGGCCTGCGACAGCGTTGCGATTTCAACCATGGCCAGATCTGGTTTGGCTTTAACTTCGCCATGACCTTGCAGCGTGAGAAAACGGGTTTTCTTTACATCATCGGCCATTGCGGCATAAGGCGCAATCAAAGCAAATGCCAAAAACACGGCGATAATAAATTTCATCAGATCTAATCCTTGTTTATCGCAAAAATTACCTAAACGGAGGTTCGTCAAAACTACGCAGTTTACGCGAATGCAAACTGCTCTTGGTTACGCGCATATTATCAAGAGCCGCTATACCAATCAGCAAATGCTCTGCAACAGCGCGGTCGTAAAATGCATTGGCAGCACCCGGCAGTTTAATTTCACCGTGCAGTGGTTTATCAGAGACACAAAGCAAAGTTCCATAAGGCACGCGGAAGCGATACCCTTGCGCTGCCAGTGTTCCGCTTTCCATGTCAATGGCGATGGCGCGCGAAAGATTGATACGCCTGCGTTCTAACGTCCAACGTAATTCCCAATTGCGATCATCATGCGTCATTACCGTGCCGGTGCGCAAACGCGCTTTGAGTGCGTCACCTGATTCACCCGTCACTTGTGCCGCGGCTTGTTGCAGAGCGACTTGCACTTCGGCCAAAGCTGGAATGGGAATTTCCGGTGGCACGATATTATCGAGAATTCGGTCTTGTCGCAGATAGGCGTGGGCGAGAACATAATCACCAATACGTTGGGATTGCCGAAGCCCGCCGCAATGGCCAATCATCAACCAACAGTTTGGTCGCAGCACAGCCAAATGGTCGGTCATATTTTTAGCATTGGAAGGGCCAACACCAATGTTCACCAGCGTAATGCCACCAGCGTCATCTTTGCGTGAAAGGTGATAGGCCGGCATTTGAAATTTGTGCCACGGACAATCATCAATTACCTTCTGGGCGGCAGCCTTGCTCAGCCCGCGCGGTATCATACCGCCGCCCGGCAAGTGCAGCGCCTCATAAGGACCATCGGCATTGGCAAGTTGATTAACTGCCCAGGCCTGAAACTGATCCACATAACGATGATAGTTGGTGAGCAGAATCCACGGTTGGAATTTCTTAAAATGCGTACCGGTATAATGGTGCAGCCGCTTCAATGAATAATCCACGCGCACGGCATCAAATAGGGCTAAAGGCAAATCCGGGCCAGGATGCGCCTCAAGTTGGCTATCGGCAATCTCATCGCCCACAAGTGCCAAAAGCGGAATAGGAAAATGCAAAGCCAATTCGGCCGCCGACGTTTCGCCCGAGCCTAACTCATTGCCGTTCTGCAAAACATAAGGATAAGGAATCTCTTGCGTTGAAAGGCCAACGCTAATTTTTGCATCATAATCTTTGACAAGATAACTCAGCTGTTCTTCAAGATAATGCTTAAAGGATGCCGGTTGCGTGATCGTTGTCGTATAAGTGCCCGGCGCTTGAAACTTGGCATAAGCGCGTGATATGCGGGGTTGAAGGCCCTTGCTCACATAAGTCACCCGCAATTCAGGATAACAAAACTGCAGCCGTTCTGTGGCGGTGGGGGCTTTGCGCGTCTTGAAATAACGCTGCAAAGCATCATGCAAGGCCAGGGTAGCCTGTGCGTGGCCCTCGATCAGGGCAGCAACGGCGGCTTGTGGTGTCAGGCTTTTAGTTCTCATCTTCCGCCTCTAGCATAGATTCTTAAAATCATGTAGCCACCACCTGCCATTGGCGGGCCTGTAGCTCAATGGTTAGAGCTGACGGCTCATAACCGTCTGGTTCCAGGTTCGAGTCCTGG
>JAYVCU010000081.1:0-6746 GCA_043749835.1 Hyphomicrobiales bacterium
GGGTGATGATGGTGTGCAGCATTGGGAATTGAACAATGGCGCAAACCTTTATGACGTCACCCATCTGGGCTGTCGTGCAGCGCGGTACACGCCGACAACCGCAAATTTCTGCACGCCACAACATGCTGACCAGGAAAACTTCCCCGTCCAACCCGGTGCCGCAATGCCACCGGTCGGTGGGTGCAATAAGCAGGATTATCAGGTGTTAATTGTGGTTGGGATGGCCGAAGAGAAATAGCCCCCTTGACAAATCTGTCTGTACACATACAAATGCGCTTTATGAAACACGTTCTCGTCGTCATTTGGTCGCGCAGCACCGCGGTGGGTTAATCCACCGGGCCCTCAGGTGTTGCGCGAAAAACAGGCTCCCTCGGGGGCCTTTTTTATTGGGCTGATAACGACTAGAGAAAATCGTAAGAGGATAATATGGCAGACGAAGAATTGATGACTGGCGCAGAGATCGTTTTGCGCGCACTGGCCGACCAAGGGGTCGCCCATGTTTTTGGCTATCCCGGTGGTGCCGTTTTGCCGATTTATGACGAATTCTTCCAGCAGGACAAAGTGAAGCACATTCTGGTGCGTCATGAACAGGGGGCCACCCACATGGCCGAAGGCTATGCCCGCAGCACAGGTAAGTGCGGTGTCGCTTTAGCCACGTCCGGCCCCGGGGCCACCAACTGCGTAACGGGCTTGACAGACGCCATGTTGGATTCCATCCCCATGGTGCTGATTACGGGGCAGGTGCCCACGCATTTGATCGGCAACGATGCCTTCCAGGAATGTGACACGGTTGGCATTACGCGGCCCTGCACCAAACAAAATTGGCTGGTGAAAAATGTGAATGATTTGGCCCGCATTATTCATGAGGCTTTCTATGTGGCCATGACGGGGCGCCCCGGTCCGGTGGTGGTCGACATTCCTAAAGATGTGCAATTCGCCATGGGCAGATATACGGGCCCTGAAGGAGTGATTGTGAAATCCTATCAGCCGAAAACCGCGCCGAACGCCAGTGCAATTGAAGCGGTAATCGCACTCATCGCCACTGCACGGAAGCCCTTGCTTTATACGGGCGGCGGTGTGATTAATTCTGGCTTGGAAGCCAGCAAGTTACTCCGCGAATTTGTAGCGCTCAGCGGAATTCCAGTCACGTCAACTTTAATGGGCCTTGGAGCTTACCCTGCGTCAGGTAAAGAATGGCTCGGCATGTTGGGCATGCACGGCACTTATGAGGCGAACATGGCGATGCATGATTGCGATGTCATGATCAATGTGGGTGCCAGGTTTGATGACCGCATCACCGGCCGCTTGGATGCCTTTGCGCCGAACTCTAAGAAAATCCACATCGACATCGATCCATCCTCCATCAATAAAACCGTGAAGGTGGATATTCCTGTTATCGCTGATGTGAAGCAGGCACTTGCCGCCATGCTGGCCGAATGGAAAAAGCGTGGCGTTAAACTGGATGCGGTTAGCCTTGACGCATGGAAACGCAAGATTGACCAATGGAAGTCTGTCGATTGTTTGAAGTATAAGCCGAACAAAGATGTGATCATGCCGCAGTACGCTATTCAGCGGCTCTATGAACTTACGAAGACCCGCGATACTTACATCACAACCGAAGTAGGCCAGCATCAAATGTGGGCGGCGCAATTTTATCGCTTTGAAGAGCCTCACCGTTGGATGACATCGGGCGGCCTCGGCACCATGGGTTATGGTTTACCAGCCGCTGTTGGCGTACAGGCCGCTCATCCAAAATCTCTGGTGATCGACATCGCCGGCGACGCCTCTGTGCAAATGACGATGCAGGAATTTTCCACTGCTATTCAATACAACCTGCCGGTGAAAATTTTCATCGTCAATAATCACTACATGGGCATGGTGCGCCAATGGCAGCAACTGCTGCATGGCAACCGCCTGAGCGAATCCTATTCCGACTCGCTGCCCGATTTTGTGAAGCTGGCCGAGGCTTACGGTGGCACAGGTATTCGCTGTTCCAAACCAGCTGATCTTGATGCAGCTATTATGCAGATGATCAACACCCCAGGGCCAGTTTTGTTTGACTGCGAAGTAGCTACCCTGGCCAATTGTTTCCCCATGATTCCGTCCGGTAAGGCACATAATGAAATGTTATTGGGTGCCGATATTTCCGACGAAGAAGTAGGCAGCGCCATCGATGCCAGAGGCAAGCAACTTGTTTAGAAAGATAAATCAATGAACGCACATCAACAAGCCACTGGCTCAGCCTACTTCATCGACACAAAGAAGCAGGAAATCGTAACCCACACCTTGGCTGTCATCGCTGTAAACCAGCCAGGTGTTTTGGCCCGTATCATCGGGCTTTTTGCAGGGCGCGGTTATAACATTGATTCACTTACCGTCTCGGAAACAGAGCATGAAAAACACGTCTCAAGATTTACCATCGTGACGACCGGTACGGCCTCAGTCATCACCCAAATCAAAGCCCAGCTTGACCGCATGGTGCCGGTGCATTCCGTAGCTGACCTTACCGCTGAGGGAAATTTTTTGGCACGCGAACTCGCCATGGTAAAGGTCAACGGCGGAGGCGATAAACGCATTGAAGCCTTGCGCCTTGGTGATGCCTTCCGCGCCCGCGTTGTGGATGCATCTGTCGAAAGCTTCGTGTTTGAACTCACCGGCAAGCCTGACAAGATTGATCAATTCATTTCGCTGATGATGCCACTTGGTTTGGTTGAAGTTTCCCGCACCGGCGTTGCGGCGATCACGCGCGGGGCTGAAGTGCTAAAGAACTGAGCCTTCGCACTTCCTGAATTCACACCGGTTTGATATCTGCGCGCGCCACAAACAGCCACAGCATCACGGCTGTTGCGAGGATCACAATTAACGAGCCAATCTTAAGCAAGGGGCTTTCGCTGCCATTAGTGTCAAAAATGATTTTTCCAGTGACCAACAGTGCAACTCCAATTTGGTAAGCACCAAATTGCCAGACGGCCAACCTTGACTTGGTCATGGTAGGGAATGCCCAAAAAAGCATCCCAAACAAAACAGAAGTGACGAAGCCTAAAAGATTTATATGGGCATGAGAGTTGGCGTAGTTAAGATGATTGCTGGCCCCCAGCCAAACGCCGAAAATCATTCCTACAATAACCCAACACAAACCGACGATGATATAAGTTCGGTCCAGCCTTTGCATTGTTTCCTCCGATGCAGCCCCAGCTCAATTGCCTTAGGCCTATTGCAGTAAAAGGGAAAGGTACCGTATGACGCTTTTTAAAATGCGGTCGCGCTTAAGGTGCAAGGGTATTTAAGCTAAACAAAGCGCGATTCGCGGTAGCCCTGAAATATCAGAAATCGCCGCATAGTGAGATAAAATGAATAAAATCAAATATAAGCGCGTCCTACTAAAAATCTCAGGTGAAGTTCTGATGGGTGCGCAAAATTATGGCATTGATCTTGCCACGGTTAGCCGCATCGCAGATGAGATTAAGGCAGTGCGTGAAGCGGGTGCGCAGGTGGCCCTGGTCATCGGTGGCGGTAACATTTTTCGCGGGCTAGCTGGTGCGGCCAAGGGCATAGACCGTGTGTCTGCCGATCACATGGGCATTATGGCCACGGTGATGAACGCCCTGGCCATGCAAGGTGTTCTGCAAAGCAAAGGCATTGAGGCACGCATGATGTCAGCCATCGCCATGCCCACGGTTTGCGAAACCTATTCAGCCCGCCAGGGTGTTTACCATTTAGAGCAGGGTCGCGTGGTCATTTGTGCTGCAGGCACTGGTTTACCATTCTTCACCACAGACACCGGTGCGGCATTGCGCGCCGCCGAACTGCAATGCGAAGCCCTGTTCAAAGGCACATCTGTGGACGGCATTTATTCCGCAGACCCAAAGAAAGACGCAACAGCCAAACGTTATGCAAAGATAAGTTTTGACGATATATTAAAGAATAATTTGCGCATTATGGATCCTGCTGCCATCACCCTTGCCAGAGACAATGACATTCCAGTATTGGTATTCTCTATCCGTGAAATCGGCAATGTTGCCAAAGTTTTGGCAGGCCAAGGCCTGTTTACTGTTGTGGAAAAGGAATAATTATGGCTGCACCTGCCCCGTTTAACGCTGCTGATATTAAACGCCGCATGCAAGGTGCGATTGATTCACTGAAGCATGACTTCGGCGGCCTGCGCACGGGCCGTGCCTCAGCGACACTTCTTGATCCTATTATGGTTGATGCTTATGGCGCTAAAACGCCGATTGTGTCCGTCGGTTCCATCTCCGTGCCAGAGCCGCGCATGTTGCAAATCAGCGTGTGGGACAGAGGTCTGGTTGTTGCTGTAGAAAAGGCCATTCAACAATCTAATTTGGGCCTGAACCCCCAAACTGAAGGCAATGTTATTCGCCTGCGCATGCCGGATCTTACCCAGGACCGTCGCAAAGAGTTAGCCAAAGTTGCCCACACTTATGCTGAAAAGGGTCGCGTAGCGGTGCGCAATGTGCGCCGCGACGGTATGGATCAGATCAAGCTTTTGGAAAAAGCCTCCGCCATGGGCGAGGACGAAGCCAAAGACAAATCAGACGAAGTGCAGAAGATGACCGACGCCACAATCAAAGACATTGATGCTTCACTCAAGGCCAAAGAAGCCGAAATTATGCAAATATAAGGCTGCGTATGCCGCGTGTGATCTCACAGCAAATCCCGCGCCATGTGGCCATCATTATGGATGGCAATGGCCGTTGGGCCATACAGCGGGGCCTGCCGCGGTCGGCAGGGCACAAGGTTGGAATAGAAGCGTTGCGCCGCGCCGTGCGGGCAGCCCCAGAGCTTGGCATTGAGTATCTGTCGGTCTATTCCTTTTCAACCGAAAACTGGAAACGCCCAAAAACTGAAGTCAAATTTCTGTTGAATTTGCTCAAGCGCTTCATCAAGCAGGATGTGGCAGAGCTTCATGCCGCAGGCGTTCGCATAATTGTAATTGGCAAGCGCAATGATTTAGAGCCATCACTTGTCGTACTTCTCAATAATGCTGAATCTCTCACACGTGAAAATACAAAGCTTAAATTGATCGTGGCCTTTAACTATGGTGCCAAACAAGAACTGGCACATGCAGCCCAAGCACTTGCAACAGCGGCGGTTGCAGGCAGGATTAACCCCCAGGACATCACAGTGGACATGTTGGAACAAGCGCTTGAGACAGCCGCAATGCCCAACGTTGACCTGTTAATCCGCACGGGCGGAGAGCAGCGCATTTCCAATTTTCTGTTGTGGCAATGTGCTTATGCGGAGTTCATTTTTATACCGCTGTTCTGGCCCGACTTTGATGGCACCGTTTTGCAGCGTGCCGTTGCCGAATTTCAAGCGCGGGATCGTCGCTTTGGCGGTGTGCGGGCCGAAATCGAATGAACCTTAAACCTCAAGGCGAAACCACTGGAAAGTGGACAGATCTGGCGTTGCGGTCGGCCTCTGCCTTAGTATTGATGCCCGTAGCACTTTACTGTGTGTGGGTGGGCGGCATTTGGTTTGAAATGTTTCTTGGTGGCCTTGCCGTCCTTATTGCCTATGAGTGGGTGACAATTGTCCACGGCGGAAGTGAGCGCGCCCTGGCACTTCATGTTCTGGCAGGCTTGGCAGGAGTGTTTGTGACTGAATCACAAGGCCTTGATGCAGCATCGGCTGCTGTTCTCATCCTTTGGCTGATCAGTGTGTTGATGTGGCTGGTGCGGGCCGGCGAAGGCACAATATGGTCGCTGCTCGGCGTGTTTTATGTGGGCTTGCCAATGATTGCCTTTGTATTGTTGCGCGAAGACGGAGCCTTGGGGCCCTGGGCCATTTTTTGGTGTTTCGCCATTGTCTGGTCTGCGGACATGTGTGCCTATTTCGCGGGCCGCGCAATTGGCGGACCAAGGTTGGCACCGCGTCTATCGCCCAAAAAAACCTGGGCTGGCCTGATTGGGGCAATCGCAGGTGCAATGATTATTTCCGCCATTTTTGCTTTTTCACTTGGGTTAAATACCGTTGTGCTTGTGGGCCTCGCAGCCTTGCTCACATGTGTCGAACAACTCGGCGATATTTTCGAAAGTGCCATGAAACGACGCTATGGCGTAAAAGACTCGGGCAATTTCATCCCCGGCCACGGCGGTGTATTAGACCGCGTCGATGGCCTGCTGGCAGTGATTTTTATGGCTGGATTCATAGGTTTCGCCCACCGTGCAGGAAGTGCGGCAACGGGACTTCTCAACTGGTAACCATATTGCCTGATTATTGACGCAATCCCCAGTCTTTGTGGTTAAAAATTGGTAAATATTTTGTCCTAAATGCGCGAGGAAACATGCTGGCACTTACTCAACACGCTTCGTTCATGGTGCCATTTTCCATTATGGCTTACATCGTTGCCGTTATAATCATCGTGTTCATTCACGAATTGGGTCACTTCATGGTGGGCCGCTGGTGCGGTGTAAAAATTGATGCCTTTTCCATCGGCTTTGGTCCTGAAATCTGGGGTTTCAATGATCGCCATGGCACGCGCTGGAAATTTTGTTGGATTCCACTGGGTGGCTATGTAAAATTTCAAGGAGATGCCAATGCAGCAAGCTTGCCGAGTAGAGGGACGGTCGTGTCGGAAACGTCACTGCAAGGGGCCAAACTGTGGAAACGATTCTTAATCGTACTGGCCGGGCCAGTTGCTAATTTCCTTTTATCCATCGCGATTTTCACATCCGCATATATGATTTATGGCCAGTTTATCAGCGAACCCCGCGTCGATGAAGTAG
>JAYVCU010000082.1:0-2870 GCA_043749835.1 Hyphomicrobiales bacterium
TTGAAACAAGCCATTCGCGTGATGGCGCTGCGTATCAATGGCTTGGGCACAACGGAATCAAGCATTCAACAGCAGGGCAAAGACCGGATCTCCATCCAGATACCAGGCTTGCAAGACCCGGAACGGGTCAAAACGTTATTAGGCTCCACGGCCAAACTGACGTTTCAACTTCTCTGTGCAGAACAGCCCAGTGGGGCCAATGCCTTGCCACCGCCTGATTGCGCTGCCATGCCGCGCAAAGAAGAAGTAGATGCGCTGGCAAAACAAAAAGAAGAGGCGCGGAAAAAAGAGGGTTTGCCGAAAATCAACGGAGAAATCCTGACCGATGCCGAAAAGAAAAGCCTGCCCCAGATGTGGGTGCAGACCTCTGGTCTGGCAACGGTTGACGGCGCCGACCTGACGGATGCACAGCCCAGCTTCGATCAGAACAACACGCCGATGGTTACGTTTAAATTCAACCAGAAAGGTGCGTTGCGCTTTGGCAAGTTGACGGCTGATAATGTGGGCAAGCCTTTTGCCATCGTGCTGGACGGCATTGTTCAAAGCGCTCCAAATATCAACGAGCCAATTCTGGGTGGCTCGGGCCAAATTTCGGGCCGTTTCTCATCCGAGGAAACCAGCAACCTGGCTATCACGCTGCGCTCTGGCGCTTTGCCTGCCAAGCTCTCGATTGTCGAAGAGCGCACCGTGGGTCCAAGCCTTGGCGCTGACTCTATCCGTGCAGGTATTTATGCTTCGATTGCCGGATTAATTTTCGTCATGGCTTTCATTTTGCTGCCCTATGGTTTCTTTGGCATCATCGCCGATTTTGCTTTGGTCATAAATTTGATTATGCTGATTGGTGTGATGTCGTTCTTCGGCTTTACCCTTACCTTGCCGGGCATTGCGGGTATCGTACTCACCCTCGGCATGGCGGTGGACTCTAATGTTTTGATCTATGAGCGCATTCGTGAAGAATGGCGGCACGGCAAGACGCCGATTTCGTCAATTGAAACGGGCTTCAAAGCCGCGCTTACCACAGTGACTGACGCCAATGTGACCACGTTGATTGCTGCGTTCATTTTGTTCGGGGTGGGTTCTGGCCCGGTGCGTGGCTTCGCCATTACCCTTGGTGTTGGAATTATCACCACCATGTTCACCGCTTTTGCACTCACGCGCCTTATCGTTGCCCTGTGGGTGAAGCGCTTTAGGCCCAAGGAGATTAACCTCTAATGCGCTGGAAACCTGTTCGGCTGATTCCGGACGACACCAAATATCCGTTCATGCGACTGTCGCGCTTTGGGTTTTTTGTATCAGGAATTCTCTGCGCTTTGGCCATTGCCCTGTTTGTATTCAAGGGGCTGAATTACGGCATCGACTTTAAGGGCGGCTCGGTGATCACGGTTCGCACTCAGGCTGCGGCTAATCTGGACGGCCTGCGCACGACGCTGAATGCGCTGGGTTTGGGCTCCGTTGAACTTCAACAATTCGGTGGTCCAAATGACGTATTGATCAGGCTTCCTGCACAAGGTGGTGGCGATCAGAACGAGCAGGCTGCGCAGAAGAAGGTTGTTGATGCACTGGGGCCAACAGTTGAAATTCGCTCCAAGGAAACGGTGGGTGCCAAAGTTTCTGAAGAACTTACGCAGCAGGCAACGGCTGCCGTGATGCTGGCCATTATCTTTGTGTTGTTTTATCTGTGGGCGCGGTTTGAGTGGCAATTTGCACTCGGTGCAGTTCTGTCATTGCTGCATGATGTCACACTTTCCATTGGTCTGTTTTCGCTCATTGGTTTGGAGTTTAATCTTTCCATCATCGCAGCTATTCTTACCATCATAGGCTATTCGCTGAACGACACTGTCGTGGTGTTTGACCGTATTCGCGAATTCTTGCGGCGCTATAAAAGCATGGGGTTGGCCGATTTGATTGACTTCTCCATCAACTCAGTGTTGCCGCGGACCATTCTCACGTCTTTGGCCACCTTGATGGCATTGATTGCGCTTTATCTATTTGGCGGTGAAGTGATCCGCGGTTTCTCCTTCGCGATGATTTGGGGGGTTGTGGTTGGCACTTATTCGTCGATCTTCATTGCATCGCCAGTTCTGATCATGTTGGGCACCAAGCGTGAAATTGCGGCGGCGGAAGCCAAGACATTTGCCAAGCGCAACTAAATGAAGTTCCTGCCTGAGCGCCGCGCCATTGCCAGTTTTGGTGGTGGGGGCTTTCGGTTTGGCGATCATTCACATCAAGGGCATTTGTTGGTGCTGCCCAGCGGCATGCGCGCCTGGGATGGCAAGGATTTCAACGCAGTGCTGGCCGAAAAAGATGATATTGATTTTTTTGTGGTTGGCACGGGTATACGTTTTATTCGACTGGACGCAAAAGTTGCTCAACAGTATTTTGAATCGGGTATTAATGCGGACGCGATGAGCACGAGTGCGGCCGTCCACAGTTTTAATTTTATGCTGAGCGAAGAACGGCGCGTTGCAGCAGCATTTATGGCCGTGCCGTAATGGACGAGATTTTTGATAGCGTTCGCATTCATGACCGCAATCGTTATCTTGCGGCGTTGTTTATGCCTGAAGATAAACGCGCAGATGTTCTTGCCCTGTATGCCTTCAGTGTAGAAATCTCGCGCATTGCGGGGCAGGTGAGCGAGCCGCGGCTGGCAGAGATCAGGCTGCAGTGGTGGTTTGACGCTCTGGACGGCATATATGGTGGTGAACCTCAAAGTCATCCTGTTGCCGTGGCATTGGCACAGGCAATCAAAGCGGGAAACTTGCCCAAACATGCGTTGGTGAACCTTGCCAAGGCCCATCAGTTTGATTTCTATTCAGATCCAATGCCAGACCAAATTGCCTTAGAGGCTTATCTTGGTGAAACGCATTCGG
>JAYVCU010000083.1:0-2327 GCA_043749835.1 Hyphomicrobiales bacterium
TGATAAACTCGGCGAGAAGATTCCGGATGTTCCTTCTTTTACCCATGACATTTATCCCATTCTCAGCCGGGCCAATAATATCAAATGGGTCAGCATGATGATGTGGAAAATGCATCAGCCGCACGGCGGGAAGCCGAAGACAATGGAAAGCAAACATCAAGTCATGGAAGACAGCATGCCGCTTATCACAAACGATGCCTTAAGGAAAAGAGTGTTCGAAAAGCTTACCGATCCAAACAATCCGCTGGCTGGTGAAGACAACGACATGCCCATGCTATGGAGTGATTATTATCACGATCAAATGAGGGAGAATGGAGAGCCAAGAAACGAGACTCTCTGCAAATGGCAATATGATTATTTGGAAAAGTGGGCGGTGGGTTACTTTCACAATGATTGGGCCGGATTGCCCGTTCCTTCATCAACCATCACTCCGCAAGGCCTGGATAAGGCTGCACTGGAGAATTGCATCGGTGGCCCCTTTTATCCCGGCATGGAATCAAGCTGGTTTGTCAGGGATCTTTACGAGTTTACAGAGCCTTTCCGTTTATCTCACACGCTCATTGAGGCGGGTGACGTGACCAAACAAATGGCTCTGCCGTGGCAGGCCGATTTCTTCGACTGTCAACAGGATGATGCCCTCGCATGGTGGCCAGCTCAACGGCCTGATGATGTGTTTATAGACGACTCTCCGAACATGCATAAATGGACCCGCTGGCACGTTACAGATTTTCAAACCATGGTGGACAAATGGCATCACCTGGGTTTTGTCGTCAGGAAAGGGGACCGGTATTTGGAATCGGAGCGCAATCCTTGACCTGGCGTCCCCGTAATCTTTTGAAAAAGTTTGATGTTGCCATTTTCGGCGGTGGTCCGGCGGGTAGTGCAACCGCTCTTTCTCTGTTGCAAAAAGGATGCTCGGTTGTTTTATTCGAGCGAAGCCAGGATGATAAAATCCGCCATGGTGAGACGCTGGTTCCGGTTGCCCGAAAGTTGCTGGTTGAACTGGGCGTTTGGGAACAATTCCTTCATGCAGGTCATCAACAGTCCCATGGTATTCTGTCGGCGTGGGGAAATGAAGGATTGTATGAGAACAACTTTATTTTTAATCCCTTCGGCAATGGCTGGCATTTGGATCGCGTCAGATTTGATGCCATGTTAATGACCGCAACTGAAAAAGCGGGCGGATTGGTTTTGCGGGGGTCTCAAACAATTAAATGTCTTGAGCGTGCCAAAGGGCTATGGAATTTGAATGTTCAAATCAAAGATACGTTGCACCAATTCCGCGCTCGTTTCCTTGTGGATGCCACCGGACGATCTTCTTTTATAGCAGGAAAAATGGGCGCGAAACGAATCCTCTCCGACCATCTTGTCGGCGTAGTTGCTTTCTTTCACACCAATCGGCAGGCATTCATGCATAACGGTTGCACTCTGATTGAAGCACAGCAAAACGGCTGGTGGTATTCAGCCGGATTACCCGGCTGTCGAACGGTTTTGGCATTTATGACCGATGCCGATATTTATGCGCGCGCGATAAAATCTTCACCCGGCTTCTGGCAGGAACAGCTTGATTCTTCGGCATACACCAAAGCTGGTATGGTTCCTTCAAACATTATTTCAAAGCCAAAACCTGTGGCTTCGTGCAGTTCCAGAATTTATCCTGTCGCAGGCGCTCATTGGCTGGCAGTTGGCGATGCCGCGATGTCGTTCGATCCGCTTTCTTCCCAGGGAATTTATAAAGCCATGGAATCTGGCATCAGCGCGGCAAAATCCATTCATAAAAAATTCATTGATAAAACAAGCACATTGGAATCCTATTCACGTTCTGCTGACAAAGCCTTTGAACAGTATATGAGCTTGCGAAGATTGTATTACCTCAAAGAACAACGATGGTTCAAATCACCCTTCTGGAAAAGACGACACTTGGTTTGATTGATTGGGAACATGAGATAATTCAAACAAATCCAGAATCAGCCGGAAACGTCGGTGAAAGTTCGGTCATGAAAGGGTCGGTTTTTAATATTGAGAAATAAAGCGGCACGAGCCAATCTTCCGGGATCATGCGGCATCGCGCCCTGCGGTGTTCGGACTTTCCTCCCCCGGCTTGCGCCGGGAGCGATTCTCCGCCCTTCTAAAACCAGTATGAGAATAAACGAATTGGAGGAAAATCTCAAGAGGCGCTTTTATTTCGCTCCCGCTGACCGAAGCAGTTCGAAATGTCTTTGGGTTCTAAAGCGCCCTTTACCCCAACCGATAAACTCTAAAAGCGATACTCCATGTGGGCGAACATCCAAAGGTGCGCCAGTATCAAGTAATATCTGAATTACCCG
>JAYVCU010000084.1:0-9673 GCA_043749835.1 Hyphomicrobiales bacterium
ACAGAACCAATCAGTGGACGATACAATCATCGTCTCACCACCGTGTCTTCAATCTCATCGACGAGAACTAAACAAGGCGGTCGTGACCGGACGCTTACGCTTGGGCTACAGGTACGCATAGATTACAGCCGACCGAGCGAGGCCAAAAACGAATGTAAGTTGCCGCTTTAACTCATGCTGATTTAGGTTGCCACAGTAAATATTGCGGCATCGCCACGTTCGCGCTTTTTGTGTTCGGCTTCAAACTTCAGAATATGTTCACCAAGCAACTGACTGTCGGGCTGGGGTTTGGCACGTCAATTTTTGCCACGCGCCCAAGAAGCGCTGAATGGGAACGGCCTCAATGCTGCGAGCTCCGCGAATGAAGTGTGAGGGCTTCCTTCATCGTTGCACTTTTTCACCGCCTGCGGCTGTGATCACCAAGACAATGATCAGTCCAGTGAGCAATAGCCGCACGCCTGCACTTGCGCCATAAGTGTTTAACATCGTTTGCAGAAGAACCAGAAAGAGCGCACCACCCCAAACGCCAGGTACATTGGCTTTACCGCCAGCAACAGATGTGCCGCCAATTACCACAACGGCGATTGAGAGCAGAAGGTATTCGTTGCCGATATCAACATTGGCCCCTCGGAAATAGCCTGCCAGCAGCGCACCATCGAGACCACCCAACGCACCGCACAACGCGTAAGTGGCAAAGCGCACCGACTCAACTTTAATACCAGCAAGATGGGCGGCACGCATATTTTGGCCGATTGCCAAGACTGATCTTCCGTACACAGATCGATTTAAAGCCAAACCAGCAATCACCGTAAACAGCACCACAAGAATTGCCAAAAGTGGAATGCCAAAAAACTGGATATTGGTGAAATCGGCGAAACCCGGCGGGGGTTTGATCTGCAGCCCGCGCCCATATGAAATATCGGCCGATTGAATCATGAAACTGGCAGAGAGTGTGGCAATGATGGGCGGAATGCGCAAAGCTCTGATCAAGAAATAGTTGAAGGTACCAACCAAAAAGCCACTGGCAATTGCTGCCGCCAATCCCACGATGAGCATACTGTCATTGCCGTCCATCACTTTCATAGCAACAGCGCTGGCCAAACCGATGTTGGCGGGGAGAGAAAGATCCACGTTACCGGGTCCAAGCGTAATCACAAACATTTGGCCAACGCCGACGATGACCGTAAACACGGCAAGGGACATTGCAGCTGTTAACATGCCGCCAGAGCCATGACCGCCCGTAAATATGATGGCACATAACCAAACAACGGCTGCTCCACCAAAGGACCAAACCCAGGGCCAACGCGCCAGCTTTGCCACATAGAGCTGCATCAGGTGCGCCCCTTGCGCGCCAGAAACGCGCGTGCCGCAAGCACGATGACCAAGATCGCGCCATTGGCCCCCACCTGCCAATCTGGCGGAATGCGCATAAAGCCCAGCAACTGTGTTGAAGCTAACGTCAGCGTCAGCGCACCAAGCACCGCGCCAACGGGTGATACAATGCCACCGACAAACTCGCCTCCGCCAAGGATAACGCTGGCGATTGAAAGCAATGTATAGCCATCTCCGAGATGAGCATCAGCTGATCGCGTAATACCAACCAATACCATTCCCGACAAAACACCGAATAGCCCGGTGAGCGAAAACAGCATCATTTTTGCTTTGAGAAGCGACCAGCCACCGCGTCCGATAGCTTTGGAATTACCTCCCACGCCACGCAAAATGGCACCATAAGAGGTGCGCATCAGTCCGTACCAGGAGACAACAGCAAACAGTGCAGCAGCGACAATCGGCAAAGGGATGAAAGGTGGCTTAAAATTCATGATCG
Organism: Hyphomicrobiales bacterium; assembly: GCA_043749835.1. GTDB lineage: Bacteria > Pseudomonadota > Alphaproteobacteria > Rhizobiales > Aestuariivirgaceae > Aestuariivirga. Next base: position 1,829 of record JAYVCU010000084.1, read on the forward strand.
CTTGCAACCAATCGGGGGCTTTGCCACCTGGCTTCGGTAACAGAAGAATGGCCAGCCCCTGCCATACAAAGCTCATGCCCAGCGTTACCACAATGGAAGGAAGATTCCGCCAATGAATGAGTGCACCCAATCCAGCGTAGACAGCAATGCAGAGGAGCAACAGGGCGACCCCTAAGAGCGGTGTTTCTTGCAAGTAAGTGGCCGTGACACAGCAGACGAAGCCTACAAAAGTGCCAATGGAAAGGTCAATGTCGTTACCTGTCATCGCAAACATCTGAGCCAGCGTGGCAAGCAAAATTGGAACAGCATAGATCAACATCAGGCTGAAACCGAAATAACTAATCACGCGTGGATTCAGAAATCCTATGGCACCCAGCACCATTGCAAATGACAGCAACGGTAGCAAAGCGCGCAACAACGGCCCATAATCACGTGTGGGTATTTTTGAGATTTGAGGCAAAGCTTTTTCGGCCCGGACTCCGGTATTCATGTTAGTGCGCCCCCGCAAAAGACGAGTGGATTAAACTGCCTTCTGACAATTCATCGCGCTGCAATTCAGCTACGATGGCGCCGTTGCGAAAAATATAGACACGGTGGCAGTTTTGCAACTCTTCGGCTTCAGTGCTGTACCACAGGAAGGTTCGACCCTGCCGCGCTTCCTCGCGCACGATATCATAGACCTCCAGCTTGGTTGCATAATCAACGCCGCGCATTGGATCATCCATCAAAACAATCTGCGCATCAGAACCAAGAGCGCGGGCGAATAATGCCTTCTGCTGATTACCGCCGGACAGCGACAGAATGTTGTTATCCAGATTGGGTGTCTTGATATGAACGCGGTCCTTCCACTTCACTGCAAAATTCTGCTCACGCCGCCGTGAAAGCAACAGGCTTCTACTAAAGGTACCGATGGAGCGAATGCCAATGTTTTGCGAGATGGACCAGTTGGCAAACACGCCATCGGATTGTCGATCACCAGCCACAAAGGCGACAGCGCCACTCACTTCAGTCTTTCGGTTTCCACGGCTTGCCAAATTGAATGTTGAAATCAATAAATCCGTTTGCCCATGTCCTGCCAGCCCCGCCAATCCGATAATTTCACCTTGGCGCGCCACCAACTCCAAACCGTCATTCTGCTTCAGTGGTGAAATCCGCACCCGTATCGGACGCGTGTTCAAGCTTGAAGCGCCGCGATCAATTTCTGATTTACTGGCACTGGCAACAATGCCGCCCATGGCACTGATCAACCCAGCGCGGTCAAACGCCTTTGTTGCGTCAGTGGCAACAACCTTGCCATCGCGCATCACCACAGTGCGGTCACTCGTGGCCAAAATCTCACCAAGAATATGAGAAATCAGGATACAGCTTATGCCCTTGGCCACCGCGGTGCGAAGATAGGATTGCAGTTGGCTTGCGGTGTGCTCGTCCAACGATGATGTGGGTTCGTCTAAGATAACGACACGAGGGGGTTTATCTGTTTGTGTAAAGGCACGCGCAATCTCAACCATCTGCCGCCTTCCGATTGACAGGTTGCCGACGATGTCATCAGCCGCAATGCCATGGCCGGGAAAAATCGCATTGAGTGTAGAGACAATCAGGTTTCCCGCCCGTTTGCGCCATCCAAAGCCACTCAAGGATTCATGAAAAATGCGAGCGTTCTCAGCTACACTGAGATTGGGGCACAGTGATAACTCCTGAAATACACAACGCAAACCCAGCGCATGAGCGGTAGCTGATGTGTATTGAGGTTGCTCAACATTACCCACAGAAATGAGCCCAGCACTCGGCACAGTCCCACCAGTGAGAACATGCATGAGTGTGGATTTACCGGCCCCATTATGACCGACGATGCCCACACACTCGCCCTGCCTAATGTCGAGGCTAACGCCCGCCAGCGCTTTAACGGCACCGAAAGATTTTTCGATGCCGTCAAGTTTGATTATTTGGGAAGCGGCATCCGCCATCGCCATCATGTTCTGCGGCGCATGCCGTTTTGCCAGATCTTACTTCATATTGGCCTTAATAGCTGCCTTGGATTCTTCCAGGGTATATTCATGGCTGGCAACGCTGCCTTTTTCAATCTTCGGCAGTTCGGTCTCAAAGTCAGCTTGCGTGAATGCCAAATAGGGCACCAGCAAATCATGAGGAATGTCCTTGCGGCCATCCAATACCTGCTGTGCAACCCAGAAAGCCAACGATGACACGCCAGGCGCAATGGAGGCTGACCAGGTCTTATAACCGTCCTTAGCCTTCTGTTCCTTCCAATATTGCAGCTCATCCTGGCGGTTGCCCATAATAATGGTGGGGCGTGGCTTGCCAGCAGCAGCGAAAGCTTGGGCAGCGCCATATCCATCACCACCTTGGTCAACAATACCAATAATATCTGGTAGCGAAGGCAAAACAGTGGCCACAGCCTTTTGGGCCGTGGTTTGATCCCAATCGCCCGTAACAGCATTCACAATTTTGAATTCGGGATGGGCTTTCACCCCTTCCACAATACCTTGATGGATAGCTTCGTCGATTGACGTTCCAGCCAGGCCGCGAATTTCCAGCAAGTTGCCGCCTTTGGGCTGGAACTTAGCCATCTGCTCAACTTCCTGCATGCCCATGGCTTTGAAATCCACAACGACACGGTAAGCGCAGGGTTCAGTTACAATTCCGTCGAAAGACACGACCACTATGCCCGCATCACAAGCCTGCTTTACGGCACCATTCAAAGCATCCGGTGAGCCTGCATTGATGACGATGCCGTTGTAGCCTTGCAGAATCAGATTCTGCAATTGCGCAGCCTGCGTTGGCACTTCCTTGTCAGCAGTTGTGAAAATATCCGAAGCGCCAACTGCGCCATCAGCCACGGCCTTTTTGGTAACGGCTTCGTAGCTCTTCAACATCGCCTGGCGCCACGAGTTGCCAGCATAGTTGTTCGAAAACGCGATCTTCATCGTTTTGGTGTCGGCGTTGGCTGCGCCAGCGAGCATCGAACCCACCATTGCCGCCAAAGCGGTTGCTTTTACAATTGTCTTCATTTTTCTCTCCAAACCCTATTTGCTTATTGAATTTTAAATTTTTTTGAGTTTCAACGTCAGCCAAAAGCAGACGCTCGTTTTTGGTGGCAGCCCGATAAAACGAGTGCCTTCTTTCACCACACGAATGCATAACACAAATATGGGTTCTTGCAATATGTAAGACAATCGCTCGTGCGCGCCTTTGCATTGCTGAAGGAATTGACAGGTTAACGCGGATAGACGCGAGTGATTGAACGACGGCCGACGATCATTGACGGCAAACGAAACTGGCTATATGAGTGGCAGTGATCCAAAAAAGGCTAACACCGTTATCTTACCAGAACTAACATGGCATCTTCCTTTCAATGACCATGCGCATCATTAACATGACATCTCTGATTGACGAGCGCGTTGGTGGCTACCGGTTATAACCAGCCCTGCTTGCTGAAGGGTTCAAGATTGACACCCGGCAGCACATACCATCCGCCATTGCCATAATGACCTGACCGGCGTTACCTTGGCGACACACAATTTAAATGAGTGCAGATTTTATGATTGTTGCGCGTATCGAACGTGCGTCACGTGCAAAATGTTCATCTCAAGCTCGGCGGCCTGGCGTCAGTCCAGGTGCCGCCTTTTGCGGCTGAATCAACCGCAGCCTTGATAGCTGCAATAGAGCGCAAGCCATCAACCGCAGTAGGATAATGGCAGGCTAAAGGGTTTGGTGAGCGGTTCTCATTTTTTGCCGCAATGACCTCTGCCAAATCAGAATAAATATTGGCAAAAGCCAGCGGCATGCCCTCGGTGTGGCCTTGGGTGACGCGTGAGGCACGGTCTGCTTCAGGGGACAGATCGGGGCCTCCGCGTTCCATCACTTGGGTGCGGCCATTCAGTGGCGTCCAATAAAGTTGGTTGGGCCATTCCTGCGACCAGCGCAGCCCGCCCTTTTCGCCAAACACTTGAATGTTAAGCCCATGCATGCGGCCCACGGCTACCGAGCTCGTCCATAGCCGCAGGCGCGCACCCCCGCTCATACGGAAGCTCACCATGGCATCATCTTCGAGCACACGCGTTTCAAGGCAAGATGCAAAATCTGCAGTCAGTTCTGTGGCTTCTTGGCCCGAAACAAAGCTCGCCATGTGCAGCGCGTGGATGCCGCAGTCGGCAAATTGTGCGGAGATGCCTGCAAGTGCCGGGTCGTAACGCCAGCGTACGCGCGGGTTATTCAAATCAACGGCATCGGCATGAAAACCATGCGCAAACTCGGCTTTGATCAATCGAACTTTACCCAGATCGCCACGCGCCACCATGGCCCGCATATGGCGCACCAAGGCAAATCCGCTATAGCCATAATTCACCGCGCAAATGCTGCCCGTAAGTTTAGCGGTGGCCACGATATCTTCAGCTTGTTCCACCGTTACGGTCATCGGCTTTTCGCACAACACACTAATGCCCGCTTTCAGAAAAGCTTTGGTTATTTCATAATGGGTTGAGTTTGGCGTCGCCACGGTCACGAGATCGACACGGTCTTTGTGATCCCGTTCGCCGACCAGCATTTCACGCCAGTCGCCGTAAGCGCGGTCTAGCGCTATGCCTAACTCTTGTGCGAAAGCTTTGCCGTTGGCGGCGTTCACATCAAGCGCACCTGCTTTAAATTCATATAGCCCATCAAGTGCGGCGCTGATGCGGTGGGCGGGCCCGATTTGGCTGCCCTTGCCACCACCGATCATGCCCCAATTGAGTTTTTTCATTTTCGTTCTCGCTTCTTAGAAACCGATGGATTGTAGGTATTCGCGGTTGGCGCGGGCATCATCAATGGGTGAAGTGTTACCTGCCGGATCGCAATCTTGTTCCACCGTGCACCAGTCGATATATTCGCTTTTAGACAGCAACTGCCGCACTGCTTTAAAATCTGTCATACCTGTGCCAAGGTTGCAGAAAATTCCCTGCCCGCAAGCATCATAAAAGTTGGTGCGATTGGCCACAGCTTTGGCCCGGGCGGACGGATCAATATCTTTGAAGTGCATGTAGCTGATGCGCTGCATGTGGCGGTGCATGAAAGCAACGGGATTAAAACCAGCATAATGTGAGTGGCCTGTGTCGAGACAAATTTTCAACAGCGTTTGATCGATGTCTTGCAACAAGCGCTCGACCTCTGGCTCAAAATCAATGAAGCCTGCAGCATGCGGATGAATGGAGACAGTGAGGCCAAATTCTTCAGTGCCGATTTTCGCCGAATCACGAATGCGCCCGCAGATTGCTGTCCACTCCGCCTTGTCCATCTGCGCGGCTTCTGTGGGGCGACCAGCGGTTGGAGCCCGGCGCGGCGATATGGAATCAATCAGCACTAAGTGCTTGGCCCCATGGGCCTTCAAGGCCTTGCAAGTGCGCATGGTGGCTTCTTTCACGTTGTGCCATTCTCCTGCATCGTGAAAAGGTCGGAATACCACGCCGCCGATAAGTGAGAGGCCGCGCTGAGCCAAGGCATCGCCCAGCACGAAAGGGTCTTCCGGCATGAAGCCAATCGGCCCCAATTCAATCCCTGTGTATCCCGCAATACTACATTCATCCAACACACGTTGCCAAGTGGGATAACGCCGGTCACTTGCAAACTCTATGCCCCAGGAACAAGGCGCATTGCCAATTTTGATTGTCATTAGGATTGTCTCATCTTAGCCGTTATATGCGGGACACCTCAACCCATCGCCGCTCAGTGTGGGAAAGCCACGCTGCTTCGATCACTTGGTTTACTCGCATGCCGTCATGGAAGGTTGGCCATTTCGGCGTGTTAGTGGCGATGGCTTGCAAAAAATCCCGCGCTTCAATGATGATCTGGTCTTGATAGCCCGTACCATGGCCAGGACCTAAGCAAAAGGGCTGATAATCAGGATGCAAGGGCCCGGTTAAAATTTTGGTGAAACCCTGCCGATCCGCCTTCGCAAGGCCCTTGTAAAGCCAGAGCGCATTTTGGTCTTCCTGATCAAAACGGATTGCGCCTTCGGTTCCGAAGATTTCATAAACATAGCCCATCTTGCGCCCGGTGGCGACGCGGCTAATGAAGAGCTGGCCCATCGCACCAGGGGCAAAGCGACACATAATCTGGGCTTGATCATCATTGGTTACACGCATAGGCCCAGTTGTCGAGGGCCGCATTTTGTGAACAGTCTCAATATCGGCCATCAGCGAAGTGATAGGCCCAGCCAATGCAAAAGCTGCGTTAATGATATGCGGCGACAGATCGCCCATCGTACCATTGGCCCGACCTTCCGTGCGCCACGAGGCCGGCAATTTGGGGTCAGCCAAAAAATCTTCCGTGTGTTCACCGCGGAAATAAGTGATGTCACCAATCTCTCCACCTGCGATAATCTGCCGGGCCAATTGGGAGGCGGGCGTGCGGATGTAATTAAATCCGGTCATGTTGATGCAGCCGCTCTTCTCGGCAGCCGCAACCATAGCGCGGCTTTCGCTCAAACTCAGCCCCAGTGGCTTTTCGCACAACACGTGTTTGCCCAACGCAAGAGCAGCCAGCGCAATTTCACAATGGGTTTGTTGCGGACTGGCAATGATGATGGCTTCGACTTTTGTATCCTCAACCAGCTTGCGCCAATCAGACGTAGAGCGTGCAAAACCAAACTGCCGCGCTTTGTCTGCTGCACCCAGCTCTGAGGTCGTGCAAATCACTTCGAGGCTGGGACGCAGCGCGGTATCAAAAACCGAGGCTACTGCCGCCATGGCTACCGCATGGGCCTTGCCCATGTAGCCGCCGCCAATGATGCCAATTCCAATTTTATTCACCGATCAACTCTTCGCATTGCCAAATAGTCACACTCTAAATAGACTGAAGCGTCAAGATTAAACGAGAGGTTCAGCAGCTTGAACGGAAGCACCACGTGGGATTAGATAGCCTTAAAAAGAACAGCTTCCTTGTTGTTGGGCGTGCGGGGCTTGATCTCTATGCTGAACCTCCGGGCACATGCATGGAAGATGCCGAACACTTCTATGCCACGGTGGGGGGTTCTGCGGCCAATATTGCTGTGGGCATTGTAAGGCAGGGTGGGCAGGCTGCGCTTCTCACTTGCGTGTCCGACGATGCGGTGGGACGCAGCACGATCAAAAAACTTAAGGATTTTGGAGTTGAGACCAGCACTGTCCGCGCGGTCGGCGGCGAGGCGCGGAATTCTTTGGCTGTCGTTGAAACGCGCCATGAGAATTGCCAGTCAGTGATCTATCGCAATGGCGCGGCTGATTTTGAATTTAGGACAAGTGACGTTAAACACACCTCGTTCGAAGCGTTTGGCTGTTTGATCATCACCGGCACCTGTCTCGCGTTGGAGCCATCGCGCAGTGCCACGCTACTTGCAATCGCCAAAGCCAAAGTGGCGGGCTTGACGGTGGTAATGGATATCGACCATCGGCCATATTCTTGGGCCAGCGCTGATGAGGCGAAGAAGCACTATAATAACGCGGCAAAAGCCTGTGACATTGTGATTGGTAATGATGACGAGTTTTCAGTGATGGCCGGGCGAGACAAAGCCGCAGGGTTAAAATTGGCACGACACTTTGCAAAAACATTCGCGCAAATCGTGATCTATAAAATGGGCGAGCGCGGATCGATCACCATCAGCAAGGATGATGAATTTGAAACGCCAATCTTTTCGGTGAAAGCGCTAAAGCCGACAGGCGCTGGCGATGCTTTTATGGCTGGATTTATCACGAGCCTTAGCATGGGACATGGCATTGGAGACTGCGTGAAGCAGGGCTCTGCAGCAGCTGCGATGGTAGTCTGTGGTGTTGGCTGTGCTCCCGCTATGCCCACTTCTTCTGAACTGAAAATGTTCAT
>JAYVCU010000085.1:0-3064 GCA_043749835.1 Hyphomicrobiales bacterium
AAATCTTTTGCCCGCACCCATTTCAGCTCCTGGCCTTCAAGGGCTTGTGCAATGCCCTTCCAGCGACGGCAGACATAGAGTGGCATAAGCAAATGAAAATCTGGATAGGCGTGTGACGCGAAGGTGAGTGGGGCTAAGCACGAGTGCTCTATATTGATGCCGAGTTCTTCTTTCAGCTCTCGAATTAGAGCGTCTTCGGGCCGTTCGCCGCTTTCAACTTTTCCACCCGGAAATTCCCACAAGCCTGCCAGCGATTTTCCTTCCGGGCGCTTGGCCATTAGAACGCGGCCATCCGCATCGATGAGGGCAACTGCACACACAAGGAGTTGCTTCATTTAGCTGCGATAGGAGCCATTTATGTCAATGTAACGATGGGTCAGATCGCAGGTCCACACTGTGGCCTTGCCCTTGCCCACGCCAATATCTGCTTCAATCTTGATATCGCGGCCTTTCATATGGGGCATGATGTCGGCTTCTTTATAGCTGGGGTCTTTCATGCCTTTGGCCGCAACACGTACGCCGCCAATTTTAATTTTTAACTTATCGCGAATAGCTTTCTCGCCCGATTTTCCGATGGCCATGACGATGCGACCCCAGTTGGCATCTTCGCCAGCGATGGCGGTTTTGACCAGGGGTGAGTTGGCTATGCTCATGCCGATTACATGAGCGGCTTTGTTATTTTCTGCTCCGGTGATTTTGATTTCAATTAGTTTCTCGGCGCCTTCGCCGTCTCTTGCCACCTGCAAGGCCAGGTCAAGGCACACGCCATCAAGTGCTTTGCAAAATAACTTGAGTTCAAGCGCCGATTTCACAGTTGCGGTTTTACCAGTGGCGAAAAGCAGAACGGTATCAGAGGTGGATGTGTCACTATCAACTGTTATGCAGTTGAAAGATGGGTTGACGGCGGCGGTTAAAGATTGTTGCAAATGCCTGGCCGAGATTTTTGCATCGGTGAAAATAAACACCAGCATGGTGGCCATATCAGGCGCAATCATGCCAGAGCCTTTGGCGATGCCGTTGATGGAAACGATTTTGCCGCCGATATTGAATTGGGCTGTTGCCATTTTGGCAAAAGTGTCGGTCGTCATGATGGCTTTGGCAGCACTATCCCAGGCGCCGGGTTTTGCCTCTGCAGCCAAGCTTGCAATCGCGTTGACGATTGGTTCTGGATTAAGTGGTTCACCAATCACGCCCGTTGAGGCTTGAAAAATTTCTGCCTGTTTGCAACCGAGGTGTTTTGCGGCTGCAGCAGCCACAGCTTTGACGGTGGCAACACCCTTTTTGCCTGTAAAAGCATTGGCGTTTCCAGCATTTACCACCAATGCGCGGGCAGTACCATTTTTAAGATTTTTGGCACACCAGTCAACCGGAGCTGATGGCGATTTCGATTTTGTTAAGCAGCCTGCAACGGTCGTTCCTTCAGCCAAAGTTGCCCATAAAACATCCACGCGGTTTTTATAGCGGATGCCCGTTGCGGCCGCCGCCAAGTTTACACCTGCGATTTCAGGCAATGTGGGAGTGCTTGTCGGCGCCAAAGGTGAAACGACATGCGCCATAGATAGCTCCGGGTTATTATTGTTTTGCTGGGTCTGGGCCCGCATCCGGCAAAGACAAATCGCCCTTGCTGGCATCATCAGCTTGACCTTGAACCGCAGCGGCCGCGCCATTGTCTGGTTTTTTTGGTGCCGCTTCGCGCTGGGCTTTTGCTTCTTCTTGTGCCTTTTTTAAATCAGGGTCGAGAATCTCAACTTTCGCCGTGCCTTGCAATGAGGCCAGCTTGGCTTGGACTTTGTCGCGTACCAAAACGTTTCTGATGGCTTCCTTCACCTGATCAAAAGGTTGGGCAGAACCCATCTTGCGATCATCAAGACGGATAACGTGCCAGCCGTAATCAGTTTTGATCGGTGCCGAAACCTCACCCGCTTTAAGGGCAAAGGCGGCCTTTGAAAATTCTGGCACCATTTCTGGAGCGGTGAAGTAACCCAGGTCGCCGCCGTAATCCTTTGAGCCATCCAAGCTATACTGCTTGGCCAAGTCTTCAAACTTGCCACCGGCCTTTAGCTTAGCCTCAATGTCGTTAGCCTCTTTTTCGGTGGCCACAAGAATGTGGCGGGCGCGGACGCGTTCGGTCTGTTGAACTTTTGCAGCCTCTTTTTCATAAGCGGCCTTGATTTCAGCTTCGGTTACAGCGGGAGCGATTTTTTCGGTCAAGTAGGAATCGCGCAGGGCCTTGGCCTGATAGGCCGCAAGGCGGCGCTTGTAATCTTCAGAATTAGCCGTGCCTTCCTGGGCGGCCACTTGGGCGATCAAGTGGCGTTCGATCAAGAATTCGACCACGAAGGGAAAGCGCAGTTTGGCAGGCATGTTCGGCAGTTGGCCTATTACGTCATCAAAGGCCATCCGCACTTCTGAGGTTTTGATTTCATAGCCATTAACGGTGGCGACAGTTTTATCTTCGCCGGCCAAAGTGGCAGTGCTGGGGGCGGTTTGGGCTGTGGCAGCGCCAAGCAAGCCCAAGCCAATAACGCTGGCCAGCACAGCGGTTTTCAAAAGAACGTGAACGTGTTTCATAGATTCCATCAACAAATGCCCCAAAGGACGACCGTATATTGAGGCATTGGCCTTGAAACAAGGCGAGAATATGCCTTTTCGGCCCTCTGTTGCCTTGCTGCAACAGGTTGAAAGCATGTACTATGCACCCTATCTCTGCCCAACTGCAGGATTGGGTTTCCACAAGCCGTTCCTCTGGGCTATATGCGGGCCAAATCGCTTAACTTTTATGGGCTTTGGCCTTCTAGGATCGAATCACATGCTCGGATTAGGTAATCTCGCCGCCAAAGTTTTTGGGACGACGAATGGTCGTAAATTGGTGCCTTTTCAGAAAAGGGTTCCTGCGATCAATGCGCTGGAAGCCACCTATACGGCGTTGAGTGATGCGGAACTAAAAGATCTGACCGCGCAGTTCAAGGCCGAGTGGGCGGGCGGGAAAACGCTTGATGAGCTTTTAGTGCCAGCTTTTGCAGCCGTGCGTGAAGCGGCCAAACGCGCCCTGGGTCTTCGCCAC
>JAYVCU010000086.1:0-17396 GCA_043749835.1 Hyphomicrobiales bacterium
CTGGACTATGGCCTTAAGATGAATGATGCCGAATTTGTCGCGATCTTTGATGCAGACTTTATGCCTAGGGCTGATTTCGTCAAAGGGGTGTTAGCCTATTTTGCTGATAAGTCAGTTGGCATGGTGCAAACGCGCTGGGAACATTTGAATGCCGATTATTCCATCATCACGCGCATGATGGCCTTTGCAATCGACAATCATTTTTCAGTTGAACATGGCGGCAGGCAAGCATCAGACAGTTTTATTAATTTCAATGGCACAGGCGGTATGTGGCGCCGCAAAACGATTGATGATGCGGGTGGCTGGCGCAGTGACACATTGACAGAAGATCTTGATCTCAGTTTTCGTTCGCAAATTAAAGGTTGGAAATTTCTCTTCACCGAAATCATAACAACACCTTCAGAACTGCCTGTGCAAATGAGTGCCGTGCGCAGCCAGCAATTCCGCTGGACGAAAGGTGCGGCAGAAACGGGTCGCAAAACCTTAAGTAATTTGTGGAATTCAGACGCGCGCTTTCTCACGAAAATGGTCGGTTCATTTCATATGTTGAACAGTTCAATTTTTTTGTTCTTGGCAATCTTCGCGACGTCGATAGCTCTTCTGCCATTCTTGCCGTCAACGCATTTCATGGCCGTGGCACTCACCATGAATGTGATGATGTTGGTTGCTGTGCTGGCTAATCTGTTCACGTATTGGACGTCGCAGCGTAGCGGGAATTTTGCGGGCGCAGACCACAGCCCAACAAGCCTTGTTTATACCACCATTGCTTTCATGGCCATGGCAACAGGCCTTTGTTTGCAATGCAGCCTGGCAGTGGTGCAAGGCGTTTTCGGAAAACAAACAGCTTTCGTGCGAACACCAAAATTAGATGTGACGGCAGATAGTAGGCATATCGTCGGCAAGCGCGCCTATAATGTGAACTCAATTCCACCGGTTGTTTTTCTGGAATTGACCGCTGCGTTGCTATTTATCGGTTTAGCTATTTATAGTTTGGGCCAACCGGCCGGAATGTTTGCCGTTGCCTATATCTTTTTCGCTGCCGGCTTCATCGTTGTTTCAGCTTTAAGCCTGCGCGAAGCCTATGCAAATTAAGTGCTGATCGGTGAGTGATAGCCAGCCAGCATCATGGGCATTCGTTACGCCAAGCTATAAAGGCGATTTGCAGCGCTGCATTCTATTGTGCCGTAGCATGGATGCTTTTGTCACAGGCAATTGGCACCACTATGTTGTTGTTGATCGCCCCCATTACCCACTCTTCAAACATCTGCAAGGACCTCGGCGCAGCATATTACTAACAGACGATGTGATGCCGGCGAAAATGCGCCTTTTGTTTCATATACCATTCGTTGGTGGCCGAAGCCTCTGGTGGTCCAGTAAAACCGGGCTTTCGCTGGGCTGGCACATTCAGCAAATGGTCAAAATTGGTATAGCGTCGGTAATTAATGAAGACGGGCTGATTTATTGCGATTCTGATGTATTTTTCGTGAAGCCTTTTGATACGGCAAGCCTTTTTCAAAATGGCCGCTTTCGCCTCTATAGAGCTTATGAAAGGCAAAACCTTGAGCGCATCGCAAACCCGGAATTTTTCAACACTGGCCTCGATTTGCTAGGTCTGCCGAAACACGTAGAGTATTTCGCGTATATCGATAATATCATTACGTGGCGCAGGCAAACGGTACTTGAAATGTGTGATTATCTGGCAAGCCGTCATGGAGGACAATGGTACAACGCCTTCCGAAACCGAATACAGATTTCGGAATACACGCTTTACGGCTTGTTTTTGGAAGAAGTGCAAAAAGACGAAGCATTTCATGCTCCAACGTCAGTGGGGCTTTGCCGAACACAATGGAATAAGCAGCAACATTTGGACGTTGATGTTGAGACTTTCTGTGGTGGTTTAGAAGCTCATCAGGTTGCTGTTGGCTTTCAGTCATTCATGGGCATCAGCGTCCCCCTCCTTGAACAGCAATTCGAAAAGGCGTTGACTGCCCACAAATCAAAACAGCCCATGCCATCACTTAAGGCTTCCCAAGAAACCGATATCTGACGCGATTCACGAATCCAGTGCTTCCGTCTATAGCATGTAGGCTTGCCCACATACTGATTCGGGCTAGGCTTGGCCAGGGTGGGGAGCGCCGGTGGGACGAAGTTTTTTAACACTGACGACAGCAATATTAAATCGCACTGGGGCGGCGTTTTGTGCTGCCTTGTTTTATGTATTGCCGACGCGCAGTTTTAGCCTTTCGGTTCCGGGCGATTTTCCCCCGCAACAAGTTCTAGCGTGGGGCATTGGCGGATGTGGCATTGTAACTGCCGCATGGTTTTATGTGAAATCAAAAAACGCAAATACCATTTTACACAATGCCAAACGCAAACTTGGCGTGGTGGAATATCAACTCAATGAAGCTGAATCGGCCCTTCAGTCCGAAAGTCAAATTCTGCTCACGTGGCCATCAGGCGCGTCAAGTCCCGAACGCATCGTGGGCACAATGCACGGCGCTGCAAAACTGCCGACCGATATTCCATCGCTGTTGAATTTCGAATCTTGGCTCGAGCGCGACTCTGCTGCGCGCTTGCGAGAAGAATTCATGCACATGCAAAGCATAGGCGCACCCTTTAACTTCGGTGTAAAAACTCTTGAAGGCGATTTATTGGAAGCTGATGGTCGCGCTGCGGGAACCATGACAACGTTGCGTTTCCGGCCGCTCACGGGCCAACGACTTGAAACCAGCGAAACACTTTTTGATGCCCACAAGCTTGCCAAACAAGTGCAACGCCTCAGTGGCCTGCTGGATCTGGCACCTTTCCCCATTTGGCTTGCTGATAAACTAGGCCAATTATCGTGGGTCAATAAAGCCTATGTTGATGCGGCCGAAAGTGGCACTGTTGATGCTGTGTTGAAACGCAATTTGCCTTTGATGAAGTCCGAGGCCATCGACCTGTCAAAAGCCGACGCCAAAACGGGGCTTGTAGGTCGCGGTCGCTTAATTCGAGCAGGCCGTCCACGCGCATTTAATATTCACCACTTGGCGAGTGAACAGGGCGAAATTGGTTTTGCAATAGACGCAACGCCGCTGGAAGAAACTGAAAAAGAATTAGACCGCCACATCAAAGCGCATGTATCCACACTCGATAAACTGTCAACGGCTATCGCTATTTTCGGGCCAGACCAGCGCCTGCGATTTAACAATCAGGCCTATGCTCAACTCTGGCAGCTGGACGAAAAGTTTTTAGCGGCCCAGCCAGCAGAAGGCGAAATTCTTGATAAACTTCGCGCCGCAAGGCTGTTGCCAGAGCAAGCAAATTACCGCGAATGGCGTGCCAAGCAGCTGCAGGCCTATACTAAGTTAGAGCCGCGCGAAGACTATTGGTATTTGCCAGATGGACGTTCACTGCGGGTGATTTCAGAGCAACACCCATTCGGCGGCGTGACCTATCTTTATGAAAACCTCACTAAGGAATATCAACTCGAAAGCCGCTATAACGAACTCTACGAAGTTCAGCGAGAAACGCTCGACAATCTTGCCGAGGCCGTGGCCCTTACAGCGCCTGATGGTCGTTTGCGGCTTTACAACCCAGCCTTCAAACGCTTCTGGTCAATTGACCAAGCCTTCCTTGATAAAAACCCGCATGTAAATGAACTGGCTCAACTGCCGGGCCTGAGCGTTGAAAGCAAAGCGGCCTGGCAGGATATTAAGTTCAGCGTCACGGGCCTTGAAGCTAACCGCAAAGAACACGATGGTCGCATCGGTCAGGATGACCGCGTGTTGCACTACCGCGCCGTGCCCCTGCCAGATGGCAATGCCCTGCTCACCTTTACCGATGTTTCGGATGCCGTGCGTGCCGAGCGTGCCTTGCAAGACCGGGCCGAAGCACTCGAGGCTGCGGATCGCCTAAAGAATTCAATTCTGACCAATGTATCCTATGAAGTGCGAACACCCCTCAACAGCATCATTGGCTTTGCAGAAGCACTTGATTTGGGAATGGTAGGCGATCTTTCGCCAAAACAAGTTGATTATATCAGGTCCATTCGCCGTTCATCCGAAGACTTAAAATCAATAATTGATGCCATCATTGATCTTTCGGCCATTGATGCGGGTCAGATGGAACTGAAACTGGACACCGTTGATATTGCCAGCTTGCTGGAAAGCACAGCCGATAAATTCTTCAATATGTTGGAAAAGCGCCAGTTACATCTGGCAATTGAAATGGCATCAGACGTGACCACAATCATTGCTGACCATGATCGGCTGGAACAAATCTTAGGCAATCTCTTGTCAAACGCAGCTGGCTTTTCCGCACCTGGCAGCAAAATTCGCATGGGTGCACGCTATCAAGGCGGTAACTTGCAAATTTGGGTGGCCGATTCCGGACGCGGCATTGATCCCGCATACCAAAATAAAGTTTTTGAACGCTTTCAAACCAAACCCCTGCCTGGCAGTCACCGTGGGCCAGGCCTTGGCCTTGCTTTGGTAAAAAGTTTTACAGAACTCCACGGTGGCAAAGTCTCACTTTTGTCGAAACTCGATCAAGGCACCACAGTTGTGTGTATTCTTCCCATTAACGGACCACAAAAACCATCCCGCTCTTTGGCATCGAGCGCTGCATAGCTCATGAATTTCATAACGACTTCGTCTGTTGAAACTGAAATCCTGGCACAGCAAATTTCACTTTTTGCAAAAGTGGGAATGGTGATCTTATTGCGTGGGGAACTGGGTGCTGGAAAATCCACCTTTGCCAGAGCCTTCATCAAAGCCCTGGCCATTGCTCAAAATGATTTCGACGTTCCAAGCCCCAGTTTTTCATTGATTCAAACCTATCATGAAACCCGCATTCCCGTGGCCCATGTTGATCTTTATCGCTTGGGTGCAAAGCCAGATATTGAAGAATTAGGTTTGCATGAACTGGTGTCTACGCACCTCGTCTTGGTCGAATGGCCAAGCCCGGCAATAGCACACCTCAGTGCCGATAATTTAGTTTTGGATTTCTCCGGTTCAGGAAATACGCGTGAACTCCAAGCCGTACCCACTGGTGCATGGACGCAGGCACTTACCCGCAATGAGCAAATACAAACGTTTCTGAAGGCGCACAAGGTCGACCCAAAGACCCGTATTTTTTTTCAGGGAGACGCTTCTTCGCGTCGCTATGAGAAAGTTCAATGCAACAGCGGCCAGCTGATCCTTATGGATATGGTGCAACATGCCGATGGCCCTCCCGTGAAACATGGTAAGCCTTATAGTGTGATAGCGCATCTGGCAGAAAACATTCGCGCCGTCGTCGCGGTAAATGACCAGCTTTGCCATATGGGCTACAGCGCACCTAAAATTTCTGCAGTGGACATAACCACCGGGCTGGCCCTCATCGAAGATTTGGGATCGCAGGTTTTTGGCCTGTTGCTCAAATCGGGTGTAGATATGAAAACACCTCTGCGTACTGCGGTGGAAGTGCTGGCTGATATGGCGTCCAAATCTTGGCCGTCATCGGTAACTTTGCGCGATGGCTCAACTTACGTCATTCCACATTATGATGCTGAGGCGCAGCTCATTGAAATTGATCTTCTGCCCTCTTGGTTTCACATGCATATTTATAAGCGCCCAGCGCTGGAAGGCATGAAAGAAACATTTCACAATCTATGGAAATCAGTGCTTCATTTTACGAAACCCGGAAAACCTGTTTGGGTTATGCGCGATTTTCACTCGCCTAATCTCATCTGGTGCCCGCAGCGCGATGGCCTCAAACGCATAGGTCTTATCGATACACAGGACGCCGTGTTGGGTCATGCCGCCTATGATCTGGCTTCCTTGCTGCAGGATGCGCGGGTGGGTATCTCCTTTGATTTTGCAGATGAACTTTATGCGCATTATCGTTCATTGCGCCAAGCAAAAAGTGATTTCGATCAGGAAGAATTTGCGCGTGCCTATGCCATTCTAGGCACACAACGTGCGACAAAAATTCTCGGTATTTTCGCAAGGCTCAATGCCCGAGACGGCAAACCGCAATATCTGGAACACATGCCGCGCGTGTCGCGCTATTTAACGCGGAATTTGGAACACCCAGTCCTGAGTGAAATTAAACAGTGGTATGAGCGCGAGATGCCAGCCGCCCTTGATGTTGGCAAAGTGAAATGAGCGTTTATCCGCATACGGCCATGATCTTGGCCGCAGGCCTTGGCCAGCGTATGCGCCCCCTCACCAACACAACGCCAAAGCCTTTGCTAAAAGTAGCAGGCAAGAACATCATCGATTACGGTCTTGATCATCTTAAGACGGCCGGAGTGAAGCGTGCTGTGGTCAATAAACATTATCTTCCTGACCAGATTGAAACCTGGGTAAATTCGGTGCGCGGTATAGCCATGCAAGTCTCTGACGAAACCGACGCTCTGTTGGAAACGGGCGGCGGAATTCTGCGCGCTCTGCCACTTCTGGGCTCAGAACCATTCTACGTCATAAATAGCGATTGCTTCTGGATTGATGAAGGAACACCTGCCTTGCAGCGCTTGGCTGCAACATGGAATGAAGATAAGATGGATTGCCTATTGTTGCTCTGTGATCGTAAACGCACTACAGGCTATAATGGCAATGGCGATTTCATGATTGCAGATGATGGCAGGCTTTCGCGTAACACCACAAATGGACTGGTTTATATATGCGCCTATATTGTTCACCCGCGCCTGTTTGATGGCCTCGTTCCAGGCAAATTCTCGATGAATGTTGTGTGGGATAAGGCCATCGCCAAGGGCCGCCTTTTCGGCATCGTTCATTCTGGCCACTGGCTGGATGTTGGCACACCAGCCGCTCTGGATCTGGTCGAAGCCTACCTTGCGGGAGCGTGAAGCATGAGCGAGCGCATGCCCCGGGTTTATTCCATTGCGGCAGGCACGGCCTTTCTGGAAACGCTGGCCATAGAAGTTCTCAAGGGGTTTCCAAATTATCAGATCGATCGCCCTTTGTCTGATTGGACAATCCTTCTGCCCACCCGCCGTGCCACCAGAGTATTTGGTGAAATCCTGCAACGCCAAAGCGGCCTCAAAGCGATGGTTATGCCGCGTATCAAGCCGATCGGTGATTTGGATGAAGATCGTTTGCAAGATGAAATGGTGGCAAGCAACTTGCCGCCCGCTATGTCGAGGGCTTCAACACTTGTGATCTTGCAAGACCTTGTGCGGGGCTGGGCCCAAAATCATGCAAACATAGATTTTGCAAAAGACATTTTGGCCTCTCCGGCTCAGTCATTGAACCTGGCCAAAAGCCTTAGCGAATTTATCACCACTGTTGAAACTCAAGAATGCGATACAAGTAAATTGTCGGCCCTTTATAATTCTGATTTGGCCGAACACCGCGGTGCCATTATCAGCCTTCTGCAACTGGCTACCATAGATTTGCGTGAAGCCCAGGCGGCCCGCCATACCATGGGTGCAGCAGCACGCCGCAGCGCAATTATCCGCATGGAAGCAAGACGTATTCAGCATAGCCATCATTCCGGCCCGATCATTGTTGCGGGCACCACCGGCACCATTCCGGCAACCCGTGAGCTTCTTGCTGCTGTTGCGCGACATGTAGAAGGCGCCATTATTCTTCCCGGCCTTGATCTGGATATGGATCCCCTGTCGTGGGCGGTGTTAAAAGACGAACATCCGCAATTTGCTTTGCAGCAACTTTTGGCAAGTCTGGGCGTGGCACCACACCAGGTTAAGTCATTGGGTCCAAAAGCATCGCAGCGCGGCTTTCTGCTCAGTGAAATGATGCGCCCGTCAGAAACAGCAGAACGTTGGCATGAGACGTTGCCGCCCGAAAAAACCAGGGTGCAAGTCGGACTAAACGGCATCACGGAAATCGCCGCCCCGGACCGCCACGCCGAAGCCCGCACCATAGCTGTTATTCTGCGTCACGTATTGCAAACCCCTGGACGCACCGCTGCTCTGGTCACACCGAACCGTGATCTTGCTAAACGTGTGATCAGCGAATTGGCGCGGTGGAAAATTACCATTGCAGATAGTGCGGGCATTTCATTGGGCCAATTCAAACTTGGCTCGGCATTGGATTTATTATTGCAAGCAGTGCTTGTTGAATTCACCCCTGAAGCCACCTTTGCTTTGCTACGTCACGCTGATGTTCAACAAAAAATTCAAAGCGATGTCTTGGAAAAATTCGAATTCGCTGTCCTTCGTGGTCTCACACTTTCTGCCGCAACTTACCACACACGAGCGCAGCAGGCGCGCGCCTTTCACTCGGTTAATCGTTATGCACACCCCCTGGTCAA
Organism: Hyphomicrobiales bacterium; assembly: GCA_043749835.1. Lineage (GTDB taxonomy): Bacteria > Pseudomonadota > Alphaproteobacteria > Rhizobiales > Aestuariivirgaceae > Aestuariivirga. The sequence goes on from JAYVCU010000086.1 coordinate 8,260, forward strand.
AGCCCTGACAGAAGAAGATTGGCAAAATATCTTCGACCTCGCTCAAAGGCTGGATGCCTTAGGCAAAGACTTGGCTACCGCACGATCAGCTCCGCTTGCCGAACACGTCAATCACTTTGAGAACGCCTTGCGTGGCCTCACGCCGCCCGATCAGTGGAACGACACAGATAATTCAGCATTTCTCGATTTTCTGGATGAGCTGACCAGCGAAACAAAACTGTCCAATCTGCTACCAACCAGTGATGCAGCTATACTAGTGCGCGAACTGTTGCATTCCACCATGTTGCGACCCGATACAACAGTTCATCCTCGAGTAGCCATACTGGGAGAATTGGAAGCGCGGCTGATCCCCGCTGATCTCATTATCCTTGGTGGCCTTAATGAAGCCAGTTGGCCAGCACAGTCTGATACCGGCCCGTGGCTTAATCGCAGCATGCGCAAAGAACTGGGCATGCCGCAGCCAGAGCGAGACATCGGCTCGGCCGCCCATGATTTTGAGCAAGGTTTGGCCCACCCTAACGTCATCCTTACGTGGGCTAAACGCATCGACCACGCGCCTGCCAGCCGGTCACGCTGGCTCTTGCGGCTGGCTAACGTCCGCGTCGCAACTGGTATTGAATTAGACGACAAACGCGGCGATGAATGGTTAGCGCTGGCAGCTTTATTAAAAGCGCCAAACGGTGCGGAACCTTTAGGCGAACCCATTTCAAAACCAGCTTTCGCCCCTCCACTGGTCTCTCGCCCGCGCCGCTTTAGTGCCACAGAAGTGGAGAAGCTCATTCGAAATCCTTACGCAATTTATGCCCGCAAGATTTTGGCGTTGGAGCCCTTGGCCGCTTTCGGTTTTGAAGCTGACGCATCAGATCGCGGCACGTTGTTTCATAAGGCCTTGGACATGTGGAACAAACACACTGATCGCAGCGAAAAGGCACTTGTGGCCGCAGGAGAACAAGCTTTCGCGCCCTTGAGTACCAATACTGAAGCGCGAAATTTTTGGTGGCCGCATTTCCGCCGCGTTGCCGCATGGTTGGCGCATCAGGAAAAGAACTTCGAAAAAGATTTAAGCTCTATCAACACCGAGAGCACCGGCCGTCTTGCATTTGAAATTAATGGCGATGATTATGTTCTAACCGCTCGCGCTGATCGTATCGACATCATGCAAAATGGAACGGTGCGACTGATCGATTACAAAACCGGAAGCCCGCCCACAATCAAAGAAGTTCAAACTGGCCTCAGCCCACAGTTGACATTGGAATCCGCCTTGCTGTTGCATGGTGCCTTTGCACCTCTGTCTCCCAAATCCATTGCCGAAGCGCTTTACATCCAAATCGGCGGCAGTCGCATCGGTATGAAAATTCGCTCCGCAGCAGGTGATATGAATATCGGTGAATTAGCCAATGCTCATCTGGCACGGTTCAAAATACTCCTAGGGGTCTACAGTAGTAAAGATGTGCCCTATCTGCCGCGCCTCATTGCCAACAAGGACGACAGCGAGGTCGACTTCGATCATCTCTCGCGTTACCTTGAGTGGCAACTGTCCAGCCAAAGATCTAAGGGTAACCTCTGATGGCCACTGTCGGATCGACGAGAATGGCAACCACACCACAGCAACTGGCCGCGGCTAATCCAAGCCATTCTGTTTGGGTTTCGGCCAATGCGGGCTCTGGAAAAACCCACGTCCTGGTTGAACGCGTTGTGCGACTTTTACTCAGCGGTGCCGATCCCGCTTCCATCCTTTGCATCACTTATACCAAAGCCGCTGCTGCAGAAATGGGCGAACGCCTGTTCAATCGTCTTGGCGAATGGACCAGTTTCAGCGACGAGAACTTGTCTCAGGCCCTCATCAACATGGGTGAACAAGGTCGCGAAAAGAACTTACTGAATCGTGCCCGCAGGCTTTTTACAGCGGCATTGGAAACACCGGGTGGCTTGAAAATTCAAACCATTCACGCCTTTTGCGAAAGGCTGTTGCACCTTTTTCCCGTTGAAGCGGGCCTTGCACCCGGCTTTAGAGTTTTGGATGATCGCAGTGCCCAAGAACTGCAAGACCGGGCCACGGCTGCAGTTTTGAATTCGGCTGAACAAGGCGAAGGCAGCGCTTTGGCCAAGGCGTTTGCCAATCTTTCAGATCGTTTGAATAAAGAACAGTTTGACAATTTGATCCGTGTTTTCGTTTCAAACCTCGTCAAGCTGGGTCCAGATGTGACAGCTTTGGATGGTGATGCCTATAAGGTCGCTTTGAAACAGGCCTTGCAGCTCGATGTGTTGACCACGCGTGACATCGCTTCGTTACACCTTATCACCGTAGACCGTGCAAATTTCGTCCGTCATGGCATGATTTTAAAACCTTACGGCGTACATGGCAAACTCGCCCTTCCAGAATTAATGACTCAAATCGCCATATCAGAAAATCCACTTCCGACCTTGTTGGAATTATTCACAACTGAGAACGGCAGGAAACGCCGCGCTGCATCGGGCCTTGCCAGCAAGGCTGCAAAAACCGCTAATCCTGAAACAGAGCAATTCTTGATTGACCAACAGTCAGTTTTTTGGCAGCGACTTTTGCTGCGCAACACCCATGACATAATTGAGTGCAGTGCGGATGCTTTCACTCTGGCAAAGACCATATTTTCGTACATTGAAGACGAAAAGCGCCGCACGGGTCAGTATGATTTTGCCGATTTGATCAAACGAGCGGCGCGTCTTTTATCAAATCGTAACGCAACCCAGTGGGTGCTCTATAAACTTGACAGCGGCCTTACCCACATCTTGTTGGATGAATCCCAGGATACCGGCCGTGACCAATGGCAAATCGTCGATGCACTGGCGCAAGAATTCTTTGCTGGCGATGGCATACAGCACCAACGCACACGCACACTCTTTGTGGTGGGTGATCAAAAGCAGTCAATTTATAGTTTTCAAGGCGCAGATGTCACAGCCTATGACGGTGCACGGCAGAAATATACACAATCCAGCAGCCTGTTGAGTGAAGAAAATTTAGAGATTTCCTATCGCAGCACCAAGCCAGTGTTGGATGCGGTGAACGCTATTTTTTCGGTCGCGGGCCTGGCGCGTGCGGGCATCATAGCAATAAACGAGCATCCGCATGTTCCCACGCGTGCTACACAGGAAGGCATAGTCGAAATATGGCCGCTGCTGGAATTCGATGATGACGCCCCGCCAGACCCATGGGTCAAACCTGTAGACCGCCCACCCCAAGCGTCTCCAAAACGCCAACTTGCCCGCGGCATTGCTTTGAAAATAAAGTCTTGGCTTAATCTTCAAAACCCACGCAAACTTTCAGGCAGTAACAGGCCCGTACAGGCCGATGACATTCTAATTTTGTTCCGCAGGCGCAACGATATTTTTCGCATGGTGCTGGCTGAATTACGCGCAGCTCAAGTGCCCGTTTCTGGGGCAGACCGATTGAGCCTTCTGGGCTCATTAATTGTTAAAGATTTACTCATGCTGTTGCAGGCTTTGCTCCTTCCGCAAGATGATCATGCCTTGGCGGTTATTCTGAAATCACCCCTTGTTCCCAAACCGTTTAGTGAAGAGGAATTGTTTGCGCACTGCTATGACCGAAAAAAGCCACTGAGCCACATGATCAAGGGCGAAAATGCAGATTGGCTTGCCTCGCTGCGTGAACTGGCAAAAGACGCAGGCCCTCACACATTGTTGTCGGAAGTTCTTGGCACCAGGCGCCGCGCTATTATGGCCCGCTTAGACGTGGAAGCCATCGAAGCCAGTGATGCACTGCTGGATTACGCGTTGGACTATGAAGCCCAGCACGGCCTCTCGATTTTTGGCTTCCTGCGTTGGTTTGAAGCAACCGACACGGTGTTAAAGCGTGAAATGGAGAAGGGCTCTGGTGCGGTGCGGCTGATGACGGTGCATGGTGCCAAGGGCCTCGAAGCCCCAATCGTAATTCTTGCGGATACCGCTGCCTTGCCGCAGTCTATTGCAAGCCTGCCCACAATTGCTCACGTGCCTCCCGGTGCTATAGCCCCAGGCCTTCCGATTTGGCTATCCAGTGAGTCAAAACCATATGATGAAATTCTGGAGGAATGGAAAAAAGCAGCTGATCAACTGCAACAAGCCGAAAACATGCGTCTGCTCTATGTGGCGATGACGCGTGCCGCCGATGAGCTTTACATCACAGGCGTTGCGCCAAAAAAGGGTGATGTGAAAGATGATAGTTGGTGGCGCATTATCACGGATAATCTTGGCGTGCCAACACCAGATGCAGCACTGCGCTTTGGCACCGCTGATGTATGGCTTTTACCAAATGCGCCAGCAATGGTTTCAAAAATGGAAGTTCCCCCCTGGCTCGACCAAGTGGCAACATTTGAAAAGCCTTCGCTGTCGAGCGCTGTCACTGGCCTGTCACGCGGGCCTAAAGGATACAACGCTGCGGCTGCCCGCCACGGCCGCGCGGTTCATAAGCTGCTGGAAGAATTAGCCGATGCAACTCCGCAAACCCGCGCTACACTTGCCCTCGCGCGGGCTGAAAGATTGGGCCTGACCAGGGCTGAAGCCTCTTCCTTGGCCAAGGCTATTTCGCAAGAGAATGTTGCGCCCTTTCTCGGCCCCGAAAGCCGCGGCGAGTCTGACATTGCGGGCACCTTGGGCAATGGCAGATCTGTAACCGGAAGGCTTGACCGGTTGAAAGTCAATAAAGAGGGCATCTGGCTATTGGATTATAAAACCGATCGTTCCGTTTCCGAATCAAAACCGGAATATCTGCGTCAAATGTCGGCTTATGTGCATCTTTTAGGTGAAGCCTTCCCTGGCACGCCCGTCACCGCCGCCCTTTTATGGACGCGGACTGGAAATTTAGAAATTTTGTCACACGCAGATCTCACGGCAGCCTTGCGGGAAGTTGAATAGTCTGAGGCTTGACGTGAGGCTGCCCACTGCCTACCTCTAAGCTCCATTCAGGAGATTCCCATGACCACACTTAAAGTAACTGACGCCAGTTTTGAAGCCGAAGTTTTGAAGTCCGCCACGCCTGTGGTTGTCGATTTTTGGGCTGAATGGTGCGGCCCCTGCAAGATGATTGGCCCCCATTTGGAAGAAATTGCCAAAGAACTTGGGCCCCGTGCCAAGATTGTCAAACTGAACATTGATGAGAATCCAGATGTGGCTTCAAAACTGGGCATCCGCTCCATTCCCACTTTAATGGTATTCAAAGACGGTAAACACGCTGCCACACAAGTGGGTGCAGGCCCCAAGAACGCCCTCAAAAGCTGGATTGAAGGCGCTATTTAACATTAGCGTTTTGCCGCACCGCTGACTGTTGAGGGTTCTTCCCCGAAATGCAGCGCCAAAACATGGCCTGCGAGATAGAGCGATCCACAGATCAGAATGCGTGGAGCAGGATGCGCTAAGCAGGCCTGTTCCAATGCTTTTGGAATCGAGTCAGCAGGGGATGCCTTCATGCCTTCATGCCTGGCAACCCTCACAAGCTCAGGCGCAGCAATCGAATTTGCCTCATCCGGAATAGCCAGGCAAATCACCTCATCCGCCAGCCCTTTGAAATTTGCAATAAAAGCACCCGGGTTTTTTGTGTTCAACATGCCCCATATTAATACCAGTGGCTTTGGCCCACGTAACCCCATGTCATGCAGTGTCTGCGCCACCACAGGGCCAGCTGCGCCATTATGCCCACCATCCAGCCATAGCTCTGTGCCCGTTGAAACACAGCTCCGCAAAAGCCCATCACCCAAATTCTGCATGCGTGCAGGCCAAGCCACTTTCTTTAAACCACCGGCAATGGCGCCTTCGGTAATGCGTTCGTCACCTAATGCACGAAGCGCCGCAATGGCATTGCCCGCATTATCAATTTGATGTGGCCCTTTAAGCGCAGGCATCGGCAAATCCAAAAGCCCATCTTCATCTTGAAAAACCAGCCGCCCATGCTGTGTATAAGTCTGCCACTCTTGCCCAGAAATTTTAAGCGGCGCTGCCACCCGCTGTGCTATGCGTTCAATTTCGTCACGCACCTCAGGAGAATTCGCCCCCAGCACGCCAATACAGCCTGGCTTTAAAATACCAGCCTTCTCGCGTGCAATCTCTTCAACCGTCTCACCAAGATACTGCTGATGATCAAGTCCAATGGACGTGATCACACTCACCGCAGGCCTTTCAATCACGTTGGTGGCATCAAGCCTTCCGCCCAGCCCAACTTCCAACAGCAAATAATCTGCAGGCTTCCGCGAGAAAGCCAAAAACGCCGCCGTCGTAGTGATTTCAAAAAATGTGATAGGCTCTAAGCCATTGGCTGCTTCACATTCTTCCAGCAGGGCAATCAGTTGCGCTTCTGAGATAAGTTCACCGGCAAGACGAATGCGTTCGTGAAACCGTACCAGATGGGGCGAAACATAAGCATGAACATTCAGCCCCGCTGCTTCCATCATCGCCCGCATGAACGCCAGTGTGGAGCCTTTGCCATTGGTGCCAGCAATGTGAATGACGGGCGGAAGCTTGCGCTCAGGGTTTCCCAGCTGCGCCAGCAACCGTTCCATGCGCACCAGTGAAAGATCAATAATTTTAGGATGCAGTGCCAGCAGCCGCATCAGAATGGCATCACTGCGCATCAAAGTTCAACCCATAGCTTGATAAGTTTACACTCATTCTTACCGCCGTCATTTCCGCTTTCGCGGGAATGACGAATCTAATTTGTATGACGAGTATTTAACACGCACCAACTTAAGTGGAAACAGGCACCAAAGCGCCCGTCATTTCCCGCGCATCCTGCTGCGTCAGCAAACGTGCTATGCGGCTGACTGTGGTCTTCATGTCATGACGGTGCACCACCAAATCAACCATGCCGTGGTCTTTTAGATATTCTGAGCGCTGAAAACCCTCCGGCAATTTTTCGCGAATGGTTTGCTCAATCACGCGCTGGCCCGCAAAGCCGATAATGGCCTTAGGTTCAGCCAAATGAATATCACCTAACATTGCATAAGAAGCTGTCACACCACCTGTGGTCGGATTGGTGAGAACGACAATGTACGGCAATTTGGCAGCCCGTAATTCCTGCACAGCAACCGTAGTGCGTGGCAGCTGCATCAAAGACAGAATGCCCTCTTGCATCCGTGCCCCACCGGAGGCCACGAACATCACAAAGGGGCAGTGCTTGGATACCGCAAAGCGCATGGCCGCAATTATGGCATCACCCGCCGCCATGCCTAAAGAGCCGCCGATAAAACCCATGTCCTGAATGGCAATCACCATCGGCTGCTCATTGACTTGACCAAAACCGCCTTGAACGGAATCGTCCACGCCACTCTTGGCTTTGGCATCACGCAACTGATCCGTATATTTCTTTTCAGCGCGAAATTTTAAAGGATCAACCAGAACCGTCGGCGTGACCAACTTCTCAAATTCACCACCATCAAACATCGACGAAAATCGCAAGGCGGATGGCATGCGGTGATGATGTTGAGAGCCGGGGAACACAAACTGGTTCGCTTCTAAATCCTTATAAAACACCATTTGCCCAGAATCAGGATCTTTGATCCACATGTTTTCTGGCACATCGCGCTTAACTGTGGCGGCCCCAAGGATGGAGCGAATACGCGGGCGAACAAAGTTCTTGATCCAGTTCATACCTTAGTTTCTCACACCCTTGGCCAGTTCTGCAACCAACTTATGCACGGCCTTCGGCGTCTGCGCCGTTGCCCTGCCCATCTTGTTCAATGATTTTTCGACCGCAGAAACCAATGCCGATCCAACCACAACACCGTCAGCCAACTTGCTAATGGCGCGAGCCTGCTCTGCCGTTTTCACGCCGAAGCCAACGCATATGGGCAGCGAAGTGTGCTTCTTCAATCGCTTCACATTGGCCGCAACTGATTTGAGATCAGGTGCCTTGGTGCCGGTTATGCCGAGAACCGAAACGTAATAAACAAAACCCGACGTATTTTTAAAAACAGCAGGCGCGCGCGCATCATCAGTAGTGGGTGTGGTCAGACGAATAAAATTAAGACCAGTCGCCATCGCAGGCAAACAAAGCTCGTCATCTTCTTCCGGCGGCAGGTCAACAACAATCAGGCCATCAGCGCCCGCAGCTTCCGCATCTTTTAAAAACTTCGGCACACCATAAACATAAATCGGATTATAATAACCCATCAGAACAACGGGAGTAGTTTTATCCTTTACACGAAATGCCTTCACTAAAGCCAAAGTCTTCTTCATGGTCGCGCCATTCTTTAGCGCACGAAGCCCACCCGCCTGAATGGCCGGCCCATCTGCCATCGGATCGGTGAATGGCATGCCCAGTTCAATCAGGTCGGCCCCAGCCTTGGGCAGACCCTGGATAATTTTGAGCGATGTTGCGTGATCAGGATCACCAGCGGTGATAAAAGTTATCATCGCAGCGCGACTTTCTTTTTTCAACGCAGTAAATTTTTCAGCAATGCGGGCGGTCAAATTATTTTTCCATCCATTCAATCATTATTGAAATCTATCTTCATCACGGCGCTGGTCTTTAATCCTGATAATTTCGATATTCGTTTGTGTAACCCGGTAGAGCAGCGCAAATGGAGTTCGTGGAATTTGAAGCTGCCTTATGCTTTCTGCCTGAGTAGAAATTCCAATAAAGGGATTTGCTTTTAAAATGTCCAGCGTAGCTTGTATATGCTTGTATGCTCGGACTGATCCCTGTGCGAAAACAGTTTTGTAATAGAATCTAAACCATTGAGAATCTTTTTTGGTCGATGCCAAAAATATAATCCGCACGGCTAGGCCCGGTTCAGGAAAATATCAGGTTCCGGCGGCGGTAACTCATGGTCAGTGTCCCATGATTCCATCCAGGCCATCATGGCTTCTTCAGAAATGAACACCCCCTTGTCAGCTTCCACCATGGCGGCTTTCATTTCTTCAAGAAAAAATTCTTTAGCATCAAGATAGGACACAACCGCCTTTTGCATCAAATAAGCAGATGAGCGATCTTCTTTGGCTGCCATCTTTTCCAGCCGCTCTTTCACGTCGGCATCCAGTCGCATTGAAAACGGAACGGTTGTCATAGCCAAACTCCTAGTTTGTGCGCAATGTAATACAATGCACACAAACTGTCAAATCTTCACCCCCAAGATATTAGCCACAGTGAAAATATCTTTATCTCCGCGCCC
>JAYVCU010000087.1:0-20634 GCA_043749835.1 Hyphomicrobiales bacterium
GTGCCGATGTGTGCCGCTTGTTGAGGTTCGGCGGCTATTGCCAAAAGGAACCTTGCACCTGACTCGGTGTCTGGGCCGACAACAACCCAGCGCTTGCCACCGCCCATATCGGTGTTTTCAAATAGCTTGAAGTTAAGCGCGTTTTGAAACCACTGAACGGCTTCGTCATAATCGCGTACCAGATAGGTGACCAGGGCAATGTGCTGGGGCATGGGGTGAGTTTAGACAGCAACGCCGTTTTATCAACTCCCCACTGCCGTCATTCCGGAAAAGCGCGGGTTTTGCAAAGCAAAACGTGAGCGCTTTATCCCCAATCCAGCTTTGGTTCAGCGCAGTCGGTGCCCAAAGCTGGATTCCGTGTCGCGCCTTTGCTGCCCTCTGGCTTGCACGGAATGACCGTTGTGGGAGCGGCTTCACTGCGTTCCGCCTTGGCAGAAACGACGACACTCGGTGAACCTCGCGATTGGACATTCTCCTTCAACGCACCTATATTCCCTTTGGCGTTGCTGCCCGGTTCGTGTTGGAACTCTAATTCCCAGGGCCTATAAACGATTATCTCGGGAGCTGTCCCTGCATCAGACCGTGGTCTGGAGCAAACGGCGCCCACCTACGAAAGTAGGGACCAGGGATCGTTGGTTCCCACGGCCATGGCGGCGCGCTACTCTATTTGACGGCTCACCACTTATTTCACAAATAAATATAAAAAAGCCCGCAGCTTCAACTCTGCGAGCTTTCTGACGTTGAAGCTTTGAAGAATTACTTCTTCATCATATGCTTCATCATGTGATGCTTCTTCATATGGTGCTTTTTCATCATCATATGATCTTTTTTCATCATCATTGCGTCAGCCGAAGCTACGTAGCCAGCACTGCCGACGGCAAGGGCCAAAACGGCGGCCACGATTTTTACTGTGTTCTTCATAGTGTATTCCTCTTTGAGAGTGAGCGACTATGTTAATCGCCACAAGCAGTGGTTTCGCAGAGGTTAAACATCACGCGCCACTCAAAAGCGCGTGAATGACAGATTTGTGATGTGGATTAGAATGAAATTATTATTTCCAATTTTCGCAGAGCGTGACGGAATGAGGAAACAATAATCTTAAGTCTGCTCACCCACCAACTTAGAAAGATTTTCCAATCTGTGCCCCGCACGGTCAAGATGAGTTGTAAGATTTGTTTCCAACGTCTTCAGCTGCGTTTGCGCCAGGTTGCGGCTTTCGCGCAAGCCTTGCACTTGATCTTCCAGAGATTCAATTTTCTGAATGGCTTCGCTTAGACGGTCGGCCACCATGAGCCCACTCATCACCAGCAATCGAATATCGCCGATGGAACCAACACTTTGCTTAATGCGCCCAACTTCTGTATCCAACAGCAATGCAAGCTCACGCAAGTGGGCTTCCTCACCATCAGGGCATTGCATCGTGTACGGTCGATCCGCAACGGTGACGATAACATTCGCCATGCGCCTCAGGCCCCGCTATTTGAATGCAGCACAGAGCGAATGCGCCCCATGGCCGTGTCAATCTTGCCAGCGGCTTGTTTAGACGTGTCCACTAACTCAGCCGCTTTTTGACGCACTTGTTCCATCTGTTCATGAAGTTTCATTTGGTCACGTTGTGCTGTATCCGCTTCAACCACCAAGGATTTAAGGCGGTGAGTTTCTTCCACTTGCGATTTCGTCACGGTTTCAAACAAGCCCAGGGCCCGTTCAAAACGTGCAAAAGCCGCATCAAGTTTGTTGATCTCACTCATTAATCTCGCTATCGCGCCCCAAATTGCATGCCCCAACAGTTTATATGCCAATTTCCCTTTTAGCACAAAACGTTGCTCTACATAGCTGATTCGTCATATCCGCCAAACCGCCTAAATGCCTTATCCCAAGGCCGGATTGACAGCCAAGTGCCGCCTGATATGGAAGAAGGCAGCTTTCACCAGCCCCCAATTCAACGAGGCCCCCATGACTGACATAGCAACCGTTTCCCCCCGCTCCATGGCCAACGCAATTCGCGCCCTGTCTATGGACGCGGTGCAAAAAGCCAATTCCGGTCATCCCGGCTTGCCCATGGGTTGTGCCGATGTGGCAACGGCCTTGTTTGCCGATGTTTTGAAGTTTGACTCTGCTGCGCCCTATTGGCCAGATCGGGACCGGTTCATCCTCTCTGCAGGCCATGGTTCGATGCTGCTTTACTCGCTGCTTTATCTCACTGGCTATTCTGACATGACCATCGATCAAATTAAGAATTTCCGCCAATGGGGTTCTAAAACCGCAGGCCATCCGGAATATGGCTATGCTACTGGCATTGAAACCACCACAGGCCCATTAGGCCAAGGCCTTGCCAATGCTGTGGGTTTTGCCATGGCCGAGCGCCATTTAAATGCGCGCTTTGGCGATGATCTGGTCGATCACAAAACGTATGTGCTGTGTGGCGATGGCTGCTTGATGGAAGGCATTAGCCAGGAAGCCATAACCCTTGCTGGCCATTTAAAACTGAAAAACCTGATCGTGATGTGGGATGACAACGGCATCACTATTGATGGCAAAGTGGGAATTTCTGATAGCACAGATCAACTGATGCGCTTTACCGCCAGTGGCTGGAACACCACGCGCATTGACGGCAATGATCATGGCGCGGTTGCCGGCGCCTTGCTTTATGCCCATAATTCGGATCGGCCAACGCTGATTGCCTGTAAAACGATTATCGGCTTTGGCGCACCCACCAAGCAAGGCACACAAGGCGTTCATGGCTCGCCACTGGGCGCTGAGGAAATTGCCAAAGCCCGCGACGTTTTAAACTGGCCCTATCCGCCTTTTGTCGTGCCAAATGAAATCATCTCGGCTTGGCGTGCTGTAGGCTCTAAGGGCAAGGCGGCCCGTAAAGACTGGGAGGCGCGGTTGAAAGCCTCGCCCCAGCGTGCTGAGTTTGAGCGCATCGTGGCGGGCAAACTGCCTGCCAATTTGGATGAAGCAATTGCTGCCTATAAAAAGTCCATGGTGGCAACCCCGCCGTGGGTGGCGACGCGTGCCTCATCGCAAGCGGCATTGAATGTGATCAATCCGATTGTGACGGAGACGGTGGGTGGTTCAGCCGATCTTACGCATTCCAACAACACCAATTCCAAAGATCAAAAACCGTTCAGCGCTGCTGACTACGGCGGCTCGTATCTGTCATACGGCATTCGCGAGCACGGTATGGCTGCTGCCTTGAACGGCATGGCGTTGCATGGCGGCGTAGTGCCTTACGGCGGCACCTTCTTCTGCTTCACCGATTATTGCCGCCCTTCGATTCGCTTGGCGGCCCTGATGGGCATTCGCACGATCTTTGTGATGTCACATGACTCAATCGGTTTGGGCGAAGATGGCCCAACACATCAACCGGTGGAACACTTGGCCGCATGCCGTGTGATTCCCAATATCCTGGTGCTGCGCCCTTGCGATGCAGTGGAAGCCGTTGAATGCTGGCAGATCGCTTTGGAGTCACTGAAAACCCCAAGCATCCTCGTCATCACCCGCCAAAAGTTGAAGCCCGCGCGGTTGACGTATTCGGCAAAGAACCTTTGTGCGCTGGGCGCTTATGAAGTGGCACCGTCTACGAAAAAATCCAAAGTGGTAATTTTTGCCAGCGGTTCCGAAGTTGAAATAGCCATAGCCGCGAAGGAAATTCTCGACAAGAAGGGCACGCCAACGCGCGTGGTCTCCGTGCCCTCGATGGAACTCTTCGAGCGCCAGAGCAAAGCCTACAAAGCCAACTTACTCGGAACCGAAAAAATCCGTATCGCTGTGGAAGCCGGCGTTCGCACTTGCTGGGATAAATTCATCGGCGACGGCGGGCAATTTGTAGGGATGCACGGATTTGGAGCGAGTGCGCCGGCTGAGACATTGTATGAAAAGTTTGGGATTACGGCGAAAGCTGTGGTGAAGGCGGCGGGGAAGTAGTGCTGTCAGAGAAGGTACTGTCAATGATGAAATCTAAGACAGGCGGCGCACTTTTAGAAGACATTGTGGCTACATGTCTTGATGACACCTCTAGTGTCGCAGGTCTGCTTCGTAAGTGCCTTGTGCTGTCATTTCAGTTAAAAAACGACACTCTGAAGGAATGGGTGGTGTTTGAACTCAACGGATATGGCGCGAATGATTTGCTTCCGAGCTATCGAGAGGTAAGAGCACCGGCAAAGGGTTTGATGCTTGGCCCCGGTGGAAGTTCGATAGCCGACCAACCGCTGCCGCCTGCTATGCTCAAAGAAGAGCACCGTCACTTTGCTGAAACCGTTAAATTAGTGGAGCCAATCGCTGAATATCAAGAATTACGGAATAAATCTGACAAGTCCGACAAGGGCGGTAGGGCGGTGGTAGAATGGCCCGCTAACTTGACAGCAATATATCAAAAAAGTTTCTTTGAAGGACGCTATGCACTCAATAGAGCTTGGCAAGAAATACCCTCTACTGTGTTTGCAAGTGTTCTGGATACTGTAAGAACTCGAATTTTAACTTTTGCTCTTGAACTCCATAAGGAAGCGGGAGATGTTCCAGGACACCTAATTTCGTCTATTCCAGCAACAGCAGTTCAAAGTCACGTAACCAATATAATTTTTGGCAACAATAATTTTGTTGGTTCTAACACAAGCGCTACCGCATTCAACTTGGATATAGTTGTTGCAGGAGATATCCAGTCACTTAAATCTGCGTTGTTAGAGCTCGGAGTTGAGAATTCTCAAATTGCTGAACTCCCCGCCATATTGGATAAAAATAAGACTGACACGATTGAGAACCGAGTGCTGACAGCTCCGTTAGCGAGTTGGGTTAAAAAGGCTGGGAGTACTGTTGCAGCAGTAAGCAAAGATGTCGGGGTAAACATTGTCACCCAAGCCATTCTCAAATATTTTGGCTTGGCCTAATCGAGGAACAATATTTTAGATTCCTAGCTTAAGTACGCGAAACTCACCTCACCCCCACCTCAATCTTCACCTTCAATGCCCGCATCACAGCGGCAATCGTCTCGAACCTCGGCTTAGCCCCCGGGGCCAGTGCTTTGTACAGGCTCTCGCGGCCCAGGCCTGAATCCTTCGCCACTTGCGCCATGCCGCGCGCTTTGGCCACGTCGCCCAAGGCCTTCAACAGCACATCGGGATTCTCATCCTCCGCAGCACTCGAAAGATAACCAGCGATTACCTTTTCATTGTCGAGATAATCAGCGGCGTTGAAGGTGGAGTAAGTCACTTTTATATTTTTTTTCATTGAAAAGTTCCTTTCAATTCTCGTGCCATGTCTTTGGCACGTTTAATGTCTCGCTTCTGGCTGGCTTTGTTACCGCCACACAGAAGCACATAGATCGCACCACCACGCCGGATAAAATAGACACGCTAGCCCGACCCTATGTGCACGCGCATTTCCGAAACACCTTCACCCACTGACTCGAAATCACCAAAGTTACCAAGCTCTGCACTGACAATCCGTCGCAAGATATGTGCCTTGGCCAAATCATCCGCCAAAGCCCGCAACCAATCAGCGAACACGGAAGATTGGATCAGTGTGTTCATGATTCATGTTGTATCTAAATAGATACGGTTTGTCCAATAGAAACTACCGACAATTTCTCTCTTCCATCATCGCGCCTCATGATGTACGCCGCTCACAATCCAAATCAGGAGCCACTCATGCCCGCTTTTCGCACCCTTGATGATGTCAACGTCTCAGGCAAACGCGTTGTCATCCGCCTTGATCTCAATGTGCCGATGGAACATGGCCATGTAACGGATACCACGCGCATTGACCGTGTTGTGCCCACCCTAAAGGAGCTGCTGGCCAAGGGTGCTGCAATTATCATTCTTGCCCACTTCGATCGCCCTAAGGGCAAGGTTGTGCCGAAAATGTCTTTAAAGCCCGTTGCCTTAGCACTTGAAAAAGCGCTGGGCCATAAGGTAAAATTTGTTTTCACTGATTGGCATTCCGCCCCGACCGTCAATGCCAAGCCTGGCGACGTGATGCTGATGGAAAACACCCGCTATCACGCAGGCGAAGAACAGAATGACGCGGGCTTTGCCAAAATCCTTGGCTCCCTTGGCGATATATTTGTGAATGATGCCTTCTCTGCCGCGCACCGCGCCCATTCTTCCACCGAGGGTATCGCACATGTGATCCCGGCCTATGCCGGCCGCGCCATGCAGGCAGAACTGGAGGCCCTCTCCAAAGCGCTCGAAACCCCTAAAAAGCCAGTGATTGCCATCGTCGGCGGCGCCAAAGTTTCATCCAAACTCGAACTGCTTGGCAACCTGATGAAAAAGGTCGAAGCCCTTGTTATCGGCGGTGCCATGGCCAACACGTTCCTCTATGCTCAAGGCCATCAGGTTGGAAAATCCTTAGTAGAAAAAGACTTGGCCGACGCTGCGCGCAAAATAATGGCCGTGGCTCAGAAGGCCAATTGCGCCATCATCCTTCCGGTCGACGGCATCATTGCCTACAAATTTGAAGCCCATGCACGGTCACACAATTATGGCGTGGATGGCATTCCCCATGACGGTATGATGTTGGATGTGGGGCCGATGTCGGTTGATTTGATCAAGGCCGCCATTGATAAGGCCCACACCCTATTGTGGAACGGCCCGTTTGGCGCGTTTGAAATTCAGCCTTTCGATAAAGCCACAGTGACAGTGGCGCGTTATGCTGCCGCTCGTACCAAAGCTGGAAAATTAATCAGCGTGGCCGGCGGTGGAGATACCGTGGCAGCGCTAAACCATGCAGGGGTGGCCAATGAGTTTACTTACATCTCCACTGCAGGTGGCGCTTTCCTCGAATGGCTGGAAGGCAAAGACTTGCCCGGCGTTGCCGCTTTGGCTGTGAAATAGTCTATTCATGACTTTTATGCGACGCGGACCGCCAGTTAAATCAAACGTTTTTGATGGAGCAGTCACATGAGTACTCAATC
This sequence comes from Hyphomicrobiales bacterium, assembly GCA_043749835.1. GTDB lineage: Bacteria > Pseudomonadota > Alphaproteobacteria > Rhizobiales > Aestuariivirgaceae > Aestuariivirga. Next base: position 6,920 of record JAYVCU010000087.1, read on the forward strand.
CGCCATTCGCACCAACACAACTGTTTATGTGATACTCTTCGCAGCGGCAGGCTGCCATCTGATCAATGACACGTTGCAAGCCGTGATGCTGTCGATCTATCCAATGCTGAAGGAAAACTACGCACTCAGCTTCACGCAAGTTGGCATTATGACGATGGTGTTTCAGGTGACCGCGTCGATTTTGCAACCGCTCATCGGGCAGTTCACAGACCGCACACCATTGCCTTATCTGTTACCATTTGGCCCGGCTTTTACGGCTTTAGGGCTGCTGCTTTTGGCTACAGCCCATTCTTATCAAGCGCTGCTTTTTGCCGCTGCTTGCATTGGCATCGGCTCATCAGTTTTTCACCCTGACGCTTCTCGTGTTTCGCGTCTCGCATCGGGTGGGCAATTTGGTATGGCGCAAAGCCTGTTTCAAGTCGGTGGCAATATCGGCACGTCAATTGGCCCACTGCTGGCTGCGGGAATAGTTTTGCAGCGTGGTCAGGCAAGCCTGGCTTGGTTTGTAGCGCTTGCCGCACTGTCGCTGGCAATTCTCAGCGGCGTCGGCCGCTGGTATGCAACTCATCTTACGCTCAAAAAATCAAATGAACCTCGTATCAACATCGGCCTCAGTCAAAGCACAATCATCACTTCACTGGCTATTCTTGTAGCGCTGATGTTCTCAAAATTTGTTTACATGGCTTGCATGCACAGCTTTTATACTTTTTATCTGATCGATAAATTCGGCGTCAGCACGCGTGACTCGCAAATCTATTTATTCATCCTGCTTGGATCCGTGGCCATTGGAACATTTGCGGGTGGGCCGATAGGTGACCGCATTGGCCGCAAATCCGTAATCTGGTTTTCAATTCTTGGCACATTGCCATTTTCGCTGGCCCTCCCACATCTCAACTTATTTTGGACGGTCGCGTTCAGCATTCCAATCGGTCTTATTCTCTCGTCAGCCTTTTCGGCCATGGTAGTCTATGCCCAAGAACTTATGCCCGGCCGCGTCGGCATGATATCTGGCTTGTTTTTCGGTCTGGCTTTTGGGTCTGGAGGTTTGGGCGCCGCCGTTCTTGGAACCATAGCCGACAGCACCTCGCTGCAATTTATCTTTGAACTTTGTTCGGTTCTCCCGGCCATCGGTCTGCTCGCATTTTATCTGCCCAACACTGAACAATTGAAATCAGTAGCTTAAAGCCCGATACTGACTAAAATCACCTCATGTGAGTCTTCAACCGATATGTCTCTTCGTTTTTTCCTTGTCGCGCCCGTTACACTCTCGCCTGCCAGCATCATCTCCTGTTCAAAGGCCGCATGTGCAGCGGGTGATTGCGCTTCCATTGTAATCTACGAAAATGCCACGCGCGAAGTTGTGGCAGCCTTGCAGGAATTGGGCTTGGCAGTGTTAATCGCAAATGCAGAGCCACGCGTTGTAGCGCACCTCAAGGCCGATGGCTTACATGTGACAAGTTCTGAATTCAACGTACTTGATCTGCGACTGTCTCTGCCGAAAGATGCAATGATCGGCCTTGATTGCGGCACGTCACGCCATGCAGCGATGGAGGCGGCAGAACAGGGCGCAGACTATGTGGGTTTTCACCAAAAGGCGCAAACAGGTGGTGAACCTTTGGTAAAATGGTGGAATGATCTGGCCCAGATACCTGGCGTTCCTCTGGATGTGGCAACGCTGAAAGAAGCCATAATTTTGGCCAAAAATTCCGATTTCATTCGCCCAACTGATGACATATGGCAAAATGCTTCTATGGCGACTCAGATCATTACGGAATTGACTGAAAAACTGAAATGAAATTTGGTTCAACGCTTTTGGCGCTCAGTCTTCTTCTCGCCGTTCCTGCACGTGCGCAAGCCCCACGTCCGGCAAGTTTTGAAGAAGCTATCACGCTGTTTGAAGATGGCAATTATGCGGATGCAAAAATCATTGCTGATGATTATGCCACCAAGGATGACGCGCGTGCCTATGTGATGCTGGGTACGCTTTTTCAAAAAGGCTTCGGCGTTGAAGTAGATTTGAAACAGGCGCAAGTGTGGTATCAAAAGGGTGCTGAAAAGGGCGATGCAGATTCTGAATTGGCGCTGGCCATGTTGCTTCTTACAGGCACAGGAGATAAACCCAATGTGATGGACGGCGCCCCTTGGCTGCAAAAAGCTGCCGAGGCCGGCAATGTGAAAGCGCAGTATAATTTAGGCATTTATTACACGGGCGTTTACGGCACACAAAGCGATTGGTCGAATGCTGCCAAATGGTTTGGCATCGCGGCGGCCAAGGGCAATGCCCGGGCTCAACATAATTTTGCGCTTCTCTATCTTGATGGCAAAGGTGTGCCCAAAGATCAAATCTCTGCGGCCGATTGGTTTTCAAAAGCTGCCACGCAAGGGATGCCAGAAGCAGCGTTAGAATATGGTGTAATGGTTTTTCGTGGTGAAGGTGTTCAAAAAGATGAAGTGCTGGGCGCCAAGTGGCTGACCATTGCTGCCCAACATGGCAATGCCGTGGCGCAAAATCGGTTAGCCCGCATTCTGGCTTTAGGCGTGCCCGGCGTGAAACAAGACCCCATTGAAGCGATGAAATGGAACTTCCTTGCGGCCAAGCAGGGGCGTGGTGATCTGGAATTGGATGCCGCCACCGAAAAGGCAGACCCAGGCATGGTGAAAGACGCCCACACCCGCGCCGAGGCGTTCAAGCCATTACCTGACAGAATGCCAGAGTAGGGATGGAAGCCTACTAATTGATTGCTGTGGTCAGCTTAAACTGCTGCGCCTATCATTCTGTGCATGGTGGAGAAATTGATCTCATTCAGCGAAGTCGACTTTGATGCTCAAAGGCGAACGCTTTTAAACAATGGAAAGCCGCTGAATGTGAGTGAGCGAGCCATTGCACTATTGGCTGCACTCATTGAAGCCGATGGCCAAGCCGTTTCAAAAAATGATTTGATGGCAAAAGCCTGGCCGGGTATGGTTGTTGAGGAAGGCAATCTTACGGTTCAAATGGCGGCGCTGCGCAAGGCCTTAGGTTTTGATGCGGCAGGCAATGACTGGATTGTCACTGTGCCGCGCGTGGGTTATCGACTGTTGATTCCTCAGGCCACGGCGCTGGCGTCTTTCGAACAAATAGTTCTGCCATCACTAGCCGTCTTGCCATTTGTCAATTTGAGCGCTGATGCCGAGCAGGATTATTTTGCGGATGGCGTGGTTGAAGATATCATCACGGCGCTGAGTCGCTTCAAAAGTTTCGCGGTTATCGCTCGCAATTCAAGTTTCACTTACAAGGGCCGTGCCGTGGACGTGCGGCAGGTGGCCAGCGAATTGGGTGTACGCTATATTCTCGAAGGCAGCGTGCGACGTTCGGTTAGCAAGCTGCGGATCAGTGCGCAACTTATCGACGGCCAAACGGCGGCACATCTCTGGGCGCAAAATTTCGATGGCGCACTCGACGATGTGTTTGCGTTTCAGGATCAAATCACCGAAAGTGTTGTTGCGATTGTTGAGCCCAATATACGTGAGGCTGAAATTGCACGTTCGCGCCGAGAACGCCCCCAAAGCCTTGCTGCCTATGATCTCTATCTCAAAGCACAGGCAATGCGCTGGCATGTCTCAAGTCCCAGTGAGTCCGAGGAGGTCAACGAACTTTTATCTGGTGCTCTAAACATCGAACCCACGAATGCAAGTTATCTCGCGCTGGCGGCTTGGTCATTACACACCCCAAACATTCACGGCTGGGAACCTATTTCCGAAGATAGGCGCCAACTTAGTGCCAAGTATATTGAGCGTGCCCTGCGCTACGCGCGCGATGATGCAACCGTGCTTTCCCAATGTTCGAACGTTCTCTCACATGCGCTGCATGAATATGCGCGCGGGATTGAAATTGCCCGCCGCGCGGTTGACGCCAATCCAAATGACTTCACTGCGGTCAACGTCGCAGGCGTTACTGCGCTGCATTTTGGCGATACTGACGAGGCCCTCCACTACTTTCACCGTGCTATCCGGCTCAATCCACGCGATGCGAGTATATCTTGGCCATTGACGGGCATTGCTCATGTCGAAATGATTAAAGGGAATTTTGCCGAGGCGCTGCGCTGGGCGGAAAAGTCGCTGGCGCTGAATCCACAGTTTATTTTTACTTTTTGGATGCTGATCGCCGCCTGTGGACATCTTGGCCGCATGGATGAGGCGCGGCGCTGGTTGGCAAGGTTCCGTGAGCTTGGCTCGGAAATAACCGTCGCCAGTATCCGTGCGGGACAGCCAACTAAGGATCCTAGTCGCATGGCAGCAATTCTCGAAGGACTAAGACTCGCCGGCTTGCCGGAAACCTAACTTCCATTTGGAAGTTTTTGGAACTTTTAGCCCCCATAACAAAGACCCAAAAGCCAAACAGGCACAAGTTTATCCTCAGAAAGCCGCACAAGTGGCTTCCAAACCTGAGGAGAACAAAATGTTCACATCTCGCCACCAAGGCCAAATTTTCGGTGCTAAGCCATCGTTGGAAGAGTTCGAACGGCAATTGGCAGCCGACCCAACAACCAGAGCATATGACAAAATGTGGGTAGCTCTGGCTACCTTTGGGTCACGCGTTTCATCGGTTAAACCTTCTACAAAGACATCGCCACTATCTGTGCAAATACAAAATGTAGCGCGCTGATTGCCCGCCTAGCCATATCCCGCAGGACTTGCTATCTCCCGCCCAAGCAATTTCGGAGCAAGCCCTGTGACCACACCCATTATGACCGTAATGATCGCCGCCATCAGGAAAGCCGCACGTGGTGTGCAGCGCGACTATGGTGAGGTTTCGTCATTGCAAGTGGCAGTTAAAGGGCCTGCCGATTTTGTCACAAACTCCGACAAAAAGGCTGAGAAAGTTTTGCGCGAGGAACTGGGCACGGCGCGGCCCACCTACGGGTTTCTGGGCGAAGAAGGTGGCGAAACCAAAGGCGCTGACCCCGATCACCGCTTCATCATTGATCCAATTGACGGCACATTTAATTTTATGCATGCCATGCCGTTTTTCGCACTTACCATCGCGTTAGAACGTAAAGGCGAGATTGTTGCAGGTGTAACTTACAATCCAATTAGCGATGAACTATTCCATGCCGAAAAAGGCACAGGGGCATTTTTAAATAATAAACGCATGCGGGTGGCTGCCCGAAAAAATCTGGGCGATGCCATGTTGTTTTGCGGCTTGCCAAACCGCGCCAGCAAAAACCATGATCTGCAACGCAAAGAATTGGCCGTGATGCAAACCAAAACGGCGGGCATTCGCAGCTTGGGTTCAACAGCCCTTGATATGGCTTACACCGCCATGGGCCGCTTTGACGGTGGTTGGCACCACGGCTTAAAGCCCTGGGACTTGGCAGCCGGTATTTTATTTATTCGTGAAGCAGGGGGCTTTGCCCAAGGCCTGGGCGGTGAACTGAACCCCCTCCACACAGGAGGCTATGTGTGCGGCAATTCGGATTTGCTACCGCAGATCAAAGCCGCGCTGGACGAAGCAAAGAAACTTTAGCTCCAGTCTTCACTTGTCAGGCTTTGGCCTTCGGCGTTTAATATCGATTGGCGTGACGGCTTAATCTTATTGAAACGGAGCTTAGCATGAACTTCAAACGAAAAATTTTAGCAGCGGCTTTGGCACTGGCGCTCTTTCAAACAACCCCCTCTAATGCTGTCACCCGCCTGCCCATAAGCGCTGATCACGCGATGGTTGTCACATCGCAACATCTGGCCACGGACGTTGGCATTGAAATTCTTAAACAAGGCGGCAATGCCGTGGATGCGGCTGTGGCCGTTGGCTATGCACTCGCAGTCACCAATCCATGCTGTGGCAATATCGGCGGCGGCGGATTTGCAACCATTCATATGGCTGATGGCCGCGATGTGTTTTTAAACTTCCGCGAAAAAGCACCCGCCGCTTCCACCGAAAAAATGTTTCTCAGTGCTGCGGGCGATGTGGTGCCGGATTTGAGTTTAAAAGGCTATCTCGCTGTGGGTGTGCCAGGGTCAGTACTTGGCCTTGATACTCTGCTGCAAAAATACGGTACGATGAATCGCGGGCAGGTGCTGGCGCCAGCAATTAAACTGGCCGACGAAGGCTTTGTTTTGAATGATGGTGATGTGGCCATCATGGCCAACTCTGTCACAGCCTTTGCCGAACAACCAAACGTAGCCGCTATTTTCCTGCATGATGGTAAGCCTTGGGCTTCTGGCGATGTGTTTGTGCAGAAGAACTTAGCCAATACGCTGAAACTGATATCTGCTGGCGGGCCAGATGCTTTTTACAAAGGGCCGATTGCGGATGCATTAGTTGCAGCCAGCAGCAAGAACGGTGGCATCATGTCAAAGCAAGATCTGGCGGATTACACAGTGGCAGATGCCGCTCCGATCACGTGCAACTATCGTGGATATGATTTGATCTCCACGCCGCCGCCCAGCTCTGGCGGCACGGCCGTTTGCGAAATTCTCAACATCCTTAAGGGCTATCCCATGGGTGATATGGGTTTCCATTCAGCTGCTGGCATTCACTACATGGTGGAGGCGATGAGGCACACGTTTGTGGATCGGAATTTTCAACTAGGGGATCCGGACTTTGTGAAAAACCCGCTGGACAAATTACTTTCGGATTCTTACGCCGCCGACATTCGCGCCAAGATTGATGCGGCCAAAGCCACACTCTCCAAAGATGTGCAACCCGGTACGCCGCCCCATGAAGGCACGCAGACGACGCATTATTCGGTTGTGGATGCCAAGGGCGATGCAGTAGCAATTACTTATACCATCAACGCGCTGTTCGGCGCCAAGGTGATGGCGGGTGACACAGGTTTCTTCCTCAATGATGAGATGGATGATTTTACCACAAAGCCCGGCACGGCCAATCTCTTCGGGCTGGTGCAAGGCAAAACCAATGTAATTGCCCCTGGCAAGCGGCCTTTAAGTTCAATGAGCCCCACCATCGTTACCAAAAATGGCAAAACCTTTATGGTTTTAGGCAGTCCCGGCGGCTCACGCATCATCAGCATCGTCGTTGAAGCAATAATGAACGTGGTGGATTACGGGATGAACATGCAGGAAGCGGTGGATGCCCCGCGCATTCATCACCAATGGTTGCCAGATGAGGTAGCGCTTGAACCTTTCGCAGTTTCACCCGACACCGCAAAAATTTTGACTGACATGGGCTATACGCTCAAAACGCAATCGCCTTGGGGCGCTGCGGAAGCGATATTAATCGGGCCGCCCGCTGATCCAGCCGCACCAGCCTCATCCGGCAATGATGCGATGGCAGCAAGCAAACCTGTGCCTGGCAGGCTTTACGGAGCGCATGATGATCGAAGGCCAGCGGGTGCGGCGGGGGGATATTGAAATTAAAGCTCTGGATTCAACTTTTCCAAAAGCTCAACGGCTTCCTTCAACCCGGTCAGATTGGGATTGATGGCCAGTGCCTCTTTCATTGCATGCAACGCTTCAGCAGGTTTGCCTTGCGCACGCAGCACCATGCCTTTGCCGGAGAGTGCACCGAAATGGCGGGGTTCCAGATCAAGCACTTTGGCGATGTCGGCAAGGCTCTCATCAAGACGGCCTTGCATGAAGTAAAGCGTGGCACGTCTGTTCCAGCCTTCTGCAAAGGTGGGGTGCTTTTGAACCAGATCATTTAGCTGTTGCTCGGCAAGATCCACCGCCCCCGCATTCATCGCGGCTGAGGCTGTGGCGAGTTGCGTAACAGCATCAGGCGTATCGTTGCTAGCCCAGATTGCCCAGATTTGAACTTCTGCCAACTTTGCCGCAGCTTCATCAGGTGCGTTGTGCAGAGCTGCAAAAAGCTTGTCTAATCTCTGTGCATAGTCGCTTTGCGCAGTGTCAGCAAAAGCTGAAACATTGAGGAAAGCCGCAATCATTGAAGCAATAATCCAGCGCATCATAAAATTCTAGCACGAGACATTATGGCACGAAATCACAAAGGCGTGTTAGCCGCGCTTACCGCGGGTGGAATTTCCGCACACCACGGTGCCAGACGATACGATCTCATCCAACAAAGCCAGTACGGCGCTGCCAGACATCGCGAAAGGATCGACATGTAAGGTGGCGGAATGTTTCAGCAGAACGGCGGGGTTCAGTTGATGAGTAGTGACCTCCCCCATCGACCAACCTTCGAAGTTGCGCTGTGTAATTTCTTCAAATGATAAGATGGTCACATCTGAATGACGCTTATCTTGTGCAATGTGATTGTAAGTTTCACAGACTTGTGAACGCCCGCCTTCCAATACCTGGATGAAACTGTCATTGGTGCTCACCAGAATGCCAGTGATGCCGTGCTTCGTATTATTCTTGCGCGACGATTCAAGGATCGCACGCAGAGCGGCGGGACTTTGGGCTTTTGGGATGCGGCTGGCATAGAGACAACGAACAAGCATGATTAACCCTTTCTCGGAATCAAAGTCAGAAACTCACGCCGCAAATTTGGATTTTTGAGAAATGAGCCGCGCATGACCGAATTGATCATGAGCGAGTCAGCCTCTTTTACACCGCGCCAATGCATACAGAAATGATCCGCTTCCATCACAATAGCAAGCCCATCAGGCTTCACCATATCCATAAACATGTCTGCAATTTGAGTAATCGCTTCTTCTTGAATTTGCGGGCGTGACAAGATCCAATCGGCAAGCCGCGTATATTTTGAAAGGCCAATGAGATTTGAATGCTGGTTTGGCATCAAGCCTATCCACAATTTGCCAATGATCGGGCACAAATGATGTGAACAAGCGCTGCGCACAGTCATCGGACCGACGATCATCAACTCATTCAAATTCGAGGCGTTTGGAAATTCGGTAACAGGAGGGGCTTTATGATAGCGGCCCTTGAACACTTCATTGAGATACATCTTGGCAACACGTCGTGCTGTGCCTTGGGTGTTATGATCATGTTCAACGTCAATCACCAAGCTTTCCAGCACGGTTTGCATTTTGGCAGAAACCTCCGCAAGCAGCTGCTCATGCTCGCCCGCTTCAATGAAGTCTGCGATGTTATCATTGGCGAAATAGCGTTGCCCGGCTTTTTCAAGCCTTTGCTTAATGCGCTGTGACGGGGAAAGTTTTAATGGTGTCTTGGCCATGAGCGCAACTTAGCAGAAATTAAGCCGCAGAAACGAATAGAATTTTTTGTAGTCTTGTTGATCTGTTGTCACTGTGGCAGCGTAGAAATAGCATGCGCATGATAATTGCAGTTTTGGTGATGTTGATGGCCGTAACAAAAGCCGAAGCAGCGGGCAATGTGTTTGATTACAATCTCACCGGGCTTGATGGCAAAAACCTGCCGCTTTCGCAATTCAAAGGCCATCCCCTGTTGCTGGTCAACACCGCATCTGAATGTGGCTTCACTCCCCAATATGAAGGGCTTGAAAAACTTTGGGAAAATTATAAGGACAGGGGCTTGATCATTGTCGGCGTGCCCTCCAACGACTTTGGTGGCCAGGAGCCCGGCAATGCCAGCGAAATCGCTACGTTTTGCAAGAAAAACTATGGTGTAACATTTCCGCTGGCTGATAAATCAGTGGTTAGCGGCAGCTCTGCCATTCCAGTCTATAAATGGGCTGGCGCTCAAGCCGGATTTTTCGGCAAGCCGCAGTGGAACTTCCACAAATATCTTTTTGGTAAAGATGGACAGTTATTAGATTGGTTTGCCTCAAACACAAAGCCTCAAAGCACGACGATGACCAATGCGGTTGAGGCTGCTTTAGCTTCGAAATAACTCAGCCAACTTTGTGTAATCTTAGTTGATCTTCAACTCCGAAGCCGCCGCTTTCAGCTTTTCGGTGACAGGTCCATCGCCGTCAAAAGCCTTAAGTGCAAAGGCGAAGGCGGCGCGGGCTTTATCAGGCTCATTCAATACTTGCAGCGAGCGCATGAGTAGAATCCAGCCCTCCATATCTCTAGGGTTTGCTTTCAACTCCTCGGCCTTTTTTCGGACCATGGCGATGATCATCGCCGTTTGATCTTGCTGTGAGGATGGGGATTGGGGGCTGACGGCCACCGACGACGGCATAGTTGGGTTGCCCAGCAAGGCGTAAAGATTAATGCCGCCAAGAATGACAAGTGCGGTGCTGGCAACCAAAGCCAGATTGCGCCAAAAAGAAGATAGGGGCGGGTGAGGTAGTTCGTACCGCGTTGTTGCCTCAAGCCGACGCTGAATTTCGACCTTTGCAGATTTCGCTTCCGGCTCATTAATGGCACCGGACTGTAAATCACGGTCAACCTCTTTCATTTGATCCTGATAAACCGCCGCATCCTCAATGCGCCCATCGCGTGCTTCATAGCGCCGGATCAAGGGGAAGGCGATGGCCACGGCCGAGGCACTGCACAGAATTACCATCAAGAACCACAGCATCATCACTCATTCACCTTTCAGAATTAATTGGTCGTGTCGCCTTCGTCCGGGGCTGGCAATTGTTTAAGATAGCGCCACGCTGTAAACAGGCCGAGCGCCATCAAAATAAATGGCAATATCCAAAGTAGGGCAGTGTTGACTTGAAACGGCGGCTTCAGCAAAACATAATTGCCGTAACGTTGTACGATGTAGGCAACAGCTTGCGTGTCACTATCACCCGCCGTTAATCTCTCACGCACAATCATGCGCAAGTCTTTTGCCAGAGGTGCATCTGAATCATCAATCGCCTGGTTCTGACACACAAGGCATCGCAGGCCCTGGCTGATGTCGCGTGCGCGCAGTTCTAGGGCAGGGTCTTTCAACATCTCTTCCGGCAACACGGCAAAAGCTGTAGCCGCGCTGGCAAACAAAATAAATGTGACCATGAAGGCGCGGATCATGAGGCTTTCTGCGCCTCCTTGATCAGCGGTTCGATCTGCTGATCCCAAATCTCGGGCGTGAGTGGCCCTGGAATACGCAAACGCACACGGCCTTGCGCATCAATGACAAAAGTTTCCGGCGCACCCGATACACCAAGGTCAATGGCAGTGCGGCCTGAAACATCAGCGCCGATTAGCGCATAGGGATCACCATATTGTGCAAGAAATTGTTTTGCTTCATTTGGCCCGTCTTTCCAATCAATCCCCACCAGCTTGAAACGGGGGTCTTTGCTGATGCGCATGAGCAGGGGATGTTCATAACGGCAAGACACGCACCACGAACCGAATACATTAATCAGCGTGACGCCCTTGCCCTTGAAGTCCGCGCTCTTCAAATTAGATTTGCCGTCAAACAGTGGCGGCAAATCAAACTGCGGCAGAGGTTGATTGGTCAGCGTGGACGGTAAGATCTTGGGGTCTCGGTTTAATCCAACAGCCAGCACAATGCCCATCACCAGGAATAGACCAACTGGCAGCAGGGTTGTGACGCGCAAATTCATCATGCAACCCCCGCGACGGTTTTAGCGGGCAATACTACGGATTTAGCCTTTTGTGGAATGCCGATGCGAAAACGCCGATCAGACAGGGAAATGAAACCGCCGAGAGCCATCGTGAAACCGCCAATCCACAACCATGGTGCCATGGGATGATAATAGAGGCGCACCGTCCACCCCCCATTATTGTCAGCATCACCCAGCGCGATATAGGTGTTGGAAATCAGATTGGTGCGAATGCCGGTTTGGTTTGTTTGCTGTTGCTGTAGAGGATAAAATCGGTGCTCAGCATTCATCACACGAAACACTGAGCCATTTTGGGAAAGTTCAAAAGTGCCGCGTTCAGCCTGATAGTTGGGGCCGGGAATTGTTTCGACTTTAGCAAGCTTGACATCATAAAAGCCAATGTGAGTTTGATCGCCAACTTTCATGGAGAGGATATTTTCGTGCTGCCATGTGGTAACCACGGTGATAGCCAGCAACACCATTCCCATGCCCATATGACCAAGCACCAGCCCAAAATAAGCACGTGGTATCTGCCACAGGTTGCTGAGTGATTGTGCGAATGAACCCTCAAGCAATTTCGTCCGCTTCACAAATATCCATATAGAACCGAATATGATCCATACGGACAAACCAATGCCCGCTGCGGTAAATATATGGCGGCCCAGATTTATGCCGATAAGCACTATGACAACCAGAACCGCCATAATCATCGGCCAATTGAGTTGCTTGAACACCCGTCTCAAATCATCACGTTTCCATTTTAAGAAAGGCCCAATTACCATCATCACAAAAATTGGAATGAACAGGGGAACAAAAGTGAGATTGTAATAGGGCACGCCAACGGAAATTTTGTCGTTGCCGATAAGGTCAATGAACAGCGGCCAGAACGTGCCGAAGAAAACCGTTGCCGTTGCTACAACAAGAAACACGTTGTTAAGAAGCAGTCCCGCTTCCCGGCTTACGATACCAAAGGGCACACCCTTTTTCACCTGTGGGATGCGCAGTGCATAGAGCAACAACGCACCTCCTGTGGCACCGAAAATTATAATGAGGATGAAAAGGCCGCGTGCGGGATCAGTGGCAAACGAATGTACCGATGTGAGAACGCCGGAACGCACCACGAAGGTGCCGATTAAACTCAGCGAAAATGTGAGTATCGCCAGTAAGATTGTCCAGCCCACCAAAGCGTGGCGGCGCTCTACCACAAGTGCAGAATGCAGTAGTGCTGTGCCCACCAACCACGGCATGAAAGACACATTTTCAACCGGATCCCAAAACCACCAGCCGCCCCAGCCGAGAATGTAATAGGCCCAGAATGATCCCAGCGTGATCCCCATGGTAAGGAAACACCACGCCAACAGCACCCAGGGGCGTACCCAGCGGGCCCATGCCGCGTCAACTCTGCCCTCTATTAAGGCGGCCACTGCAAAGGAGAAAGCTACCGAGAAACCCACATAGCCCATGTAGAGGCAAGGAGGATGAATGGCGAGGCCAGGGTCTTGCAACAACGGGTTCATGCCATTGCCTTCTGTGGGAGGGTTGGCCAGTCTCAAGAATGGATTTGAAGTGAAAACCACAAACGCCAAAAAGGCGGTGGCAATCATGCCTTGCACGGCAAGAACGCGGGCCTTTAAGGGCTTTGGAATATTTAAGCCAAAGAGGGCGATGAGAGCGGCAAAAAAACTCAGGATCAAAACCCACAATAACATCGATCCTTCATGGTTTGCCCACACGCCCGTGATTTTATAGATGAGTGGCTTTGTGGTTTGCGAATTGGCAGCAACCATCATCACACTGAAATCATCGCTGACGAAAGCCCAAGCCAAAGACGCAAATGAAACAGCGACCAAAGTGAATGCGGTGACAGCGGAAAAACTACCAATTGCCATTAAGCTGCGATCTTGGCGGTGCGCACCGTAAAGCGGCAGCGTGGCCTGCAGAAAGCTAACCATAAACGATAGGATCAATGCAAAGTGACCAAGTTCGGCAATCATCTTAGGTTCCAATAATCGCATTCTAGGCCGCGATATGCCTTCCTTTCTAGCATATACAAGCAGGAGCTGTGTCTCATTCCGTCATAGTGCCGCAGCGCCAGCAGTGATTGACTATTTGGTCAAAATCGATGACTCTTGCCACAGAAGGAAGAGATCGCATGTTAGAAACGCAGCACAAAAACACCGGGCTGGGTCACAATCAAATTTTGCGCAATCAGGCCATGCCCTTGGCTGTGCAGTGGTTTGAAAACCATCAGGTTAACACTTCGGCAGCCGAACGCCGCGCCGCTTCCCTGACCACGCGCCGCACCGTGAAAAAGGAATATCAGGCCGCGTGGTTGGTGAAGGCCTTGCAATGTATCGACCTTACC
>JAYVCU010000088.1:0-3740 GCA_043749835.1 Hyphomicrobiales bacterium
CGGTCGGCATCCTGCAGCGCTTTGCCCAAATCGGTACCGCTGCCCCTATTTTCATTCCATTCCTCAATTGCGTCATGGAAAACGATAGGTTTTGGTGGCGGAATATAAATAAAACCCGGGTGGTCAACAGTGCTAAAAACATAGTTGAAGAAATCAGGTGTCTGACGGCGGCATCCTACATTGCGGTAAAGATACCAGTTAACCTCGTCGGTATTGAGCGTTTGAAATTGAACCAGATTAAGGTTTCAGGATTGATGAAATAATGAAAGGCTAAAGTCTTCCACGTGTCACCATCAACAACCTTATACTGCTGACCAAACGGTGGCACATAATTAATTGGCAATGGATGGGGGGCTCCACGTGGAGGCTTCGTATTCGCCATTCCTGCTCTCCTTTAGAGTGTGATATCAGTTTGCATCAATGTCTGTTGACGGCGTGATGCTCCTTATATGAACTCCGGCTCGAATTTATCGCGACCCTTTTCTTTAGCATTTGGTGCACATGAGTGACTTAAGAGAAAACAAACAACAACGGGTATTTTGGAAACATTAAAGCTCTCAAATATGCAGGAATTATTATCACACACGTGCCTCCTTTACCAACTTGTTCAGTATCAAACACAATCGTTCGGCACTCATCCCTGATGAAACATTTGCTGATGCACGGATGATGGTTTCCAATTTGTAATTGACCGCCGTGCCGAGCCAGCCCTCGTGCAATTGTTTATTTCTGTTTCCACGGTTTGAATAATGCGGGTAAAGATCTGCGCGGCACGGTTGCTGCCTTTAACTGCCGAAAGCGCCAAAGTGCGTACAACAGTCTGAGCCATGAGGATGGTGAGGTTGCGTTCCACGTCGCGAACCTTGACGGTCCGGTAGGCCTCTTCGATCACAATGGTTTTGAGGCGCTTATCATTGAGGGCAGGGCGTTTGCTTTTTGCTCCTTCTGGTCGGCCTTTGGGAATACCCTGAATGGCCAGCCTTGAAACGGGTCGCTGCAGGCAGCTTGCAAAAGCTGACGTCATAAGTGTCAGGGGGATGGCAGCGTCAGTTTCTTGCAAGGGGAGTGTCATGGTCTATGGCGAGCACTCTTCCAATTTCAGCTGTGTGGATGGTGCGATGGACCTTGGCAAGTCACAGCGCTGGTCATCGGTTCCTGCCATCGGTGATGTAAATTTGAGGCACACGTGGTCCTCAAATCAAGCAGGTCGCTGCCAGTCATTACTTCCATTTGGCTTTATGCAACGACAACCCTAAAATATGCCATTGTCAATCACAGGCGACTGTTCCGAAATAGCCGAAGACAAATTGCCTGAGCGCGAAATAATCGAGAACGAGTCCAGGATGATCAATGCGACTCTAGAATGTCAGGTTCAATCACGGCTGTCTGTCAACGCAATATGACAGCCGAAAAAGGATGATCATGGATTGTTAGAACCAAAAGGATCGGAGTCAGATTTTTTGTCGATTATCTCAACGTCCATAGTTGGATTGATACGCCCCCGCCGCCATTGACAAAGGATGGGCGGTGGCGCACGCCAGCTGGGTTAAAACTAACAATGGAGTCGGCCTTATGTCAAACGAAAGCCTTGGTGTTGTTTTAGTTGTGGGCCTCATTGCAGGCTGGCTGGCGGGTCAAATAATCAAAGGCACAGGTTTTGGAATTGTCGGTGATCTCATCGTAGGAATCTTGGGAGCATTTGTTGGGCACTGGTTGCTTCCCCAGCTCGGAATTCATCTTGGCACCGGCCTTGTTGCCGCAATCATCAACGCCACAATTGGGGCGGTGATCTTGCTGTTGATCATTAGTTTCGCACGGGGTCCCGGCTGGCGTGGCGCCGGGAGAAGGCGCTGGTAGTCTGCATCTCACCGCTGTAAGGCCACATTCTGCGTTCTCGAAAATGGAAAATTCATGAACGACGAAGGAGATAAGGGATTAAAAAACTGGATTGTTAACAGGCTAAGCGTGATCAGCGGCGTTGTTTTATCATTTCCAATCCGCGTTTTTATTATGGCAATGGTTATTACTATGACGGATATTTTGACAATGGTATTATGGTGGCTACCACCATTTAAGGCGGCATTTTCGCCATCGCTGCCACATCGGAACCACCCGTTATCATCACAGAATGCATGACGCGCCCATCTGTAATGGCCACGTGACAGGGGTTTATTGATCGATAGCTCAAAAATATATTTTATATCATTCAAAGAGACGAAACTAATCCGCGGCAAGGCCGTTAATTACTCATGACAGTCATCGCACGCCTAAATTGATTCTCAATTGGGTCAGTTTGTGTGTGCAAGACGGAGGATAAGTCATGGTTTCTAATGGGGTTGCTGATGCAGTGTTTTTGCGCCGGGTTTTGATTGCGCTTGTGAGCTTGACGGTCTTGACTGGCGTTTTAGCTGGTGTCACTACGGTTCAAGCGATGAATGCCAATCCATCGACTTGCGTGTTTGGCTGCCAATAAGTCCCTGTTTTTCGCCCCGGCGCTATGCTGGTGCGGACGGACAATGTTTGCAGCAAACATGACATTTTCAAAGTTGGGATCATCGGCCAAAGCCTTGAAAAGACTCTCCCAAACATCTTTTTCGACCATCGGTTGTAGCGCTGGAAGACACTGTTCCAGTTGCCAAACTCAAGCGGCATTTCGCGCCAATGGCCCGCATCGCTTTTCTTGCCGGGAAGAAAAACCTGATCCGAAGCCATTGATCTGTCCAGAGTTCCCGTCTTGCCATCCCTGCTGGCCTCCAACTCCAGTACACAGCTTGATTCAGAGTTCATCCGATTTGGAAATCCTAAATGCCAACAGAACCTACGCCCCTAATTCTGGCCACTCCTAAGAGATTCCATAACCTGTATGGAGGCCTTTTTAATGGCCGGAATCGTTTTTCCTAGCAGAATGTTCCGATCAAATTCGTTCGGACTTTCATTAAGTGAAGCTCTCAAAGATGAGCCGAAAGCCATGCGCAGTTCGGTGCCGATGTTGAATTTTTTAATGCGCGTTTCTTGAGCCAGCATTTGCCGTGTAGTTGCAGGCAAGCCACTGCCACCATGAACAACCAGGGGCAGCGTGGTTACCGCTTCGATCCGGCGTAGTGCTGCCATGTCAATCTCAGACGTTGCGCTGGTGTTTAAATGGACATTGCCAACTGAAATGGCCAAGGCATCTGCGCCGCTCTGACGGTCAAAGCACGAGGCATCTTCTGGTGATGTATGTGTCGACGGCTTTCCGGTGACATAGCCAACTTGACCAACCTCGCCCTCGACTGAAACGCCAGCCCGGTGAGCAAGCTCCGCGACACGGGCGGTGAGCGCGATGTTGGCTTCAATCTCAAATTTCGAGCCATCAATCATAACCGAGGTAAAACCATGCTCGATACCTTCAACACATTCTTCAGCAGTGTAGGCATGATCAATGTGGCAGACTACAGGAACGCGAGCTTGTTCTGCCAAAGTGCGGAACATCTTGCCCAGAATGGGTACGGGCATGTAAGCCCGACAACCAGGGCCAGCCTGGAGAATGATAGCAACGCCTAATTCTTCAGCCGCTTCCACATACGCCCGCGCATCTTCCCAACCGAGCACAACAAGCCCCGCCACCGCATAGCGGCCAGCCAGTGCTGAATTTAGAACATCGGTAAGATTTGCTACTGTCATCTAAATTTCGCAACCATGTCTTTGATACCGGGAATGGTTTCAACTTGATAGGCGTGCACTGGTTGGAAAAATTGAAC
>JAYVCU010000089.1:0-9482 GCA_043749835.1 Hyphomicrobiales bacterium
TATGGCCGGGTGTTGGTTGCCACCCAGCGCCCATGGTTGGTCGCTGCTCGCTCTCTGGCACTGGCGGTCGGCTCACTTACGGGAGGATTTGCGCTTCGCGCCATGCCCTTGGCTGAGACAGTCAGTATACTTTACCTTGCGCCACTAGCCGTGCTGTTTTTAGCCATGCCGGTTTTGGGTGAAAAGGTGAAGTGGTTCGGCTGGGTGGCCTCCGCCGTCGGCTTTGCGGGGTTGCTGCTGATTGTGCGCCCCCATGCCAATATTTCCTCCACTGGATTGTTGTTTTCGTTTTTGTGTCTGCTGACTGCGGTCGTTTATCCCCTGCTGTCGCGCTTGCTTTCTGAAACCGAGAGCACTGAAACGCTAATGTTTTACGTTGGCTTGGTGGGTTCCATTTTTTACGGCGTTCAACTGCCATGGACGATGCCAAATGTCTTTCCGCCATGGCCCGATTTCGCGTTGATGCTGGCTTTGGGCGTAGGCACGTTGATCGGGCATTCTTTGTTTACGGCGGCCTATGCCCGCGCACCTGTTTCACTTTTAGGGCCGTTTACTTATGCTCATATCGCTTGGGCTACAGTGCTGGGCTGGTGGTTCTTCAATCAGGTGCCTGATGTCATTACCTTCTTCGGCATAGCCCTTGTGGCCGCCGCTGGCGTTGGCAATGCGGTGATGAACTATCTTTCGTCGCGCAACACTGATGTGATATTTGAACCGCAGGAGTCTTAATCATGGAAATGCGCAAGCTCGGTAAATCTGGCTTAAACGTATCGGCCTTGGGTCTTGGTTGCATGGGCATGAGTTCGGGATTTGGCCCACTAGCAGACCGTATGGAGATGATTGCCGTTATTCGCAAGGCCGTGGAACTTGGGGTGACGTTCTTCGATACTGCCGAAGTCTACGGCGCTCACCACAATGAAATATTAGTGGGCGAAGCGTTGCAGCCGTTCAAAGGTGACGTGGTAATAGCCACCAAGTTTGGTTTCGAACCTGATCCCGCATGAGGCGGTGCGTGGATGGCTTTGAACAGCAAACCAGCACATATCCGCGATGTGGTGGAGGGCTCACTCAAACGCCTGCGCGTGGATGCCATTGATCTGCTCTATCAACACCGTGTTGACCCGGAAGTGCCGATTGAAGAGGTGGCTGGCACTGTGAAAGACTTGATCGCCGAAGGTAAAGTCAAACATTTCGGCCTATCCGAAGCCAGCGTGGCAACTTTGCGTAAAGCCCATGCCGTGCAGCCCGTCACCGCGCTGCAAAGTGAATACTCACTATGGTTCCGCGAACTTGAGGTTGAGATGATTCCGGCGCTGGAAGAACTTGGTATTGGCTTGGTGCCCTTTGCACCTTTGGGTAAGGGTTTTCTCACTGGCACTGTTGATGTCACAACAACCTTTGTTGAAGGTGATTTTCGCAATCAGTCGCCACGCTTTGCCAGCGCAGCGCGCGCCGCCAATCAAGCGCTGGTTGATGTTGTCGTCAATGCCGCCACGTCCAAAGGGGTAACGCCGGCGCAAATCGCACTGGCTTGGCTGCTGGCGCAGAAACCGTGGATTGCACCCATTCCAGGCACGCGCAAAATTTCGCGGTTGGAGGAAAACATCGGATCATTGGACGTGAACCTTTCAAGTGATAAACTGCAATCCATACGTAAAGCGGCGGAAGCCATCACCGTCGTCGGCGACCGCTATCCGGCGGAGTTTAAGAAGATGAGTGGGAAGTAGGCAACTTTGACCTCGGTTTGAAAATATGATATGGCTAGCCATATGAAAACAACCATACATATTCCAGACGCATTGCTAATTCAGGCCCAAGCAGTTGCGGCGCGTGAAAAAACCACGCTGAAAGCCTTAGTCAGTGAGGGCCTGCAAAAAGTTCTGGCTGAGCGACAAAGGGCCAAGCCTTTCGTTCTGCAAGATGGATCGGTCGGCGGTGGAGGGCTAACCCCAGAATTCGAAGGTGCGTCATGGGACAAATTCCGAGAGGCAGCTTATGAAGACCGCAACAGGTGATTGCCGTTGATACAAATATCCTGGTTTACGCCCATCGACGCGACTCGCAGTGGCACAGGCCTGCTGCGCGATTGTTGAAGGCTTTGGCTGAAGGCAAAGCGGCATGGGCCATTGCTTGGCCCTGCCTGCATGAGTTCATTTCCGTCTCCACCAACAAACGCATCTATCAGCCCGGCTCAACCCTTGGCGAAGCGTTGACGCAGGCAGAGGCCTGGATGAATTCGCCACAGGTGCAACTGCTTTCGGAGCAAACGGGCTATTGGGCCGAACTTAAAAGCCTCGCTGAAACTGGTTTGACAACTGGCCCGCAAATTCATGACGCACGCATCGCGGCAATTTGCTTGCAGCACGGGGTTAGTGAACTGTGGACGGCTGACCGTGATTTTCTGAAATTTCCTGCGCTGAAAACGCGCAATCCTTTGGTTGCTCAATGACGCACAATCGCGAAAATGATTTGCAATACGAGCATCTGTCAAAAAATGCGCGGCTGAGCTTTACCGTGCCATCAAACCTGTTAAAAGCAGTGCGCAAGGGGGTCAAGGCCACGGGCATGCCCTATCAACGCTTCATCCGCGCCGCGTTGGAACACGCGGTGAGTGGGAAGAAGTGAGACGGCATAAAATAACAGTAGATTTTTTGTTAATTTAATTTGTTTTGTACTTGAATTGCCACATTTCATTCCCAAGTAACTTGGGCCGATTGGAATGGTCCAGCGGCGATCTGCCTTGATGATTATCTACCTGAGGGGGCCGAGTTGAACTTGATGCTGTCAAGGCTGATGTTGACCAAGATCAGAATTGTTGCGTGAGCGATTAACATCGTGAAACTCCAATTTGGCTGGTTTAATAAGCTGAGGTGACCGAATATCGGCACATCTACAGTATACACTATTATCTCGATTGTAAGCGTCGCAGTTAATGCAATGGTGCGGGACGGGCATATCTACATACGCTGTAGGCCTTGTCCCGCTCTCGCATAAGAGAACTTAAAATGGCTGCTTGGACACTGCCAAAAAATAAAATTAAAAAATATCCGCATTTCGACAAAGAATTATCAATCGAAGCGGCAAGCCAGTTGGCGAACGATCCTGTGAGAGTTGCACAACACTTCTTCTATCCATTCATAACTTACATCTCTGGTTGGACAAAATTTGCCGAAGCTGGCGAAAAAGGCCTACGAAAAGATCGGCCCATAAGTTACGCTGCACGAGCGGATTCCTACATCTTTATGCGGTATCGCGAATTATTATCAGAGCCTTACGAAAAAATTCTCAAAGAACGCGGTCTGTCTGCAAATGTCGTTGCGTATCGCAAAATCATCGACCCTGAATCGCAACGCGGTAAGTGCAACATCCATTTCGCGCGCCAAGCTATTGATGAGATTGTTAGGCTAGGGGATTGCTTTGCCATAACACTTGATATCAGCAAATTTTTCCAAAATATTGATCATAAGAACTTGCAAACCGCTTGGGGTAAACTGCTTGGTAAAAATCGAATCCCCGATGATCACTTTCAGGTTTTTAGGGCAATTACCAAGTACTCACATGTGGACAAGTTAAAAGTCTTTAAGCGACTTGGTTTGGTCGGCCCACTAGACACAAAAGCTAAAAATGGGAAACCGCATGTCGGTTACACAAAACCTCACCATCGTACACTTACTCAACTTTGCACGCCTCAGGAATTTAGGCAGAAGGTTGCAGGCGGTGACGGTAGTGAAAATATAATCCAAGTAAACACCGAGAGCAGAGGTATCCCCCAAGGGTCGCCAATATCCGACTTGCTGGCCAATCTCTATTTGCTCGATTTTGACATCGAAATACAGGCCTACATAAACGGTCTGGGTGGCTCATATATGCGCTACTCAGATGACATTTTTCTAGTGGTTCCCGCCGCAAACAACGATCCGATGGTTGTAGAGGAATATGTCCGAACACAGATTGAGAAATACGGAAGCAAGCTTCGGATTGGAAAATCTAAATCTACAATACTCGAATTTTACAGAGCCGACAATCGGCAAGGGTATCGAATAATTTTTGACGGCAACTCCAAAACAGAAATTTCAAAAACTGTCATCGCTGATATGGTCAAACAGGGTATTGATCCAAAATCAAATGAGTCTCTGGCAACAATTGCAAATGAGATAAAAAAAGGCCGAGTCAATCTAAACGGACTCGACTACCTCGGATTTCGCTTCGACGGTAAAAACGTATATTTTCGAGATTCTACGATATCAAATTTGAATAGAAAACTTACAAAACTTGCTAAGTCAGAAGCTCGGCGGTTTGTTGCTGAGAGAAGTGGATTGCCACTTGTTGAAATGCAATCCCGCTTTCAAGAGCAGCTCAAAAATACTGTCCAAAAGATCAATCGTGTTCGCAGCTTTGATACTATTGCCGATGACCATAAGCATTGGACGTTTCGCACCTATGCTAACAAAAGCGCAAATGTTTTCACTGGAAAATCGTTTCGAGGTACTTATCAAATTAGAAGAATTAACGAGCGTCTGCGTAAAGTCGCAAGCGAAGCGCTGGTCGAGTTTTATTTGAAGTCGAATTAATTGGAAAAGGCCGGAGATATCACTCTGGCCTTTGAACTTGTGGTTGCCGACCCTTCGAGGCCGCTTGCTCAGCACCTCAGGGTGAGGGTTCTTTCAATGCCCCGCCAGCACCGCCAGCAAAAGCAGCGCCATGATGTTGGTGATCTTGATCATCGGATTAACAGCAGGCCCGGCGGTGTCTTTGTAGGGGTCGCCTACGGTGTCTCCGGTGACAGACGCTTTGTGGGCTTCTGAACCCTTCAAATGTTTCACGCCATGGGAATCAACAAAGCCGTCTTCGAAGCTTTTCTTGGCATTGTCCCAGGCGCCGCCGCCTGCTGTCATCGAGATCGCTACAAACAGGCCCGTCACGATCACGCCCATCAGCATGGCGCCCACCGCCGAGAAGGCCTGGGCTTTGCCGGCGATCATGTTGATCACGACAAACACCACAATGGGTGAGAACACCGGCAACATCGAAGGAATAATCATTTCCTTGATTGCAGCTTTGGTGAGCAAATCCACAGCGCGGGCATAATCAGGCTTGGATGTGCCTTTCATGATACCTGGGTCATCGCGGAATTGGCGGCGCACTTCTACCACAACGGCTTGTGCAGCGCGGCCCACAGCGGTCATTGACATGCCGCCGAAGAGATAAGGCAACAGGCCACCGAACAGCAAGCCCACCACCACGTAAGGCGATGAGAGATCGAAGGTTACATTCACATTTTCAAAGAAGCTGCCCGGCGCTGCGTGCGCCGCGAAGAACTTCAAATCTTGCGTGTAAGCCGCAAACAATACGAGTGCACCCAAACCAGCGGAACCAATGGCATAGCCCTTGGTTACGGCCTTGGTGGTGTTACCCACTGCATCAAGCGCGTCGGTGTTGTGGCGCACTTCTTTGGGAAGCCCCGCCATTTCAGCAATACCGCCGGCGTTGTCGGTTACCGGGCCAAAGGCATCAAGTGCTACAACCATGCCAGCCAAAGCCAGCATTGTAGTCACAGCAACGGCGATGCCGAACAGGCCCGCCAGGTTGTAAGTTACCAAAATGCCTGCAATGATAATGAGTGCCGGAATGGCGGTCGCTTCCATCGAAACAGCAAGTCCCTGAATCACGTTTGTGCCGTGGCCAGTGATGGATGCTTCAGCGATGGAGTTGACCGGACGCTTGCCCGTGGCGGTATAATATTCAGTAATCCAGATCAACAAACCGGTGATGACCAATCCTGCAATGCCACAATAAAACAGGCTTGTTGGCGTGAAGCCACCAAGGTCTGCATGCATGTCACCAAACATATAAGCGATCACTGGATATAAAGCGGCGAGCGAAAACGCACCCGTGGCAATGATGCCCTTATACAAAGCTCCCATGATGTTGTTGGATGGGCCAAGCTTTACAAAGAACGTGCCAATGATTGAGGTAATCACACAGGCGCCGCCGATGGCCAGCGGCAGGATCATTCCGGCCAGTTTCATGGTATCGGGAAGCACAATGGCAGCCAGAACCATGGTGGCCACAGTTGTCACCACATAAGTTTCAAACAAGTCAGCGGCCATGCCAGCGCAGTCGCCTACATTGTCGCCCACGTTATCAGCAATGGTGGCGGGGTTTCTTGGATCATCCTCGGGGATTCCCGCTTCAACTTTGCCAACCATATCGCCTCCTACGTCAGCACCTTTGGTAAAGATGCCGCCGCCGAGACGCGCAAAAATCGAAATCAATGAAGCGCCGAATGAGAGAGCAACAAGTGCGTCAATTACAGTGCGGCTGGTTGGGTCCATCTGCAATGTGTTAGTCAGAAAGCCGAAATAAAGCGTCACACCTAAGAGGCCAAGGCCTGCAACCAGCAAGCCGGTCACGGCGCCCGCTTTAAATGCAAGGTCCAAACCGCCCGCGAGTGACTTCGTTGCAGCCTGCGCCACGCGCACGTTGGCCCGCACCGAAACATTCATGCCAATGAAGCCTGCAAGGCCAGACAGAATGGCACCAATGGCAAAACCCATAGCCGAGTATCTGCCGAGCAAAATAAACGCCAAAACGAAAATCGCCACGCCCACATAGGCGATGGTCGTGTATTGTCTTTTTAAATAAGCCTGAGCACCCTCGCGCACGGCCGCAGAAATTTCCTGCATACGCGCCGAGCCCGCGTCGGCCGCCATCAGGCGCTGGGTGGTGAAGATACCGTAGACAACGGACAGCAGCCCTGCCACTACGATAAACCAAAGTGTTGAATTCATGATTTTCCCTCAAAGATTTTGTTGCCCAGCACCAAGGGGACGATGGCCGCGGTGGACGAGAACAAAATACTCGACCCACTAGGAATCACGCTTCACGAGCGTGGTGCTGAAGGATTTCTCTCAGTGCCAAAATTTGGAAACTTTTGCAACGAGGATTTGAGGTTAGCGGTTTGAGGTAAATGAAGGGCGTTACGCAGAAATTTGATGTTAAAAACGCAGGAACAATCTTTCCACGTGTAAGTTGTATGTTTATGAACTATTCGTGGGTGGAGCGTTGCAACATTGTGTTGCACGGTAACTTAATCTTGTATTGTCAAATCGTGTGCCCAGTGGCTCTTACTAATCGTAGATTAGAAATAGCTGCTGAAGAAAATTGTATGCGGAAATCAAAACCTAAATTACAAAGGTGTGCGTTTGTCTGATCAGGAAAACCCGGAAAATCGGGGCCGTGGTTTTCGCGGTCGCATTGACCGAATCATTGAACTCATTGTCGGCTCCAGTTTTGGTGCGGCTATCATATATTCGTTCTTTTGGGGTGCCTTCCAATCGCTTGCCGTTGGGCATTTTGTTCTGAATGAGGGTCGCTTCGTCGCCGTTTCGAATGGATCAATTATCAGCGCTGAAAAAGTGAAAAAAACAGATGCTAAAACAGATGAGGAAAGCGATTCCTC
Organism: Hyphomicrobiales bacterium; assembly: GCA_043749835.1. GTDB lineage: Bacteria > Pseudomonadota > Alphaproteobacteria > Rhizobiales > Aestuariivirgaceae > Aestuariivirga. Next base: position 7,463 of record JAYVCU010000089.1, read on the forward strand.
CAGTTCCGAAGATACAGGTGATGCATTGGAAATTTGGTACGCATCAGCTCAACACCGCAGTCTTTTGCAGCCATGCACGTTAGATTTTGAGTTTACCGGCATGAACATCACAAACTACACCTTGGGTACAGAGCGGCGACACAATCCGCATCATGCTGAGTATTTGCCGATTTCAGGTATTGCAAAAAACCCAAAACTTCCGGGACCCTTCATCTATCTGCATTTTGAATCAGCCTTCGGATCGTCGTCACCTAACTATCAACTCAACTTTGATTTCAAAAAAGATCAGGCTGGCAACACCGTGGGCTTGCCAGCAGACAAGGAAACTTTTGTTGCAACAACCGAAGTTGCCCTCAACCCCTGGCAATGCATCGCAACTGTTTTCATCGGCGGTGGATTTAAGATCGTCGATTTTTCAGATTTCAGTTTTATAAAATTGCCAGAGCAAATTGTCCCGGTCCAACAGGACGCAGCAGTTTCGGACCTTAAACAGTAACAACGCGGCGCGCGGCGCCCCAGCTGATCAAAGCAAGCATTGCAAGTGCCGCTGGCATGACGAGCAGTGGCACGGAAGCCCAGCCCAAAAATGTAAGCATTGCGCCAGAAGCAAGCGTGGCCACGGATTGAATGGCTGAGATGGCAAAGTTATTTACGCCTTGCACTTTGGAACGCTCGGACGGCGTGTAACATTCGGTCAATAAAGTTGTACCGCCAATAAATCCAAAATTCCAACCGAGGCCGAGGAGCACCAAGGCCGCTGTGAAATGGGTGAACGAAATACCGGACAGGGCCGTGACCCCTGCCACAATTAAAATGCCAAGACCCACAGATGTGACAAGGTTCACGCCAAAGCGCTTGATCAAAAAGCCAGTAAAGAAGCTTGGTACAAACATTCCCAGCACATGCCATTGAATAACAAATGTTCCATCATCTGTGGTGAAGCCACAGTCTTTCATGGCCACCGGGGCTGCTGTCATCATCAGGCTCATAAGGCCGTAGGATACAATCGCCGCAGCCATAGCCACCACCAGTTTGCGTTGGCGCAGCAGTTCCGGCCAGCTACGCTGCGGCCCGGATATTTCTGCGGCCTTCGGCATAGGCAGCTGCATAGTGAGGATTATGCCAATGGCCACCATTGCCAGCATGGCGGCGGCCATATAGCTTCCCGCAAAAGCATAAGGCTCATAAAGATGTGCTGTGTGCCTGGCGATGTAAGCGCCTGCTACAGCCGAGATTACGCCGCCGGTAAGAACCCATGAAATACTCAGCGCTTTATCTTCTGGCCTTGCCACTTCAGTTGCGGCAAAGCTGTTGAAACTTGAGGTGGCCTGAAACACACCCTGTAATAAAGTGCCTAGACAAAATCCGGTGAAACTGCTGTTGAATATAGCCCACGTGGCAATCAGTGATCCCACAACGGCCGATGCAGCGCCACCCAGGAAAACCGGTTTTCGTCCCCATTTGCGCATCAACATGGAAGCCGGAACTGTTGCCAACATTGATCCCACTACAAACGCAGTAATCGGTATTGTGGCCAAGCTGCGAAAAGGCGCGATGGTAAGGCCAACAAGGCTGGCGGAGGAAAAGACAATAAGAACTGAACAGGCATAAGTAGCTTGGGCCAAGGCCAGTAATAAAATCGTGCCGCGGCCTTTGAGTGCATTCACGTGGTGAACTCCTGCGGCCGCCGTGCTCTTGCCAGTGCATTGAGCACAGCATTGGCCAAGGCAGGTTCTTCCGTGTCAAAAAAAGCTGAGGCCACATTCACATATTCATTGATGGCGACTTTTGCAGGCACATTATCTTTAAACATAATTTCAAAGGCGCCGGCCCGCAGCACGGCGCGTAAAATGGCATTGATCCGGTGGATCGGCCAGGCTTTGTCCAGCTGCTTATCAAGGGTTACGTCAATCAGCGCCTGCTCACGAACCGTACCTTCTACCACATCACGTAAATGTTTGTAGTCGGCCTCGCCGCACTCACCGGCATCAAAATCATCGCCCGTCACGCGGCTGGAGAA
>JAYVCU010000090.1:0-11991 GCA_043749835.1 Hyphomicrobiales bacterium
GAATACGGCGGTTATTGGCACAGGGTTCATCGGCCGCGCATGGGCCATATCCTTTGCACGGGCCGGTTCCAAAGTTTGCTTGTGGGACCAGGCCGATGGGGCAGTACATAAGGCTATCAGCTACATATCGAGTGTGCTCGATGGCTTGGCCATGAATGATCTTCTCAATGGTCAAACTGCTTCTGCTGTCATGGCGCGTATATCCGTTGCCAAAACCTTACAAGCTGCACTCGCAGATGCCATGCATGTTCAAGAAAATACCCCCGAGATATTAGAAACGAAGATCAAAGTCTTCGAGCAACTTGATGCGGCGGCCCACCCGGACGCTGTTCTTGCGAGTTCAACTTCCGCTTTGCTGCCGTCGCGCTTCACTAAAGATCTGAAAGGTCGCGGGCGCTGCGTCATCGTGCATCCCCTCAACCCACCTTATCTCATTCCTGCTGTCGAAGTGGTCCCTGCACCTTGGACAACGGTCGAAACGGTTGAGCGCACACGCCAGTTCCTTATTGCTGCTGGGCACGCCCCCTTGGTGATGAAGAAGGAACTTGATGGCTTCATCATGAACCGCATGCAGGGCGCGCTCCTCGAAGAAGCATTTCGATTGGTTGCTGAAGGCTATGCAAGTGTTGAAGATGTCGACATTGGCATTCGCGACGGTTTGGCTCTGCGTTGGTCATTCATGGGTCCCTTTGAAACCATTGATCTCAATGCCCCCGGCGGCATTCGTGACTATGCTGAGCGCTACCAAGGAATATACGCCAACATCTTTCCGCAGATGCTGCACCGTGTCAACTGGACTGGAGAAGTGATGACCACCATCGAAGATGACCGGAGAAAGCTGTTGCCCGCAGAAGAGCTTCTGCAGCGTCACGTATGGCGAGACAAGCGGCTGATGGCACTCGCTGCACACAAACGAAACGCCGATAGGGAGATCGGAAAATGACGATACCAAAAGGCAAGGTGATCATCACTTGCGCGATCACAGGTGCTATTCACACACCGACAATGTCGCGCTATTTGCCGATCACGCCAGACGAAATAGCCAGGGAGTCGATTGCGGCAGCTGAAGCTGGTGCGGCCATACTTCATCTGCATGCGCGCAATCCAGAAACCGGCCAGCCTGACCAGACCCCGGAAGGTTTTGCTAAATTTTTGCCGCGCATCAAACAGGCCACTAACGCAGTTGTTAACATCACAACTGGCGGCAGTCCTTTTATGAAAGTGGAAGAACGGGTTAAGCCAGCGGCCACATTCAAACCCGAGGTCGCCTCACTCAATATGGGCTCAATGAATTTTGGGCTGTACCAACTTGTCGACAAGTACAAAACTTTCAAGTTCGATTGGGAAAAGCCCCATCTGGAAGCCACTAAAGATTTGGTGTTCCGCAATAGCTTCAAGGACATCGAATTTATTCTGCAGACTTGTTACGACAATGGAACGCGCTTCGAATTTGAATGCTATGACACGTCTCATCTCTATAATCTTGCGCATTTTGCGGACCGAGGTTTGGTGAAGCCGCCATTTTTTGTGCAATCGGTATTTGGTTTGCTGGGGGGCATCGGAAATCATCCGGAAGATGTTGCACATATGAAGCGGACTGCCGACCGCCTGTTCGGTGACACGTTCCGGTGGTCTGTGCTAGGTGCCGGTGCTAGCCAACTGCGCATTGCAGCTCAGGCCGCAGCACTTGGTGGCAATATTCGCGTCGGCTTGGAAGACAGTCTGTGGGCAGGCAGGGGCAAACTGGCAACTTCAAATGCCGAACACGTAACATTGGCACGCAAGATCATCGAAGGCATGGGCATGGAAGTGGCCACGCCGGACGAAGCCCGCGCCATCCTTGAACTCAAGGGTGCGGATAAAGTTTCATTCTAGATAAATGGTGAAAGTAATATGAAATGAAGTGCATCGTCACCTTAACGATCGAACCTGCATGAAATACCCGGTCAATGCTTGCGGATGTTGTATCCCATTGGTTGCAGCCTTTCGAAAGCTGCTGAAGCTCTAAAGACATCGGTTTCCATGTTGCAGCGAGCGGTGATTTGCAAGCCCACTGGCATACCATCTGCAGCTATTCCCGCGCAGATGGAAGCAGAAGGCTGGCCAGTAAGGTTAAAAGGATAGGTATAGAAAATCCAAGACACCAAATTCCGATCTGCCAAGTGATCTGGAATATCCTTGCAGATATCAAGCGACGATACTGGCAAGACCGGGCTGAGTAAGAGATCGTAACGTTCGAAGAATTCCCGGGCTATTTCGCGGAAGGCGTAACGCTCGAACACCTTCTCATAGTAGCTGCGCATATCTTGCCGGAGAGCTGCTTCAAGAACCAGGGCCACAGCGGGGTCGAGGAGCTCGCGCTGGGTTTCGACAAAACTCCTGAGGCGCGTGCCGACACCAGCATAAAACTCAGCAGTCCAAAGATCGGCTGGATCTTGCGCGAAGACCTCGTCAACCAACTCAATCTTACAGCCAAGCGCCCCCAATTGTTGGGCCGCCGCAGCACATATCTCCACGACTTCGGGCGTGGGCCGGGCAAAGCCCAAGGTCGGGCTCCAAGCAATGCGCATGCCTTTTACCGGAGCGTTACAAGCCCCAAGGAAATCGGGTACTGGACCAGCAATTGACGCGGGATCGCGGCCATCATAGCCGGAAATAGCTGTCAGCAGGAGGGCTGCATCTTCAACATTGCGGGCGAGTGGGCATACATGGGCAAGTGTCGGCGTTGCCGATGTGGGCCACACGGGCACCCGGCCGAAATTCGCCTTAAAGCCAAAGGTGCCAGTAAAGGCTGCGGGGATCCGAATTGAACCGCCGCCGTCAGTTCCGAGGGCGAAAGGCGTAATACCAGCGGCAACTGAGGCAGCACAGCCTGCACTCGATCCACCAGGCGTCTTGGCGAGGTTCCAGGGATGTCGCGTAATGCCGGTCAGCGGACTGTCGCCCACAGGCTTGCAGCCAAACTCACTTGTCGTGGTCTTGCCGATCAAGATGGCGCCCGCACCCTTGGCTCGTGCCACGGCAGGCGCATCCACCGTGCCGATATTTGCCTCCATGGTTCGCGATCCGGACATATAGGGAAGGCCTGCCACCGCAATGAGGTCCTTGGCCGAGAAGGGCAAGCCATGAAGTAGTCCAAGAACATCACCCTTCATTACCGCTTGCTCTGCTTTTTTTGCTGCAGCGAGCGCTGCTTCAGGTGCCAATACGGAAAAGCAGTTGAGCGTCTTCTGCGTGGCCTCCGCCTTGTCGAGAGCCCGGCGCGTTAAGTCAACAGGAGTTATCTCCCGGCTGGTGATGCGCTGCCTGAGTTCCATGGCAGTCATCATGTCGAACTCGGCAGACATTAGAGTGTCAATCGCCGACAATGGCGAAAGCACGAACTGGCGAGCCCGAGCCGCCCTTGAATTTCAGCGGCACACCAAAGAACTGAAACTCTTGCTTGTCTAGGAGTTCCTCGAGATTGACCAGCCATTCCCAATGGGAAATACCAAGGTCGCGGCATAGGCGATGTTGTGCAAAGATATTGTCAGTGGGTTTGTCCGTTGAAGGTCCCTCGACGCCATGCATCTTGGACTTGCGGTCATGGAGCCAGCGCGTGGCCTCCACCGTCAACAGCGGATTTTTCCAGACACTGTCGAGAGAAGGATAGTTGCGCTTGTGAAAACCCGTGCAGAGAAGAACGATGTGACCATTAACTGTCACGCCACTTTTTTTCTCGGCCGCTTCCATATCCTTGACGGTAATTTCGCTAAGATCGGCCACATGGCGCAGATCAAAGCACACCGCCTTGCCCATAAAAGTATCCAGTGCCATCTCATCGACGGACTGCCCATTGGGGTTCACATGGCGAAAGGCATCGACATGGGTTCCAACATGATCGATCATGGCTACAAAGTTGGTTTGGAAGGTCATGGCATCGCCAGGGACGCCGAGGTTGAATGCCTTGGCACTTTCATGACTCATATGTACCGTATAAATCGGCCGCTGGAATAATTTGTGGGCGGGCATATTATCTTCGATCAAAAGGCTGAGGTCGATCACGCGTGACATGTGTTTTCTCCAATGTGGTTGCTGAAGTCACTGGGGTTTGCACTGGCAGGTCCGGCGAGGCAAGGGCAAAGCACAAATGATTCAAACGAACAAGCCGGGCTTATTCGAAACAGCCAAGTCGCTAAATTCAACCGAACGCATGGCTATGCCAGATGAAATCGCTTGTTGCATCGTGTTTCTTGCGTCCTAGGCGTCACGTTTTACAACACGCACCCATTTGGTAATCTGCGGTGACATAACCAAAGGTGTGTCGCTTTAAACAATTAAGTTGAGGGTGCCGCTATTGGCATTGCCAAGCCGATAAAATTTGGATTTTACAAAGTCTTAGAATCCTGCAAACTATGAATTGCAAACGAAGGAGCTTGCAGTGACAGTAATCAACTGCGACATGGGCGAAGGGTTCGGGCTTTATAAATTAGGCGATGATGCTGGCATCATGCCGCATATTGATCTGGCCAATATTGCTTGCGGGTTTCATGGTTCTGACTTCAATCATATGCGCACCACTGTGCAGCTGGCCAAGCAGCACGGCGTGAAGGCGGGCGCGCATCCATCGCTACCCGATCTCCAAGGCTTTGGCCGCCGTGAAATGAAGATCAGCCGCGATGAGTTGACTAACTGCATTATTTATCAGGTGGGGGCACTGAAAGGCTTTCTCGAAGCTGAGGGTATGACGCTCAGTCATATTAAACCGCATGGTTCGCTTTATGGTATGGCGGCGCGCATGGAAGAAATGGCGCATGCGGTGTGTGATGCTGCTGATATTTTTAAAGTGCCGTTGCTGGGCATGATCAACACCTGTCACGAGAAAATATATTTAGAGCGCGGGCACAAGCTCGTCTCTGAGGTTTATGCTGATCTTGATTATAATGAAGCAGGCGGACTTATTATCACGCGCGATCACGCGGCCGAAGATCCTGTGCGCGTAGCTAAAAAGTGTTTGCGCGCGGTAACGCAAGGCGTTGTGCGCACCATTGCTGGCATTGATGTTAAAGTGCGCGCCGACTCGATTTGTGTGCATTCGGATACGCCTAACGCGGTGGAACTGGTCAAGGCGGTGCGCGCCGCTGTAAAACACTATTTAGATTGAATGAGGAATATGATGGCCAAGCAAATTATATCGCCCTTGCCCGGAACTTTTTATCGCAGGCCTGCACCCGATAAGCCTGATTATAAATCTGAGGGCGATGCTGTAGCGGTGGGTGATGTGATTGGGCTGATTGAAGTGATGAAGACGTTTAATGAAGTGAAAGCTGAAGTGTCGGGCAAGATTAAAAGCTTTGTTGCCGAGAATGAAGAACCGGTGATGGCGGGCCAAGTTTTGCTTGAGATGGATTAAGCGATGCCAATTTCCAAGCTGCTGATTGCCAATCGGGGCGAGATCGCAGTGCGCATTATTCGCGCCGCCAAGGCGCTTGGGATTAAGACAGTGCAAGTTTACAGTGCGGCGGATGTAGATTCGCTGGCGGTTAAAATGGCTGACGAAGCGGTGAACATCGGCCCGCCCCATGCGGCGAAATCGTATTTGAATATGGCGAATATCATAGTGGCGGCCAAACAGACAGGTGCTGATGCAGTTCATCCCGGCTATGGCTTTCTGGCAGAGAATGCGGGCTTTGCCGATGCTGTGGTGGCGGCGGGTTTGATATTTGTAGGTCCCTCTGGCGATGCCATTCGTACCATGGGCGACAAGGTTGCGGCACGTAACGCTGCCACGGCGGCAGGGGTTCCTTGTGTGCCAGGTTCAAATGGCCGCATTGATGATTTGAATGAGGCCCGCGCTTTGGCGGGCAAGATTGGCTTTCCAATTATGATCAAAGCCGCAGCTGGCGGCGGCGGGCGCGGCATTCGCATTGCGCAGAATATGAAAGAGTTCGAACAGCTGATGCCGCAAGCCAGTGCTGAAGCGCAAGCGGCATTCGGTGATGGTGGGCTTTATCTCGAAAAAGTGATTGAAAAAGCGCGGCACATTGAAGTTCAGATTTTAGGCGATGGAAAAAGCGCAATTCATTGTTTTGAAAGGGAATGTTCTCTTCAGCGTCGGCGCCAAAAAGTGTGGGAAGAAGCACCGTCTGCTGTATTGCCACAAGCTGTGCGCGAGAAGCTATGTAAGTCCGCTGTTGGATTGGCCGAGGCGGTGCATTATTCCGGCGCTGGAACCTTAGAATATCTCTACGACGATAAAACCCAAGAATTCTATTTCATCGAAATGAATACACGCATTCAGGTCGAGCACCCGGTCACCGAAATGATCACTGGCCTTGATCTGGTGCAAGAGATGATCCGCATTGCAGGAGGTGAGCCCTTGCGCTTCAAGCAGGCCGACGTGACGATGAAGGGCCACGCCATTGAAGTGCGTATCAATGCAGAAGACCCGGCGAAAAATTTTATGCCCAATCCCGGTGCAATCACAACGCTCAAAATTCCAAATGGTGAGGGCATACGTTTTGATACCATGTTGTTTGAAGGCTATCAGGTGCCACCCTTTTATGATTCATTACTGGGCAAACTGATTGTATGGGCAGAGACGCGGGCTGAGGCTATTGCACTGATGGCGCGGGCTTTAAATGATCTCGAAGTTGGTGGCATCAAAACCACCAAGCCTCTGCACCAATTGCTGGCGGCAGATGCTGATGTGCAGCTTGCGAATTTTCACACCCGCTGGCTTGAGCCCTGGCTGGAGCAAAATGCAGGACGATTAGTTTCATGACGGAAGGGGCCCATAAATGAAAACCAGATATTCATTCGGCGGTGATGAACATATTTTCGTGGAGTGCGACGAAGAAATGTCTCTCGAGGCTTTTTTTAAATCACTGTCGATTACAACAGCCGTGAAGAAAGCCAAGATCAAGGGTGTCACAGAAATCTGCCCGGCCAATGCCTCGTTTCAAATCAAGTTTGATCCTGATGTGATCAAGCCTTCGGATATGATGAAAGAGCTTAAAGCCATAGAGAAAGTGGCAAACAAATCTAAATCTATTTTGAAGACTCGCATCATTGAAATTCCAGTTTTATACAATGATCCGTGGACGCATGAAACTCTAATGAAATTTCGCGAACGCCACCAAGATCCGACGTCCACCGATATTGAATATACAGCACGAATCAATCATCTCGACGGGATTGATGGATTTGTGAAGGCGCATTCGAGCGCGCCATGGTTTGTATCCATGGTGGGGTTTGTGGCGGGCCTGCCGTTTCTTTATCAAATGGTGGAGCGCCAGCGCCAAATTCAATCACCCAAATATTTGCGGCCTCGCACTGATACGCCAAGGCTGACAGTAGGCCATGGTGGTTGCTTTGGCTGCATCTATTCAGTGCGGGGTGCTGGTGGCTATCAAATGTTTGGTATCACGCCAATGCCGATTTATGATCCCAATCAGAAGATTAAATATCTGAAAGATTTTATGTGTCTGTTCAAGCCCGGCGACATTGTAAAATGGAAACCGATTGACCGCGCTGAATATGATCAGACGGTGATTGACGTGGATAAGGGCAAATTTATGCCGCGCATGAAGGATGTAACGTTCTCTCTGGCTGATTTCCAAAAAAATATTGATGGTTACAATGCAAAACTGGTGGGGGCTTTAAATGGTCGTTAAAGTTTTGAAGCCTGGCCTTTCCACCACGGTGCAGGATTTAGGCCGGCCTGGGTATTATCACATCGGCATTCCGATTTCAGGCGGCATGGACAGGTATGCGCTCGCGGCGGCTAATCTTCTTGTAGGCAACAACGAAGGCGCTGCAGTTCTTGAAGCCGTATTCATGGGGCCGGAGCTGGAGTTTAGCGTTGATGCCACAGTGGCCGTGACGGGGGCCGAGCTTCCGCCGAAGCTGGATGGTGAAGTCCGCGAAACCTGGACTTCTTTTAAAGTGAAGAAGGGACAGGTTCTGTCTTTTGATTATCTGAAAAAGGGTGCTCGCGCTTATATCGCCATCTCCGGGGGGATTAATGTTCCGGTGGTGCTGGGATCGCGCTCGACTTACACACTCGGTGCGCTGGGTGGTTATCAGGGGCGCAAACTGGCGGAAGGTGACAAGCTGCCGATTGGCAAGGGCAAGGGTGCCAAGGAAGGCCGCAGTGTTGCCGAAAAACTGCGCGGGCTTACCAGCACTCCGGCCGAGCTTCGTATGCTGCCTGGGCTTTATTGGCACCGGATTACGGCTGAAGCGGGCAAACATTTTTTGGAGGACACATGGAAGGTGGCACCCGAAGCTGACCGTATTGGTTATCGCTTCAAAGGTGGACGACCGCTGGATTTTGTGCCGCGTGAACCGCCTTTTGGCGCTGGGTCTGATCCATCGAATATTGTCGATGCTTGTTATCCTTACGGCTCAATCCAGGTTCCCAGCGGCACAGAACCTATTGTTCTTCATAGGGACGCAGTTTCGGGCGGGGGCTATTTCATGGTGGGTGCGGTGATTTCTGCTGATATGGATTTGATCGGCCAATTACAACCACACACTCAAACACGCTTTGTAGCAGTGACCATGGCGCAGGCTTTGAAAGCAAGGAAAGACCGAGCCAAGCTTTTGGCTTTAGCACAAAATGGAATGAAGTAGAAATCTGTTTCCCTTTTGGGGTAAAATCAAAGAGGACATCATGGCCGCCACACGCAAATCTAAAGTTAATCCGATCACGCTTTCTGTAGTGAGGGGCATTCTCGAAACCACGCAGCGTGAGATGACTTTGGCGTTGGAGAAGACGGCGCGGTCTTCGGTTTTTAACTTGGCGCATGATTATTCCACGGCGCTGTTTAACGCGAAACCTGAGATGATTTTACAGGGGCAGGATATTCCGATTCATTTGGGCTCGCTGATCCCCGCCATGAAAGCTGTGGCCAAATTTTTTGAGGGCGACATTCATGATGGCGACTTGATTTTGCATAATGACCCGGCCTTTGGCGGCAGTCATGCCATTGATGTGTGCATGTATAAGCCCGTGTTTTATAAGGGCAAGCTGGTCTATTGGACGGTGTGCAAGGGGCATTTGACCGACATTGGTGGGCCTGTGCCTGCGGGTTATAACCCTGCCGCCAAAGAAATCTATGCCGAGTGTTTGCGCATTCCACCGGTGAAGATTTGGGACAAGGGCAAGCCGCGACACGATGTGCTCAACATGATCCTCACCAATATGCGCGCCAGGCGAGACCAAGAGGGAGATTTCAATGCGCTGATTGGCGCTTGCCAAGTGGGCGAGCGCAATCTTTTGGCCATGGTAGAAAAATATGGCAAGCCAACAGTTGATACATGTGTGAACGAGCTGCTGGATATGGCCGACCGTCATATGCGCCAGCTGATCGCCACGGTGCCTGATGGTACTTATGAGGGCACGGCGATTCTGGAAGATGCGGGCCATGGTTTTGGCGATTTTGATATTACAGCCACCGTGACGATTAAAAAAGACTCCTGCCACATCGTCATTAAAAGCCCGCCGCAGATTCCCTATTTCATTAATTCCTATGAGGGCAATTCGCATTCGGGTGTTTATTTGGGTCTGATGATGTTTGCCGCTTTGCCACCGCCTTATAATGAGGGGCTTTATCGCTGTGTGTCGGTGGATTTCGGTCCCAAGGGCACAATCTGCAATGCGGCAGAACCGGCACCGCACATGAATTGTACCACAACACCGATGGAGACTTTGACTGATGCCGTGCGTCTGGCATTTGAAAAAGCCATGCCATCGAAAGTGGCGGCGAGCTGGGGTCATGCCAATGGTTTGAACATTGCGGGTTGGGATACGCGCAGCAACGAAGAATTTGTGACCATGGTATTGGCCACGATTATTTCAGGTGGCGGTGCTACGCCACAGCAAGACGGTTGGCATGCTGTGGGTCCAGAATGTTGTTTCGGTGCGCTGACATCAGGTGATGTAGAATTGCTGGAATATTCGTATCCGATCATCATTCATAAATATTCTTTGATGACGGATTCTGGCGGGGCTGGAAAATTCCGCGGCGGTTCGGGTACGGCTTGGGAAGTGGAACCGCTGGACCGGGATTTGTTATGTATCGGCTTTGGCGAGGGGCGGCGCATTCCAGCTATGGGAGCTGCTGGCGCAGTTTCCGCGATGGTCGACAGTAAGGTGGGGCGTGTGCAGTTTAAGCGCGGTGGCCAGACAGAAGTGGTGCGCACCAATATTATGGAATCGATCAAAACGGGCGAGACCATCACCAATATGAATCCCGGTGGAGGAGGTTACGGCAATCCCCATGAAAGGCCAATTGAGAAGGTGGTTTCTGATGTGAAGAATGGTTTGGTTTCCATCGAGGGTGCCAGGCGCGATTACGGCGTGGTCTTTACCGATGCTGCAAAATTGGACGTTGATATGCCAGCCACGCGCGCTGCGCGGACTTGAGGGAGGCCGACATGAAAGCACAATATCGTTTAGGCATTGATGCTGGCGGCACCTTCACCGATTTTGTGGTGGCTGAACGCACATCTGGACAAGTGAAACTGTTTAAAGCTTTATCCACACCCGCTGACCCGAACAAGGCCATTGAGAATGGTTTGAAATTGATTGCAGATGACTTTGGATTGTCAGTTCATGATATCATTTCCAATTGTGATTTCTGCATCAATGGCACCACGGTGGGCCTGAATGCGTTGATCACACACCGTGGCGGCAAGACGGGTTTGATCTGCACAGCAGGCCATGAGGACTCCATTGAAATTCGCAATGGCCATAAGGAAGACGGCTATCGCTATGACCCTGAATATCCCGCAGCCACCATGCTGGTGCCGCGCTATTTGCGCAGAGGGGTTCGCGAGCGGGTGATTTCCAATGGTTCGGTGCGAACCGCGATGCATGAGGAAGACGTGCGCGCCGCTTGTGAAGTGTTCAAGGCTGAAGGTGTAGAAACTGTGGCGATTTCATTTGTGTGGTCGGTGCTAAATACCGCGCATGAAAAACGTGCCGCTGCCATTGTGCGCGAGATGTTGCCAAATGCGATTTTGACAGTTGGCAGTGAACTCTATCCACAGATCCGGGAATATACGCGAACATCGACGGCCGTGGTGAATGCTTATCTGGCACCTGTGATGCGCAAATATGTGGCGGCGGTGGATACTTATTTTAAGGCCCACGGTGCCAGGCAACCGGTGCGATACTTCCAATCCAATGGCGGGTTAGCCGTAGGCCAAGTGATGACAGATCGTTCGGTCTATGCGATCAATTCGGGCCCAGCTTCTGCGCCACAAGCGGGGCTTTATGTGTGCGCGCCGTTCAAGAAAAAGAATGTCATCACCGTTGATATGGGTGGCACGTCGTTCGACATTACCTTGACCAAGGATGGCCAGACCAATCTCAACAAGAATGTCGATTTTCTGCGCTACCGCATTGGCGTTCCGATGATCCAGGTGGAGACACTTGGAGCAGGCGGTGGTTCGATCGGTTGGATTGATCCACACGGCATTTTGCAGGTGGGTCCGCAATCTGCAGGCTCTGAGCCGGGACCTGCGTGCTATGGGCAGGGCGGCATTGAAGCCACGATATCTGATGCGAATTTGGTGTTGGGCTATCTCAATCCTGCGGGTCTGCTCGGTGGTAAGCTGCCGCTGGATGTGGAAAAGGCACGCGCTGCTGTGAAGCGTGTGGCCGATAAATTGGGCATGTCGATTGAGAAGGTTGCTTATGGCATGTTCACCATCGTCAATAACAACATGGTCAATGGCATCAGGCGCGTGTCGGTGGAGCGTGGTTATGACCCACGTGACTTTGTGTTGGTAGGTGCTGGTGGTGCAACGGCTGCGCATATCACATCATTGGCGCGTGAGATGGGGATCAAGACGATCATTCTGCCCAAACTTGCCTCCGGCCTCTGCGCCTTTGGCCAGATTATTTCTGATGTGAAGTATAACTACATGGCCACGGCTCCGGCGCGGCTGGATAATCCACAGGCTTGCACACGCATCAATGCACTGTTTGGCGAGATTGAA
>JAYVCU010000091.1:0-6489 GCA_043749835.1 Hyphomicrobiales bacterium
GCCATCCAGCGCCACAAGGCTTTCACCGTTCTTGGCCATGCGCGCCGTGATGTTGCCATGGGTTTTATCGGCATCGAACGCGTGCAAAGGCCTGGCGTAAGTGAAGGTCATGTAGTTGGTGATGTCGACGAGAGCCGAAATCGGGCGCAGGCCAATGGCGCGAAGTTGGTCTTGCAACCACTTGGGCGAAGGGCCGTTTTTCACACCTTTGAAATAGCGGCCGACGAAGAGCTTGCAGCTGTTGTTGTCATCTGCAATCGAAACAGTGATCGGCGATTTGAATGTGCCTTTCACGGGCTCGGCCTTCAGCGGCTTCAGCTTGCCCAAGCCCTTGGCGGCAAGATCACGTGCCAGACCATAAACGCCCAGCGCATCGGGGCGGTTGGCCGTCACTTTGATATAGATCATCGGGTCATTGAGGCCCAGGGCCACGGTGGCGGGTGTGCCCACGGGCCAATCGCCTTGCACTTCAATGATGCCATTGTGTTCATCCGAGAGCAGCAACTCACGCTCTGAACACATCATGGCTTGCGATTCTTGGCCGCGAATACTGCCCAGTTGCAAAGTCTCTTTCGTGGCGGGGATCACAGCGCCGGGCAACGCGATAATTGCCTTCATGCCCGCACGTGCATTTGGCGCACCGCAAACCACCTGCTTGATACCTGCATCGGTTTCTACTTTGCAGAGTTTCAGCTTGTCGGCGTTCGGGTGTTTTTCGGCTTCAACAACATAGGCCACTTTGAAGGCGGCGAGTTCTTTGGTGCGGTCGGAGACTTCTTCGACTTCCAAGCCAGCGCCGATTAGCCCATCAAGAATTTCATCGAGGGAGGCGGTGGTGTCGAGATGTTCGTTGAGCCAGGAAAGGGTGAATTTCATTTTGTTATGACCTTTACCTTCTCCCCTTGCGGGAGAAGGTGCCCGAAGGGCGGATGAGGGGTATGGTTTGACTGGGTGATGACGTTCAGAGTTAGTGGAACCGCCCCCTCATCGTCTTGCTACGCATGACAACTTCTCCCGCGAGGGGAGAAGGGAGAGTCTGAGCGAGGACGATCACGACAAACCTCCTGCCAAAGTCGGCACTTGCAGGCTGCGGAAGCCGTAGTGGCGCAGCCAGCGGAGGTCGCTTTCAAAAAACGCGCGTAAATCGGGGATGCCGTATTTCAGCATCGCGAGACGATCAAGTCCCATGCCGAAGGCGAAGCCTTGGACTATGTCGGGGTCTAGGCCACCAGCCTTGATGACATTGGGATGCACCATGCCGCTGCCAAGAATCTCCAACCACTTGTCACCAGTGCCAATCTTCAATTGGCCGCCTTCGCGGGCGTATTGAATATCCACTTCCATTGAAGGCTCAGTGAACGGAAAATGCGAGGCGCGGAAACGCATTTTCACATCGTTCACTTCGAAAAAGGCTTTGCAGAATTCTTCCAAGAGCCATTTGAGATTTCCCAGGTGTGAAACCTCATCGATCACCAGCCCCTCAACTTGGTTGAACATCGGCGTATGCGTCATGTCTGAATCTGAACGAAACGTGCGGCCGGGGGCGATGATGCGGATGGGCGGCTTTTGGCTCAGCATCGTGCGGATTTGCACGGGGCTTGTGTGGGTGCGCAGAACCATTCTGGTGCCATCAGGCTTTTCGTTGAAATAGAAGGTGTCATGCTCCTGCCGCGCTGGATGGTCTGGTGGCATGTTGAGGGCGTCGAAGTTATGAAAGTCATCTTCAATATGCGGGCCTTCGGCCACGGCGAAACCAAGATCACCGAAAGTCTGCACCACTTCTTCCCACACTTGTGAGACGGGATGGATAGTGCCAGCGCTTTGCGGGCGCACGGGTAAGGTGACGTCGATTATCTCTATTGCCAGACGCGCTTCTAATGCGGCCTCGGCCAAAACCGATTTGCGTACGGCAAGCGCCTCGCTCACGCGGTCTTTCAGAATATTTAGGGCAGCACCTGCTGATTTACGCTCATCGGGGGGCATTTTGCCGAGGCTTGCCATGCGCTCAGAGATCGCGCCCTTTTTACCAAGTGCGAAAACACGAATGGCTTCGACGCCTGCTTCATCTGAAGCGCTGGTTATTTGGGCGAGTATTTCAAATTCCAAATTTACGAGATCAGACATATTCAATTCTACTCCGACTGTCATGCTCACGAAAGCGGGCATCCATCTTTTGGCTTTGTAAAGTGGATTCCTGCGTTTGCGGGAATGACGATTTCTTGGCTGTTGATTCCCATCGTCAAAATAAAACCGGGCTTCATCAGCGTTTGATACGCCATGAGAGCCCGGTCAAGGTCTGTAGAAATTGGGTGGCTTTACGCTGCTTGGGCAGCTTTGGCCTTTTCAACCAGTGCGGCAAAGGCCATACTGTCATGAACTGCAAGATCAGCAAGAACCTTGCGGTCAACCACAATTCCGGCCTTGTCCAGGCCGTAAATAAATCGGCCGTAAGTCAGGCCCAATTCCCGTGTTGCGGCATTGATGCGCTGGATCCAAAGGGCACGGAAAGTGCGCTTTTTGCGCCTGCGATCGCGGTAGGCATATTGGCCGGCTTTTTCCACGGCCTGAACGGCAACGCGGAAAATGTTTTTGCGACGCGAGAAATAGCCCTTCGCGGCTTTGATAACTTTTTTGTGGGAACGGCGAGCAACAACGCCGCCTTTTGAACGTGGCATGGGTTACTCCTCTTATTTCGCGCCGTAGGGCATGTGGATTTTAACGAGGCCAGCATCACCTTTGGCCAAGACCATGGTGCCGCGCTGATTGCGGATTTGCTTTTTGGTGCGCTTGATCATGCCGTGGCGTTTGCCAGCAGCGCCGGCGATAACTTTGCCAGAGGCCGTCATCCGAAACCGCTTTTTAGCGGCGGATTTTGTCTTCATTTTGGGCATTTTGCTTTTCCTTGGTGAGCATTAATCTTCGCCGCCATGGCATGCCCTTACACAGGCCAGGCGACTTTAAACCCCACGATGAACGTGAAGTGAGGCGGATAAAGCAGAATTCAGCATGTTATGCAAGCGCGGCTGGAGTGGTGGTTGCGTTTTCAACCAAGCTTTGGGAACCGCTTCTGCGCCAATTCATTCATTTCTATACTAGGGAATAGCGAAGAGCTTATCCAGTTCTGGGCGCAAATCCATCAACATGGCATCAGCTAAAGCAGCGTGGCCTTCGGCGGATGGATGCATGGCGCCGGTAGTTTCGGTGAAATCCTTCTCCGAAGACGCTTCATCCAACGCTCCGTATTGATCGACGATCTTCTGGTTGATGATCATATTTGCGTCATTGATGGTGCGCACCCAGCGCTGACGCAGCGCATAAGGAAAGTTCTGAGTTGCTGGATCATAAGGCCGCCAGCCTGTGCCTCTGGCGAAAATGCCGGACTGGCACGACTGGGTTGGCCGTGCTGCGGCCCCCCAACACGGCACCATGAGCATTTCGGCGGGATCATCTAGTCTATCTTTGCGCCGAGCGCAGAAGCCATGGCCACGGAAAGGTTTATCAACATGGGCGCGACCAGCGAAACTCCAGCCATTGGCTTCTGCCAATTGTGCCATGCGTTTGTATAGCGTTTCTAACTGGCCATGGGCTGCATCCAGTTTATCCTGATGCACGACCAGCCAACCTTGAAACCGATCCAACGATTGATTAGCGGCTAGTGCGTCTTCGGGCTGCGCGCCGTCGGTTATACCTTTGCAGGTTTCACCATTTTCATCGGCTAGAATATCGGGATAGGCAGTGAGGATCACACGTGATGGATCATAAGGCAGATTGTCATTGTGCAGCGGCACAGCGGTTTCAAGCTGGCGCGCCAGATGCTGATAAGCGCCTGCCAGAATTCCATTCATGTTCGCGGCGAATTGATCTGGTGATACCGTAACGCCCAACCAACTTGCCAAATGGGTTATAGGACCAGAGCGTAACGTGGCCCAGCTGACCAGATTGGCAAAGCCAATGTCATTGCCGCCCACTGAGAGGAACACATAATCCACATTGCGCTTGAAATTCTGATTTGGGCATTGCCATAGCCCATCCGCTTGGACGGGAGCATCTTTACAGAGTTCGCGCAGCAACAAGGCCATTTGACTATCGCTTTTGCGACCATTGATTGGGACAACGGAAACAGACTGGCCGCCTGTGGTTGAGCTTTTGTATTCAACATAGCTTTGCGGGCCAATGATGCCTTTATCCACGGCAGCACCTGAGCAGGCATAGCCCAAATAAGTGACGGAGCCGTGCGGGTTTTCAATAGCCACTTGAAGGGCCGCGCGCAGCTGGTATGAATAGAGCGAGCGGTGGCATAGCCTATCAAGCCATTGGGCTGAGCCACCCTTAATGGCACGAGCCGGATAAAGATTTCGCACGCGGGCATTCTCATCCAAGGTGACCGGCACATCGGGGTTGCCTTCACCGGAGGCGAAGCTGTCGCCGAGGCCGACGATGAGCAGGTCTTTCACCTTTGCCTCAGTGCTGATTGCACGTTCACCTTCTATATTTACCGAAATAACGGTGCTTTCAGGATAAGCAATTACCGTGCGGATTTTTTCGTCACAGGGTGCAGCTTGATCCGGGTTCGTGCCCACATGCCAATGGCAAATATATTCCGACACAAGCTTGCCATCACTAGTGGGCTTCAAGCCAATTTCAATCTCATGGGCTTTAGGGTTGATGTAATGGTCAATGCCGCCGCATGCGGCATGCGTGCGCGATTTTGCATCGTAGCACGTATTATCCAGCGCCTTTGAAGCCCAGCCTTGCCAGTTAAATTTTGAACGCAGAAGGTTGGTGAAGGGAATGCGGCGATCATTCAGCACATGTTCGACGCCCAGCACTGAGGTATTGGCATAGTAAGCCACGTTGTCCTGTGCACTGGCATTGCGGGTGGCAACGTGTTGACCATATTCGCGCCAGGCTTCTTCGTGCTGCTTGAAAAGGGCTTCATCACGAAACAGCCTGAAGCGATTGATGACCTGCCACTCAATCTGCACATTGGATGTGGTGAGAACTTCAGCTTTGGCCGATATTGCGAGGATGAAGAGTGTGAGGAAGGTGATGATGTGGCGCATGATGTGTAAGGCTGGCGATGGCGCTTGAATATGGTGGATTTGCGTCAGGGAAGACATGCCCCTGCCTTTGTTGCCAGGAGATCAATTCTGGCAGAAAGAACGTCTGAAAAAGAATTTCAATGAGCTGAGAGAGCTTCGCCGAGGCCCTAAATTATATTTATGCGGCAACTGTTGTTGCGGCGACAGGCTCTGTCAACACTGCATACAATCCCTCAGCCGTATTCGTGGCGCGCAATTTTGAGACGGTTGTTGGCGAGCGCATGATGCGGCTAATTTTGGCGAGTGCTGTGAGGTGATCGGCACCCGCATGATCAGGCGATAAAAGCGCAAACACCAAATCAACTGGCTTACCGTCCACGGCATCGTAGTCAACAGGCACGGCCAGTTTCACAAAAATGCCGCTTACTCTGGTGAGGCCAGCAACACGGCCATGGGGAATGGCGATGCCCTGGCCAAGGCCGGTTGATCCCAATTTTTCACGGGTGAATAGCGTTTCAAATATGATGCGTTTATCCACGGCCACAAAGCCGGCAAGGCTTTGCGCCAAATCTTGCAACAGTTGCTTTTTAGTGGTGGCTTTGAAAACTGGCAGCACGGCATGGGCATCAAGAATATCATCTATTTTCATATGGTCGATGATCCTAATTACGTGCCGGGCTACGTGGATCAAGCCAGCCAATGTTGCCGTCCGGCCTGCGGTGCACCAAATTCAAGCGCCCTTCCTTGGTGTTGTAAAACAGCACGAAAGGTGTGGTTGAAATATCCAGTTGCATCACTGCTTCGCCCACCGAAAGCTGGGGGATGGTAGCTGCGCTTTCTGCAATGATAGGGGCATTCAGACCTTCAGGTTCTTCGCCGTCATGGTCTTCCTGCTGAATGACATAGGCGGTGGCCTCGTGTTGGCCCGGGGCTTCACGCGGGTGGCGGTGGTGATCCTTGAGGCGTTGCTTATACTTCTTCAGTTGTTTTTCAAGATGCGAAAGGGCTGCATCGACGCACGCCATCGGATCAGCATTTTCAGCATGGGCTTGCAGATGCAGGCCAGTGGCCAAATGCAACGCACAATCAGACAGGAAACGGCCACGTTGTTTTTCCAGCGTGACGTTTCCATGAACCGAGCCTTCAAAGAATCTTTCACGAAAACCGTGCAGCCGCTCTTCAATGTGTTGGCGCAAACCGTCGCCGATATCGATGTGCTTGCCAGTTATTTTGATCTGCATCGCCATATCTCCAACCGGCATCCCGGATAGTTCAAAAATGGGCCTCTGGAGCCGCTTCGTCAACAGCCATAGTGTAAATTTTTAAACCAAAAAGATGACAAACTGTGCTAGGGTGTGTCGTCATTTGAGCCAAACAAGCGCACAGGCGAGATGAAGGCCGGCGAGAAAGTTTCGTGCGGTTTTTTTTGTAGCGTGTTGCAATGCCT
>JAYVCU010000092.1:0-2130 GCA_043749835.1 Hyphomicrobiales bacterium
TGATGAGTGGGCTGGTACATTTGGCTCTGGTTGAAACGTCGCGCTAACTTACCCTGCTCTTCGCATGCGGTTCTGGGGCGGCTGATAGGCGATGCGGGCGTGATATTCGCAATAGGGCGAGCCATCACGTGGGCCGTGGCCGCAAAAGCAAAAATTGTCATGCACCGGGTCACCAATAGGCCATTTGCAGGTTTTGTCGCTAAGATGCAAAATTGTGATGCGGCCGTCTTTGGCATTATCCACCAAACGCAGCGGTTTAGGCTCTGGCAGCGGCACGGCGCGCGGTGCGGTGTGTTGATAGGGCTTGAGTGCATTGTTGCCTGCTGTGGGCATGGAAGGCGAGCGACCGGGAACAGAAGGTTCACGGGTTTTGCGAATAGTGTTGCGCGGCGTGGCGCTGCGCGGTTGCGTGGCACGGCCTGCCAGATTGAGACGGTGCACTTTGCCGATCACAGCATTGCGCGTTACACCCATGCCAAGCCGACCTGCGATCTGGCTGGCGCTGAGGCCTTCTGCCCAGAGTTGCTTTAACTTGCCCACTCGGTCTTCCGTCCACATGGCTTTTTCAGGTGCCACAGCAAGTTCAGTCATATTCAGAATCCCTTCAAATTCGCGACTGCGGCCTCGCAATCACGTTTTAAACTCAACGCTTCACTGTAATGAGCCACCACATATCGTGGCCCTGTTGGAATAATCATACTATAGGCTGAGTTAGCGAAACAAGAAATTAGCTTCGTGTGCGCAATGTTTTCCCCAGTTTTGTGCCCCGTCCATCGATTAACAAAGACTTAAGCGCCGAATTAACCATGTGAACATGCGCTATTTTGACTCACCTGTTCATAACCCACCATTGACCGCTCAAGCCTGCTTGACTAGATGTGTCTTATAACTGCGCTGACCAATTGGTTGGCGCTTTTGGCTTTGGGGAGATCAGCCATGATCGCAGCCGTTCTACCGACCTATGCAAGAGCACCGGTTGCCTTTGTACGCGGCATCGGTGCGCGCGCTTACACCGAGGACGGAACCGCGTATCTCGATTTTGGTGCGGGCGTTGCGGTGAACTCGTGTGGCCATGCGCATCCGCATCTGATTGCAGCTCTAACTGAGCAAGCGAATAAAATCTGGCACACGTCCAATCTCTATCAAATGCCAGGTCAGGTAAAATTGGCCGAAAGGCTGATTGAGCACACGTTTGCAGACACGGTGTTTTTTTGCAACTCCGGCACGGAAGCCACAGAGCTTGCCATAAAAATGGCACGTAAACATTTTGCAACTTTGGGCCATCCAGAAAAATTTCATATCATTACTTTTGAAGGTGCCTTCCATGGCCGAACACTTGCGGCATTAGCCGCTGGTGGGCAGCAGAAATACCTTGATGGTTTTGGCCCCAAGGCTGCGGGCTTTGACCAGGTTGCCTTTGGTGATCATGCTGCCCTGGAAGCGGCTATCGGTCCGCACACGGCGGGCATTTATATCGAACCTATACAAGGTGAAGGCGGTATACGTGCCGTTCCAGCGCAATGCCTGAGGGGTCTGCGTGCATTGTGTGACAAGCATGATCTGTTGCTGATGTTCGACGAGATCCAATGCGGCATTGGCCGCACCGGCAAATTGTTTGCACATGAATGGGCTGGCGTCACACCCGATATTATGGCCATTGCCAAAGGCATTGGTGGCGGTTTTCCGCTGGGCGCTGTGTTGGCCACTGAGAACGCGGCTTCAGGCATGGTGGCGGGAACACATGGTTCCACGTTTGGTGGCAACCCTTTGGCCACAGCTGTGGGCAATGCCGTGCTTGATGTGGTTCTGGCAGATGGGTTTTTGGACAATGTGAAACGGCAGGCGCTGAATTTAAAGCAGGGCCTGGCGCGTCTTAAAGATTTGCACCCCACTGTGATTGAAGACATCCGCGGCGAAGGTTTGATGATGGGCATTAAAACACGCGTACTCAATAGCGAGTTTGTGAACGCTGCCTTGGAGCAGAATCTCCTGGTGATTGGTGCGGGCGATAATGTGGTTCGCCTGCTGCCGCCGCTTATTGTTTCTGATACCGACGTAACAGAAGCTCTTCACAAGCTTGAGGCCGCAGCTGCCACTTTTGAAAAGAATTAAATCATGCCGCATTTTTTA
>JAYVCU010000093.1:0-7136 GCA_043749835.1 Hyphomicrobiales bacterium
TGAGCCGGAAGTAAGCCATGCTGTGGGGCTCGTGGCCGTCGACCGTGAGCCTCTCTCGCCGACCACCACGGCCCTCTTTACTGCGGTTCAAAATTTTAAGATTGATTAATTCTGCCTATTAACTCATAGGCGCGGCCGATTAGCATTTTAGACTATTTTGGCTTATGCTGTTTTATGGCCCAGAAACCCCTCCTCGTTGACTTCGGAACTCCAGCAGCCGGCCCTGTAGCTGAAATCTGTTTAGGATATGCAAATAGGCCAGAAGCGCTTTTGGAAATTCTGCATGATGTGCAAGAAAAAGTTGGTCATGTACCAGAGCAGGTCCTGCCCGTTATCGCCAATGCACTGAACCTCTCGCGGGCGGAAGTTTACGGCGTTGTCACCTTTTATCATGATTATCACATGAAGCCTCAAGGCAAGCATGTGATCAAAATTTGCCGGGCAGAGGCCTGCCAAAGTGCGGGCGGCTATGACGTCATTGCTGCGCTTGAGAAAAATCTGAAAATAAAACTGGGTGAAACAACCAGTGATGGTATGATCACACTCGAAGCTGTTTATTGCCTGGGCCTGTGCCCCATGGGGCCAGCCGCACTGATCAATGGCAAGCCTAAGGCTGCGATAAAAACTGAATCCGTAGCGGCCCTTTTAAGGGAGTTGGCATGATGGTTAAAATCTTTATTCCACGTGATATGCTGGCCAAGGCCTTAGGTGCTGATGAAGTTGCTGAAGCTATAACTCAGGCAGCTCAATCCAGAAACATCAGTGTACAGATTATTCGAAACTCATCGCGCGGATTGGCGTGGTTAGAGCCTTTCATTGAAGTGGACACACCAAGCGGCCGCGTTGGCTATGGCGGCGTTAAGGTTTCGGACGTTGAAGCACTTTTCACTTCGAACTTTCTCGAAGGCGGAAAGCATGAGTTGAGCCAAGGGTTGGTTGAAGACATTCCATTTCTAAAAAATCAAGAACGCCTCACCTTCGCGCGGGCCGGAATCACAGATCCGATTTCACTTGATGATTATATCTCTCATGGTGGTTTTGACGGATTGAAAAAGGCATTGACCATGAGTGGTGCCGACATTGTGAAGGAAGTCACTGAGTCCGGCCTTCGCGGGCGCGGCGGTGCGGGTTTCCCAACTGGCATAAAATGGAAAACCGTGAATGAAGCCAAAGCCGCGCAGAAATATGTGTGCTGCAATGCGGACGAAGGTGACTCGGGAACGTTTGCTGACCGTATGGTGATGGAGGGAGATCCCTTCATGCTGATCGAGGGTATGGTGATTGCGGGTCTGGCAGGCGGTGCCACCAAAGGCCTCATCTATATTCGCTCAGAATATCCTGATGCCATTACCACCATGAAGGAAGCCATAACGATTGCCGGCAAAGCTAATTGGTTAGGCGATAATATTCAGCACACGGAGAAATGTTTTAACCTCGAAGTGCGCCGTGGTGCTGGTGCTTATATCTGCGGCGAGGAAACCGCGATGTTGGATTCACTTGAAGGTAAACGCGGCATGGTCCGCGCCAAGCCGCCGATCCCCGCACTTGAAGGCCTGTTCGGGCAACCCACAATTATAAACAACGTGCTTTCGTTCTGTGCCACGCCCTTCATTATGGCAAAGGGTGCGAAGGCCTATGCCGACCATGGCATGGGCCGATCACGCGGCACCATGCCGTTTCAGCTGGGCGGGAATTTGAAGCGCGGCGGCATTGTCGAAAAAGCTTTCGGTATTACATTACGAGAATTGGTAGAAGGTTTCGGTGGCGGGCCTTATATGGGCAAGAGGTTGCGGGCTGTGCAAGTGGGCGGGCCGCTTGGGTCTTATCTTTCGGCTGATGAACTCGATATGAAAATGGATTATGAAACCTTGGCCGCCAACGGTGCGATGTTGGGCCATGGTGGTATTGTGGTTTTTGATAGCTCCGTTGATATGGTAAAGCAGGCCCGTTTCGCGATGGAATTCTGCGCCATTGAATCCTGTGGCAAGTGTACTCCGTGCCGCATCGGCTCAACGCGTGGTGTGGAAGTGATTGACAAAATCGTTGCGGGTGAAAACCGCTTGGCCAATGCGGCATTGCTCGAAGACCTGTGCACGACGATGACGGATGGTTCGCTTTGCGCAATGGGTGGATTAACGCCCATGCCAGTGATGAGCGCACTGACGAAATTCCCCGAAGACTTCGGGTTGCCGACGATCACGAAACTTGCTGCTGAGTAGGAACACATTATGCTGATCAAAGAAACCGACTATGGCACGCCAATATCCGAAGCCACTAAAATGGTCACGTTGGAGATCGACGGCTATCAGGTAACTGTACCTGAAGGTACATCGATCATGCGCGCCGCGATGGAGCTTGGCACCAAGATCCCAAAACTGTGCGCAACAGACTCGGTCAAAAGCTTTGGCTCGTGTCGGTTGTGCCTGGTTGAAATTGAGGGCCGCAAGGGCACACCTGCATCGTGTACAACTCCTGTAGCACAAGGCCTAAAAATTCACACCGAGAATGACCGTCTCAATAAATTACGCAAAGGAGTCATGGAACTTTACATTTCGGATCACCCACTGGATTGCCTCACCTGTGCAGCCAATGGCGATTGCGAATTGCAAGATATGGCTGGTGCAGTGGGCCTGCGCGATGTGCGATATGGCTATGATGGCCAAAACCATGTTTTTAAAAAGAACGATGGGGCTGAAAACTTTCTTTACAAAGCCAAAGATGAATCCAACCCCTATTTCACTTTTGATCCCGCCAAGTGTATTGTCTGCTCACGCTGTGTGCGGGCTTGCGAAGAAGTGCAAGGCACTTTTGCACTTACCATCGATGGCCGTGGTTTCGCTTCACACGTTTCCGCAGGAATGGACGAAGGCTTTATGAATTCTGAATGCGTCTCGTGCGGCGCATGTGTGCAGGCCTGCCCCACTGCAACGCTGACCGAGAAGTCTGTGATCGCCAAAGGCCAGCCCGAACATTCTGTACTTACCACCTGCGCTTATTGCGGCGTAGGCTGTTCCTTCAAAGCTGAGATGAAGGGCGATGATGTAATTCGTATGGTGCCTCAAAAAGATGGCGGCGCCAATGAAGGCCACTCATGCGTGAAGGGTCGCTTTGCCTGGGGCTATGCCACCCATAAAGACCGTATTACCAGCCCAATGATCCGTACACGGATTACTGATCCATGGAAAGAAGTGACGTGGGGCGAAGCAATTCAATTTGCAGCTAATCAGTTTAAGTCGATTCAACAAAAACATGGCGTGCAATCAATCGGCGGCATCACGTCATCGCGGTGCACCAATGAAGAAGTTTACGTGGTGCAGAAAATGATTCGCGCTGCGTTTAAGAACAACAACACCGACACCTGCGCGCGCGTGTGCCATTCACCCACGGGTTATGGCTTATCAAAAACCTTTGGTACTTCTGCAGGCACGCAGGATTTTAAATCTGTAGCCAAAGCTGATGTTATTGTGGTGATTGGAGCTAATCCCACACAGGGCCATCCGGTATTTGCATCGCGCATGAAAAAACGTTTGCGTGCAGGGGCAAAGCTGATTGTCATCGATCCACGCGTTACTGAATCCGTGCGCTCGCCCCATATGGAAGCTCAGCATCATTTGCAACTTCGCCCCGGAACCAATGTAGCAGTGATCAATGCCATGGCGCATGTGATTATTACGGAAGGCTTGCAGAACCAAAAATTTATCGACGAACGTTGTGATCTTACCGAATTCAACCGCTGGATGCAATTTATCAGTACACAGATCAATTCGCCTAAAGCGCTGGAAGCTGAAACGCGTGTGCCACCCGATGAAGTGCGCCAAGCTGCAAGGCTCTATGCGACAGGTGGCAACGCGGCCATCTATTATGGATTGGGCGTCACGGAACACAGCCAGGGCTCCACCATGGTAATGGGCATGGCCAATCTCGCTATGTTGACTGGTAATATCGGACGTGATGGTGTTGGGGTTAACCCGTTGCGCGGTCAAAACAATGTGCAGGGTGCCTGTGATATGGGTTCCTTCCCTCATGAATTGCCGGGCTACCGCCATATCTCTGACAACGCTGTGCGGCAAATGTTTGAAGAAGTATGGAAAACGTCCATTGATAATGAACCGGGACTGCGTATACCCAATATGCTCAGCGCTGCGGTTGAAGGTTCCTTCAAAGGCATTTTCATTCAAGGTGAAGACATTGCGCAGTCAGACCCAAACACCAACCATGTAACAGCGGCGCTGGAAAATATGGATTGTGTTGTGGTGCAAGATTTGTTCCTCAACGAAACGGCGGCCTTCGCTCATGTGTTTTTGCCGGGCACTTCATTTCTTGAGAAAGACGGCACCTTTACCAATGCAGAACGCCGCATCAACCGTGTGCGCCCGGTCAAGGCCCCAATGCAGGGCAAGCAGGAATGGCAAGTGGTAAGTGAGCTGGCGCAGGCCATGGGTTATGACATGCGTTATGATAGCGCATCAGACATTATGGACGAGATCGCCAAGGTCACGCCCACATTTGCGAATGTGTCTTTCACCAAGCTTGATGAGCTGGGTTCTATTCAATGGCCGTGTAATGACAACGCACCTGACGGCACGCCCCTCATGCATGTTGGCAAATTTGTGCGTGGCCAGGGTCGCTTTATGTTAACGGAATATGTGCCAACGCCGGAACGTGCGAACCGGGACTTTCCATTGATCCTCACCACTGGGCGAATACTATCGCAATATAATGTGGGTGCGCAAACACGACGCACTGAAAATTCGCGTTGGCATGCTGAAGATGTTTTGGAAATTCATCCCAGCGACGCCGAGCTTCGCGGCATTAAAGAAGGTGCAATGGTATCACTTACCAGCCGTATCGGCGGCACAACTTTGCGTGCAGAAATCACCGAGCGGGTTCCGCCCGGCGTGGTCTACACCACCTTCCATCATCCGGTAACTGGTGCAAACGTGATAACCACCGAGTATTCCGATTGGGCAACGAATTGCCCCGAATATAAAGTGACGGCTGTGCAGGTCAACCCATCCAATCAATCGTCGCCGTGGCAGAAGGAATGGGAAGACCGCGAGGAATTTAACAAACGCGTGGCGGCGGAGTGAATTTGAAACTGGTGGAAGAGCCGAAGACTCTGTCATTCCTGCGAAGGCGGGAATCCATGCCAAACACAAGTGGGCTTGCTACTAAGTTGGATTCCCGCCTTCGCAGGAATGACGACTTAAAATCGATAAGTGCACTTGGAACCCTGAACGGAACACCGACAGTGTGGCAACTGCCGGAAGAAGTGCCGGTGGCCATATTGTTGAATTCCCTGCCTTACGCCGTCATGATGGCAACGCCTGCTGATCTGGAAGATTTCGCTTTAGGATTTGTCTTGAGCGAAGGGTTAGTGGTACATCATACACACGTTAACAACGTAATTGTGCTGATACAGGATGAAGGCCTCAGCGTTGATGTGGCCATTGCCAAGGACAAATTGCTCCGTGATCGGATGATTTCACGCAGCTTAGAAGGCCGCGTGGGCTGCGGGCTCTGCGGTATATCTGAATTGGAAGATACCATTCGCATGCCAAAGCACAAAGTGAAGCCGGTGCCTTTTAGCACTGCGGCCATCCACAGCGCGTTCACGGCCCTGCCCCAACACCAGCCGATGCATGCTGACAATCACACAGTTCATGGCGCGGCATTTTGCTCTGTAGACGGATCAATACGTCTGGCGCGCGAAGATGTAGGCCGGCACAACGCTTTGGACAAGTTGATTGGAGCAATGGCGCGTTCTGAAACCGCGCCAGAAAATGGCTTTGTGGTGATGTCGTCACGCTGTTCATTTGAGCTGGTGCAGAAATGTGCAATGGTGGGCATCGGTGCCTTGGCCACAATTTCTGCACCTACCGCTCTTGCCCTCAAACTTGCGAGACAGGCCGGAGTACGCCTTGCCGCGTACGCTAAGCAGGGTGTGATGATGTTTGACGGAGACACTAATGGATAAGACAGACATCGTTCGCATGGCCAATCAGATTGCCGCTTTTTTTAAAAGCTATGGGCCAGACGAAGCCGCAAAAGAAGTGGCAACCCATATCAATAATTATTGGGAACCCCGGATGCGTGAACATTTTTTTAAAGTGTTAAGCACGAACGGGAATGAGTTTAATCCATTGGTCGTTGCGGCCGCGGCGCTCATTCGCAAACCCCAAGAAAAGAAATTTGATTCGCGCGAACCGATGGATCAAAAAACGGGTTTGCCAAAAGAAGCAAAAGAAGCATAGTGCACGTAACTGACGCTATGTGATTTTTCGTTTGGCTTTTGGTAGCTTCCAAAGATGATCAACCAGTTCATCAACCATAATGCCTTTTTCGGAATAGGCTTTTCCTGCCACGGAAATTCCGGCCTCGCGCACTGTTTCAAGTGAACCCGAAACCAGTGGGTGCCACCACGCCAAGCCCCTGCCTTCATTCACGCGGCGATAGGCGCACGATTCCGGAAGCCATCCCAGCTCACCCACATTTTTGGGTGTAAGGGCCACACAATCAGATACGCGGCTCTGGCGATTTTTATAATCTGTACACTGACATTTATCCAGATCGAGTAATTTGCAGGCTGCGCGGGTGTAAAGGAACTCTCCTGTATCTTCATCTTCGAGCTTATTAAGGCAGCAACGCCCACAGCCATCGCACAGGGACTCCCATTCTTCGCGGGACATGTCTGCTAAACATTTTGTTTTCCAGAACGGTGCGGTCATCGCGCCAGTATGACTTTTCAATTTCCATTCAGCCAGCTAAATAATTTAACCGCGTTCAAAGTGCAAATGGCCGCAATACCACCATTTTCAATTGACATAGACTGAAATTGAACACATCGGGCACGGCTTGCTTCCGCCAGCCTGCCGGATTATGCCAACATCAAACGGAATATGTCGTGAGCCCGCTACCTACCCGCAACCGTATTTACCGCGCAATCTGGATCGCTGATTCTTATGTTAGCTCCACAGGCCATGAGATTTGGCATGCCTGCCACGCCGCTGGATCGGCTTATTCCTCCTGGCTTTACCGGTGGTTTCGTCTTTCAGGATTGAAGCGCGTTGTTGTTGATCTTGTCGATGATGGGTTCACTTTTCTGGTGTTATGTGCCTTTGGGCTTTTGGCTTATG
>JAYVCU010000094.1:0-22337 GCA_043749835.1 Hyphomicrobiales bacterium
CCGGGTGTGGCAATCACCACATCTGCACCGCGGTCAATCTTCGCAGCCTGCGGATCAAACGCAACACCACCAATCAACAAGGCTACGGTGAGCTTGTGATTCTTGCCAAGGGTGGCAAAGCTTTCTTCCACCTGGGCAGCAAGCTCGCGCGTGGGCTCTAGTATTAAAGTCCGCGGCATGCGTGCGCGGGCACGACCACTTTCAAGCATTGACAACATCGGCAAAACAAACGCCGCCGTTTTGCCAGAACCAGTTTGCGCCAGGCCCAACACATCTTTGCGCTTGAGGGCGTGGGGAATGGCCTGGGCCTGAATGGCAGTGGGTATAGTGTATCCAGCAGCCGCAACCGCTTCAAGCACCTTGGGGCTGAGCCCCAGTTCAGAAAAACTCATTAAACAAAAAAAACCAATCCGGCGAAAAGATTAAAGCGCTCTTGGGGCTTCGCCAACACGATGGGCGCTGAATTCAGCCAGCCAGATAGGCGCTATTCAGGCAAAAGTCAAACACGGCAGGGGTCTAATAACCCCTGCCGTAAAAATATTTTAACGCAGCTAACGCCCTTACTTAGGGATTGATAGGCTTGGTCATCTTAAATCGAAACGATCTGCGTTCATGACCTTTGTCCATGCAGCAACAAAATCTCCAACGAATTTTTTCTTGTGGTCGTCCTGGGCATAGACTTCGGCCAGGGCGCGCAGTTGCGAATGCGAACCGAACACCAGATCAGCCCGCGTTGCCAGCCATTTGACGGTGCCAGACGTAACGTCAAGGCCCTCGAACAGGTTGGCATTGCCCTCCACGGTTTTCCATGTCGTTGCCATGTCTGTAAGATTAACGAAGAAGTCATTTGTTAACATTCCGGCACGCGTGGTCAAAACGCCATGCTGGGTGTCAGATGCGGTGGCTCCCAACACACGCAAACCGCCAACAAGCACTGTCATCTCTGGAGCTGAGAGGCCGAGGAGCTGCGCTTTATCCAAGAGCAGCACCTCAGCTGGCACTTTGTGTTTGGCGTTGTAATAATTGCGAAAGCCGTCGGACTGAGGTTCAAGCACCGCAAAAGAAGCCGCATCGGTTTGGGCATCTGTGGCGTCGCCGCGACCTGGCGCAAAGCCAAGCTGCACCGCGTGGCCAGCTTTTTTGGCCGCGTATT
Organism: Hyphomicrobiales bacterium; assembly: GCA_043749835.1. Taxonomy (GTDB): domain Bacteria; phylum Pseudomonadota; class Alphaproteobacteria; order Rhizobiales; family Aestuariivirgaceae; genus Aestuariivirga. The sequence goes on from JAYVCU010000094.1 coordinate 1,154, forward strand.
CGATGGCCGCATTGCCGCCCAGCACAATAAGATCAGCCAATGACACCTGCTTTTTCTTTGAGCCTTTTTGCGCCTTGTTGAATTTGGCCTGAATAGCCTCCAACACTGCCAGAACATGTGCCAGCTGTTCTGGCTGGTTGGCAGCCCAGTCTTTTTGTGGGGCCAAACGAATGCGCGCACCGTTCGCCCCGCCGCGTTTATCAGAATTACGGAACGTCGAAGCCGAAGCCCAGGCCGTGGAAACAAGTTCCGCGACGTTAAGGCCTGACTTCATAATTTTCGCTTTTAAAGCGGCTTGATCTTTGGCTTTGATGGTTGCGTGTTTGGGGGCGGAAATGGGGTCTTGCCAAATCAAATCTTCTGCCGGCACGTCTGAACCCAAATAACGAACTTTGGGCCCCATATCGCGGTGTGTGAGCTTGAACCAAGCTCGCGCAAAGGCGTCCGCAAAGGCGTCGGGGTTTTCAAGGAAGTGACGCGAAATTTTCTCATAAGCCGGATCGAAACGCAGTGCCAGGTCGGTGGTCAACATGCTTGGCGAAATGCGCTTTGATGGATCATGTGCATCGGGAACGGTGCCGGCACCGCCGGCATTTTTGGGCATCCACTGGTGCGCACCGGCTGGGCTTTTGGTAAGTTCCCAATCAAATTTGAAAAGGTTTTCAAAAAAGTCATGGCTGAATTTCGTGGGTGTGGACGTCCACGTTACTTCCAGACCAGACGTTATGGCATGGGCGCCGCTGCCGGACTCGTAAGCTGATCGCCAACCTAAGCCCTGCGCCTCCATTGTTCCGCCTTCTGGGTCTGCTCCAACATGCGAGGTTAACCCGGCGCCATGGGTTTTGCCAAAGCTATGGCCACCAGCAATCAGGGCCACGGTTTCTTCGTCGTCCATGGCCATACGTGCAAAGGTTTCGCGAATGTCGTGGGCAGATGCCACCGGATCGGGATTACCGTTTGGGCCTTCCGGGTTCACATAGATCAGACCCATCTGCACCGCAGCCAAAGGGCTTTCCAATTCGCGCTGGCCGGAATAACGTTTATCGCCGAGCCAGCTGGTTTCTGGGCCCCAATAAACGTTTTCCTCAGGCTCCCACACGTCAGCGCGCCCGCCACCAAAGCCAAAAGTTTTAAAGCCCATGGATTCAAGAGCGCAATTTCCCGTTAAAATCATCAAGTCTGCCCACGAAATCTTGTTGCCATATTTCTGTTTAATGGGCCACAGCAGACGGCGCGCTTTATCAAGATTAGCATTGTCGGGCCAGCTGTTCAGCGGCGCAAAACGTTGTTGGCCGGAACCCGATCCCCCGCGCCCATCGGCCACACGGTATGTGCCTGCACTGTGCCATGCCATGCGAATGAACAAGGGGCCGTAATGACCAAAGTCTGCTGGCCACCACTTTTGTGAGGTCTGCATTAATTGAAAAATATCTTTCTTCACAGCCTTCAGCTTGAGCTTCTTAAATTCTTTGGCATAGTCAAAACCTTTGCCCATGGGATCAGATGAGGACGAATGCTGATGCAGGACTCTGAGACTAAGTTGGTTCGGCCACCAATCTTTGTTGGAATGTGCGCCAGCTGCGCCGTGCATCACCGGGCACTTACCCGTGCTTGTGTCTGTTATCGTATCCATGGTTACTCTTTCATTTCGTATACTAAAAATCGGTTTGATAATGCGCTGACCCTTGCGCCAATTCTGATGATCAATCCATGCTTTAATTCGGTCACTAACGCCAGATGCCGAAAAAAAGCGTATGTTTAACAGTAAGATCGTTATGCGTTAATCTTAAGGCGATGAGGGGAGTATAATTTTTGGTGCAAATCGGCTAAAGCTACCCGCATGCTGACGTTACCGGTCATCCGCACCACCGAAACACCGAACCTTAAATTGCGCGAGCTGCGCAAGGGCGATGTTTCATCGCTGACGGGGTTCATGACGCAAACGCGTTATCATCGCTTCATTGCGCACCGCTTTCGTACCGAAGCCGAAGTGGGTGCTTTCATTGGCAGGCAGGTGGCGGCCCAAGGTGAATTGCACCGTCATGTATTTCATCTGGCCGCTGAAGAGCGCCAATCCCACGAGGTGGTGGGTGATGGATTCCTGATCGTGCATCAGGATAAATCTGTTGAAATGGGTTGGGGGCTTCATCCGGCTCTGTGGCGTGTGGGCTTCGGCACTGAAATTGGCCGTGCGCTGCTGGGCCTGGCGGTTGAGCGATTGAAGGCTCAATCTGTTTGGTGCAAAGTGATGAAGCCAAACGTGGCATCGGCCTGCCTGGCACGACGCATCGGCTTGAAACACGTCGAGACGAAGCAAAAATTTCCCGTGGGGCAGGGACATTTTGAAGATGTCGATATTTTCAAGATCAGCGATGAAGACTATTTCAATTTGGCCTACTGAGCGAGTGTGATGTTCTCTGAAGTCTTGATCGTTGGTGCTGGGCCAGCTGGCTTGTTGTGCGCCGATGTAATTTCAGAAGCTGGAATTCCGGTTCGCATTATTGACCATCGCCGCCAGCCTGCGCGAAAATTCTTGATGGCTGGCAAGGGCGGATTGAACCTTACGCATTCTGAACCACTCGAAAAGTTCCTGACGCGTTACGGAGCATCGCAGCACTTTTTAGAACCAATGATCAGGGCGTTCCCACCCGATGACGTTATACGCTGGTGCCAAGGCCTGGGCATTGAAACATTTGAAGGCAGCACTGGCCGTATTTTTCCAAAGGCGATGAAGGCTTCGCCTCTGTTGCGTGCGTTGTTGCTGCGCCTTGCCGGGCGTGGTGTCACGTTGACGAACCAAGTGCCGTGGCAAAAATTTGATGTGACGCCAACAGTCTTTGCTATGGGGGGTGCCAGTTGGCCGGAGCTTGGCTCAGACGCAGGCTGGGTGGGTGCTTTTCGCAATGCAGGTATTGAGGTAAAAAATTTTCAACCCTCAAATTGCCGTGTGACGTTCGCATGGTCGGAATATTTTACAACCCGCTTTCAAGGGCAGCCGTTGAAGAACATTGCATTGCGCTATGGTTCACAACATAGCAAAGGCGAACTTGTTATCACACGCGGTGGTCTGGAGGGCGGGGCGATCTATAACCTTTCGCAAGCCATGCGTGAGCAGCCGGGCGGTGACTTACATATTGATCTGAAACCTGATTTAAATGCTGATGAAATTGCAAAAAGACTTTCACAACCACGCGCTAAAATGAGTGAGGCCAACTTTTTGCGTAAGGCTCTAGGTCTCACTCCTCCAGCCATTGCTTTATTGCGTGAAGCAGGACGAAAAGTGGATGCGCAGCACATTAAAGATGTGATTTTGAAACCGCAGGGGTTGGCTGGTCTAGAACGTGCCATTTCATCGGCTGGCGGAGTGGCGATTTCGGAACTTGACGCGAATTGCCACTTACGCAAAATGCCGTTCAATTATTGTATTGGTGAAATGTTGGATTGGGATGCGCCGACGGGCGGATACCTGTTGCAAGCTTGCTTTTCCACTGCCGTTGCCGCTGCCCGCCACGTGATCAAAACCTATGCCAAATCTACGCCATAATTGGCGCATAACTGGCCCATTAATTGGGAGTGAGTGATGCAGAAAATTCTTTTGATGGGGCTGGCCTTGTGTGCTTTCGCTGGGCCTGCTTTGGCCGATAAGGCGGCTTATTGCCAAGCCTATGCGCGCGATTTTTCCGATCAGGCTGCAACGGATAAAGCAATGTGGCAACATAAGTTTCAGATCTCACTTGATGCCTGTCTCGCCCACGGCAAGCTGGCAGCAGAAGTGTCAGTTCCAATAAAGCCGGTGCCAATAAAAGTAGTACCAATAAAGCCAGTACCAATAAAGCCAGTACCAATAAAGCTGGTGCCAATAAAGTCGGCGTCAACAGAGCCGGTTCCAACAAAGCCGGTGCCTGCGAAAGTTGTGATTTCCAAAGCTGCACCCAAGCCTGAAAAACCAGATGTTGCAAAACCAGCATCCAAGGCACTTGTCGCCGGAACGCCAGAGTGGAATTCATATTGCGGTCAAAAATATACGTCTTTCGTTCCTAAAACTGGAATGTATCGTTCGAACACGGGTGTAGCGCGACAGTGCATGGTGACGGCTGATTTTAAAGGCTAGGGCGGAGTTGGTTGTTTAGGGGTTGAACGTTATTGTATTCGTCATTCTCGCCTGCGTGGAAATGACGGGGGTAGGATTCCGTTCTAGCGATTTTTTAAAACCATCTCTGCTCCGCGCCAGCCGATCATCATTGATGCGGCATTGAGGTTGCCTGACAGGATGCTGGGGAAGGCCGAAGCGTCTATCACCCGCAAACCATCGATGCCGTGAACCCGAAGCTTGGGGTCAACGACACCTTTATCGGCATCAGGCGACATACGACAGGTGCAGCAGGGATGATAGACTGTGCCGCTGCGCTGGCGTATATCAGCGATGAGTTCTGCGTCGCTATGCACAGCCGGGCCAGGGCGCAGTTCTTCTTCGATGAGACCGGCCAAAGTTTTTTGCGCCGCGATCTTGCGAATGAATTTTACACCCTCCAGCATTTCCCGAATATCATAATCCGTCGAAAACACCTTTGCGGTGATGCGTGGATGCATGAAGGGATCAGGTGATTGGACCATGATTTCTCCCACCGAAGTCGGTCTGCAATTCGAGAGCCCAATCGACATACCAGAAAATGGATCAGGTGACAGGATCGGCCGTTCATTCACCTTTGGAATCAACGTGGAAAAGGCCTGATAATAAAGTTGCATATTAGGACGGGAGTGTGATGCGTTGGTGCGGAAAAAACCACTCCCCTGGTTCATACTGATTGACAGCGGGCCAGTTTGCATAAGCAGATATTGCAAACCAACACGCAGTTTGCCCCACCACGGGCGCAACTGGTCATTCAGCGTGGGCACGTTCAAGCGGTACGTATAGTTGAGGCCTTGATGATCTTTCAGATTGCGCCCGACGTGACGGTTTTCATGCAAGGGCAAGATACCCAAACCTTGCAAATGTGCGCCTTCACCAATACCAGAAAGTTGCAGGAGGTGTGGCGTGTTAACAGCACCTGCTGAAATAATTACCTCGGACCTGGCCATGGCCTGCTTTGAAACACCGCCTTGCACATATTCCACACCAACGGCCCGCCTGCCTAGAAACACGAGGCGCGTGACGAAAACATTTGATAGCACGCCCAAATTTTTCCGTTTCAGGGCTGGGCGCAAAAACGCCCGCGAAGCAGAATTGCGGCGACCATTTTTGACCGTCAGCTGATAGTGCCCAACGCCTTCCTGTGTGGCACCGTTCAGATCAGGGTTGGACTTAAGCCCCGCCGCAATGCACGCGTCCTGAAAGGCCTTGCCCGTCCAATGGCGCTGCGTATTATTCGCCGAAATAAACAGCGGCCCGCCGCGCCCGCGCCATTGGTCCGCCCCTGCCTCATTATCTTCCATGGCTTTAAAAGCTGGCAATACATCATCCCAGCCCCAGCCGATATTTCCAGCACTTTGCCAATCTTCGAAATCCGACGCATCGCCGCGCACATAGACCATGGCGTTGATCGAGCTTGAGCCGCCAAGCACTTTGCCGCGTGGCCAGAAATCTTCCTGCCCGGCAAGGCCTGCATCTGCTTCTGCTTTATACATCCAGTTGATCGACGGATCGTAGAATGTCTTGCCGTAACCCAGCGGCATGTTGATGAAGAACTTTCGGTCACTGCCGCCTGCTTCTAAAAGTAAAACATTATGGCGGCCGTTTTCCGTCAGCTTATTGGCTAGCACGCAACCTGCTGCCCCGGCACCAACAATGATATAATCAAATTCACCTTGCATGACTTGATGTGGCCTGTTCATTGCTGCTTTGGCAAGGGACAGATGCGTTGACAAAAATTCATCCTTTGGCCGTTTGCTGATTTCATTTTGCTGGCCTAGTCTCAAACGGTTAGGGAGCTGTTATGAAAATTCAAGATCTCAAAGTGTTCATTGTGGCAACACCTCCAAAAACCTGGGGTGGGCGCTATTTTACTTTTGTTAAACTTACCACCAGCAATGGCCTTGTGGGCTACGGCGAAGTGTACGGTTCCACCTTTGGCCACAAAGCCATGACGGCGATGATCGAAGATACATTCCAACGCTACGTGCTGGGCATGAACCCTTTTGACATCGAAGCCATGTGGCGCAAAGCTTATACGTCAGGCTATACCCAGCGCCCCGATGCGAGCCTGCAAGGCGTGATGTCTGGCCTTGAAATTGCGTTGTGGGACATCATGGGTAAGGCCACGGGCAGGCCGGTGTTTGAACTTCTTGGCGGGCGTGTGCATGAAAAGCTGCGCTCTTACACTTATATCTATCCAGACTTTGCCAAGGGCCAGGACGATTCGATTTTCTGGAATGCGGAAGCTTCCGCAGAACGTGCTGCTGACTATGTGAAGATGGGTTTCACCGGGGTGAAGTTCGATCCCGCAGCCCCCTATTCAGCTTTTGATCCGCGCCAACCGTCTTTGGAATCGATGGAGCTATGCCGCAAATTTTGTAAACTGATGCGTGAGGCGGTAGGCAACAAAGCTGATTTGCTGTTTGGCACACATGGGCAATTCACCACATCGGGCGCTATTCGCTTTGCCAAACATGTGCTGGAACCTTTTAATCCGTTGTGGTTTGAAGAACCCACACCGCCCGAAAAACCTGAAGAAATGGCCTTGGTGGCAAGGGCCACGTCTGTGCCGATTGCGACGGGCGAACGCCTGGTCACCAAGTATGAATTCGCGCGCGTGCTGGAATGCCGTGCCGCATCGATCCTGCAAATGGCGCTGGGCCGTGTCGGCGGGCTGATGGAGGCCAAGAAAATCGCTGGCATGGCGGAAGCTTATTATGCGCAAATTGCGCCGCATCTGTATGCTGGCCCGATAGAGGCCCTGGCCAACATTCATTACGCAACATCTTTGCCGAATTTCCTGATTTTGGAATCGATTGAGACCTTTGATAATTTTCACAACCAATTGCTGACCAAACCCATCCGCTGGGAGCAGGGCTATGTTTATGCCCCCACAGAACCTGGGTTGGGCAGTGAGCTGAATGAAGCGGTGGCGCTGGCCCACCCTTACACCGGCGACAGGTTGCATCTGGAAGCTACGAATACGGTCGTACATTGAAGATCGGTTATATCGGTCTTGGCGAACTGGGCGGCCATCTGGCCATGAGTCTTATTCGTGCCGGTCATAATCTGGTGGTTTATGACACCACCCCAACGCGTGCCGAGCGCCACGTGGCAGCAGGTGTGATGCTGGCCAAATCCATCGGTGATTTGGCGACAGAAGTTGATGTTGTTTTCACGTGTCTGCCGTCACCAGCTATTTCAGAAAAAGTTTTAGATGAAATCCTGCCGCATGCCCGCACCGGCGTAACGTGGATTGAAAACTCCACGCTTGGCCGCGATGAGATATTGCGTTTATCGGCAAAAGCCCAAGCCGCTGGCCTGAAGGTTTTAGAAGCACCTGTGACAGGCGGCGTGCATCTGGCGGCGCGTGGCGAGATCACGGTTTTAGTGGGCGGCGATGAAACGCTGTATAATTTTCATAAGCCCGTGCTTGAAAAACTGGGAAGTCGCATTTTCCACATGGGGCCCATTGGTTCTGCCGCTGTGATCAAAGTAATCACCAATATGCTGGCCTTTATTCATCTGGTGGCCGACGCTGAGGCTTTGATGCTGGCGAAGCGCGGCGGGCTTGATTTGGCGAAATCCTGGGCTGCCATCACCGCCTCTAGCGGCACCAGCTTCGTGCATGAAACTGAAGGCCAGTTGATCTTGAACGGCAGTTACGACATTGGCTTTACCATGGACCTGGCTTTGAAAGACCTTGGTTTTGCCATGAAGTATGGCCAGGACTTTGGCGTACCTCTGGATTTGGCAACAAGGACATTTGAAACGTTTAAAAAGGGCAAAGCGGCCTATGGTGGTTCTGCACAGTCCACCCAAATTGCCAAACTGCTGGAAGATGCTCTGCAAACAGACTTGCGAGCCGATGGCTTTCCAGCGCGGTTGAAATAATATAAAGGGGTTTCAGTTCATCTGCTGTTCAGATTCATGTGACTAGGACATTACCTAAGTTTAACGAGACAACCCAAGGAGACTAAAATGAAGCATATTTTGAAAATCGCTCTGGCCTCACTGCTTGCCACCTCTACGTTGGCGATCTCGGTGAGTGACGCCAATGCCATGAGCCGCAAAAACTATTGCCGCAATTATGCCCGCCGCGTTTCGGCGCGGGTAACCGGTGATCATGTGGCCGGCGGTGCGGCCCTTGGCGCAGCTGCTGGCGGCGTTTATGGCGGCTTGACTGGCGGCGGTGCAGCCAGCAACTTGATTACCGGCCTTGCCCTTGGTGCAGTGGGTGGCGGCATTGCAGGCGCAGTCGCCGGCGATAATGCCAAGAAGGAAGCCTATTGGAACGCCTATCATGATTGCTTGGGCTATTAGACGAGCACGGTAAACGCCGAACATTTTTCACACATTTCGTCATTCCCGTGTGCGCGGGAATGACGGCTGGTGGCAGGATTTCACTTGTTTATGCGTTATCCACGCCCTTGGGTGAAGGCTATTTTTAGGGCGAACAGCGCGAACACGCCTGCGAATGTGAAATCAATTCCGCGCAGAACTTTTGGCCTGGCCTTCAGCCAGTCTACCAATCGGTCTGCCACCAAAATTGTAGCAATGGATAATGGAACGCTCAGGGCCACGAAATAAAGTCCAAAGAATAATAGCTTTTGCCGGATGAATGGATCACCTGCGGTGATGAACTGCGGCAGAAACGTGATGAAGAAGATGACGACTTTCGGGTTTGTCAAGTTCACCATAATACCCATGATAAAAGAGCGTCCTACACCCGTGTGCGTGCCATTTTTAGTGCTCACATTCAGCGATGAGCCATGGCGTATCGCGTCAAGCGCCAGCCATAAGAGATAGCCCGCGCCGACAATCTTAAGAATCAGAAAACCGGTTTGCGACGCCGCTATGAGCGCGGATATTCCAAACACGGCCAATAAGGTGTGCACAACGCAGCCAACGTTCGCACCAATGGCCGAAGCAATGCCCGCAGCGCGACCAGAACCAATTGTGCGTGAGAGAAACAAGCTCATATCTGGCCCCGGCGTAGCAAAAAGCAAAACGCAAGCAGCTGTATAAGCCAGGAAAATTGGCAGGCTTGGCAGAAAATTCATGATGCTTGCAACGCGGCCTTCAGTTCGCTATGTCCACGCCATTCGCGGGATTAGCTCAGTTGGTAGAGCGCTTCGTTTACACCGAAGATGTCGGCAGTTCGAGTCTGTCATCCCGCACCAGCCTTCGCCCTCTAACCTTTCAATTTCGCCTCAAAAGCCCGCAGGCGTTTGAAGATTGACATCAGCTCTACAATATCTGTCCAGCTGTTCACCAGATACTGGAATGACCCGCGCACTTCACCAAAAGCATTGAGAATTTGCTGCATGGGCCCAAGTGTAATTTTGCCTGCAACAATCGTTAGTGAAAGTACAATGTAGGGAAAAATATTGTCTGTTTGCAGATAGAGAATGCGACCCACATTGAAATACATGTAGTTAAAATAAAGCCTGAAATAATTTTTCCGTACATCTGAAAACAAACTGGTCACAGTTTGCGGTGTGGCGCGCGCCTCATTGTCCTCACCGTAAACCAGCTCTTTACGGTAGGCGGCTTCAACCTTTTGATTGTTAAATTGCAAGCCGGGCAATCTGATACCGATCACAGCCAAAAACCCTGTGCCGATCATTGACCAAAGCAGTGCTGCCGTAACCAGCGGATAGGGAATGGAACCAAGAATTGGGATTTCGGTAACCACACCTTCCAGTCCATGCAACACGGGCAAAAATGCAATCAGCGTCATCATTGAGCTTACGAAACTGACGCCAAGGTCTTCTGTGGTGGAGGCAAAGCGCATCGTGTCTTCCTGGACACGCTGAGCTGCACCTTCGATACTGCGCAGGCTGGGCCAGTGAGACATGTAAAAAGCATTCATCGCCATGCGCCAACGAAAGACCCAGTGCGAAATGAAGAAGCGGGTGATAACCCCAACTGTGACGGCAAGCAAAGCGATGCCGGCAAAGCTGCTGAGCCCTGCGAAGAACTCAGCCACAGTAACGGGCCTGGATTTTGACAGCGCCGCCTGGATCATGTCATAAAACGGCCCATACCAATTGTTGATGGCCACACTGACCTGCACCTGAAAATAGGTTACAAATATGATCAGGGCTGAACCCAGCACTGACCAATAAAACCAGGGCGAAGGCGACAAAAACCGCCACGCCGCGGCGAAGATTGCGACGGTTATGGCATAATAGATATAAAACCAGATAAAAGGGGCCGACCAAAACACCTGCACACCAACAATTGGTGGCGCGCCAGCTGCTGGATTGGGCAATCCGATATTTCCTCCGAAATCTTTAAAAAAGAAAAACCAGGCCAAAACCGACAGCAACCCCCAAATGGCAGCAGATGAAAAAAACAGGCGCGGACTAGGAAAGTATGAAACGAACATGGTGGCCTTTCGGGGCTTGAGATTCGGATGATGATATTCTTTAATCTAGGAGAAAATGCAACTCTTGTCACATAACCGTCATGTCGTTTGAAATTCCGCTGGCTTTGCGCATTGCCGTTGCAACGTGGCTGGCTGATCAATCGCAGGCCAGCCTTCGACAGCAAACCCAAGACATGCGGCAAGCCTATGCGGCGGGCCAGAACTCATCGTCGGTTGATCTGGCCGCTTATCTGTCCACTCGCATGCCAGCGACTTATGCAGCTGTCTCATTTGTGTTGCGTGAAGTGGCTTTGGTGCAGCCGCATCTTACGCCCTTAACGATTCTCGACGTCGGGGCAGGGCCGGGAACAGCGAGTTTTGCGGCGCAAACCATATGGCCAAGTTTAAACACATTCACGCTGGTTGAGCAGGATGCGCGCTTTGCGGGCGTGGCTGAAGATTTAGCTAAAGGGCTTCTGCCAAATTATAAGGTCATGCGGCAGAACCTTTTATCAGTGGCGCCGCAGGCTGACGTATTAGTCGCGGCTTATGTGTTGGCAGAGTTGCCGAAAGAGCAGATGGCCAAGGCGGCACTGCATCTTTGGCAGCACACCAATCACACCTTGATTATGGTAGAACCTGGAACGCCGCACGGTTTTGCGCGCATACGGGGCTGCCGTGATGCGTTGCTGGCGGTGGGGGCCAACATTATTGGCCCATGCACCCATGCCAATACGTGCCCGATGACGGGCATGGATTGGTGCCACGTGAAAACCCGTTTGCAACGCAGCCGCGCTCATATGCATGCCAAGGCTGCAATCGTGCCCTTTGAAGATGAAGCGTTCTCGTGGCTTGCTGTTTCGCGTTTTTCGGTAACATTGCGACACGCGCGGATCATAGGCTCACCCGTCACAAACAAAGTGGCCGTGACCATGAGGGTGTGCGATGCGAAGGGCCTGCACGATGAATCATTTGCCTCGCGCCAGAAGGCCACTTACAACGCGGCCAAGAAATTGAAATGGGGAGAGTCGCTGTAATCACAGCGTGTGTCAAACAATGATTGATCTCAGCCCCTATAAGGCCATGGTGCAAAGCTGGCTGCAAATTTTGTTCGGCTGGCTGAGTTCACCGCAGTTTTATGCGCAAGTGGGTGCCATTTTAGCCTGCGCGTTGCTGGCCCGGATTATAGCGCGAAGCCTTTTAGTGCGGGTTTCGTTTCTGCACACTGAACCCACTGAAGGTCGCCTGGCAAAGATTTTACGCACCACTTATTCCTGTCGCGATCTGGTGCAACCGCTGGTTCTGGTGTTTGTCCTAGCGATTGTTGCGCAACTGGCCGACCAGACGCTTGGTTCTTCATGGCTGGTGCGGGTGGCGCAAAGTGTAGCGTTAATCACGTTGCTTTACAGCGCCATCAACCGCTTCCTGAAACACCCTCTGGTGAATGCAACTGCGCGCTGGATTGGGATTCCTGCCGCCGCAGCTTATGCCTTCGGTTATATGCCCAATGTCATCAGCGGTTTGGACCATGCCGCCCTCGAAGTGGGCAATTTGCGCATTTCGCTGCTGACCCTGGTTAAAGCAGCAGCATTTAGCGGCAGCTTGTTCTGGCTGGGCCGCGTGTCGTCGCGCGCTGGGCAAAGCGTTATACGCAAGCAAGAATCTGTGGACCTTCATACCCGTGAACTGGCAGCCAAGGGACTGGATGTTTTTGTTGGTTGTTTAGCCGGCCTGCTGTTGTTTAACTTATTGGGTATCGATCTTTCCATTCTGGCGGTTTTCTCTGGCGCTGTGGGTGTGGGGCTCGGTTTTGGGTTGCAGCAAATCGCTTCCAATTTCATGTCTGGCCTGATCATTCTGTTAGAGCGCTCACTTAAGGTGGGTGACTTCATCGAACTGGAAGATGGGCGCAGCGGCCATCTGAAGGAAATCAATATGCGCCAAAGCCGTTTAGGCACGTTTGATGGCAAAGACATTATGGTGCCCAATGATCGCTTTATCACCACGCGGGTGATAAACTGGACCCATGCTGATCCGCGCCAGCGCTATGAGGTGCCTTTCACTGTGACTTACGATACCGATCTTCATGCCGTGCCGCCACTGATTGTGAAGGCTTTATTGAAAATAAAAGGCGTGCTGCGTGTACCGCAAATGCCGGAATGTGCGCTGAAATCGTTTGGTGAAACCAATGTGGCCTTCACCGCCAAATTTTGGGTGGAAGGCATTGATGATGGTGTTAACAGCTATACGTCAAATGCATTATTTGAGATTTGGGATGCGTTACAAAACGCCGATATTACCATGAAAGCGCCGCCGTCAAAAATTCAATATGTTACGGCCCCGCTTGCGCAAAAAAAAGCCAGGTAATGCGAAAGCTCATTTCATCAGGCTCCAGTTTCGAGAGCGATATCGGCTATTCCCGCGCCGTGGTGGATGACGATTGGTGCTTTGTATCCGGCACCACCGGTTTTGATTATGACACAATGACGATTTCAGATGACGTGGTGGTGCAAGCCGAGCAATGCTTTAGAAATATCACTAAAGCAATAGCTGAGGCTGGCTTTGAATTGGCCGATACCATGCGCGTTCATTATTTACTTCCGCGTGTGGAAGACTTTGAGCCTTGTTGGCCCGTGTTTCGCAAATACTTTGCAGGCATTCGCCCTGCCGCGACAATGTGTGTTACGGGCCTTGCTGATCCGCGCATGAAAATAGAGATCGAAGTGACAGCAAAGAAACGCAAGACGGAATGATTTCCACTTTACGCCCAATCTCTCCATCGGCGGGCTTGACCCGCCGTTCCAGTCTTGCAGCCGCTTTAAGCGCGGCCCGTCTGGATGGGCGGATCAAGTCCACCCATGGAGAGTTGTTGTGAAGCCAAAGCACATTGCGCTGGCGGTTTTAATCGCTGCGATCTGGGGTTTTAACTTCGTCGCTATTAAGCTGGGTGTGACAGGAGTTCCGCCATTTTTCCTGACTGCGGCACGCTTCGCTTTGGCGGCCTTTCCAGCCTTGTTGTTCATTGCCAGGCCACACGAAAATTGGCGATGGCTGGCAGGTTTTGGTTTGGTTCTGGGCGTGGGGCAATTTGGATTTCTATTTCTGGCTGTGCGCCTTGGCTTGCCAGTGGGCCTGACATCCCTGGTAATGCAGGCTCAGGCTTTCTGGACGATGTTATTCGCCTGGCTGGTTCTGAGTGAGGTGCCTTCGCTGCGCCAAATGTGGGGTGCCATTATCGGCTTTGTAGGAATCGCTACCATTGCCTTGGACCGTTGGACGGGGCCAGACCTCATACCATTGCTCTTATGCCTCGCTGCTGCAGCGGGATGGGGAGGAGCGAATATTATCTCCAAGAAAGCCAAACCAAAAGACACGTTGTCCTTCGTCGTCTGGTCCAGCCTTGCGGTGCCTGTGCCCATGCTGGTGCTGTCTTGGATTTTTGAAGATCACGGGCAAGTGCTGGCGGCAACCACTGCGCCGACGATACAAGTTGTCGGCTCGCTTCTCTACTTGTCCTTTTTGTCGACGCTGTTTGGTTATGCTGCATGGAACTTTCTGTTCAACCACTATGCCGCCTCAACTGTTGCGCCGTTTTCCATGTTGGTGCCATTATTTGGAATTCTTGGCGGCGCTGTGGCCTTCGGCGAACGCTTCGACACGTTCGAAATCGCCGGCGGCATTTTAATTGTTATGGGTTTGCTCGTCAGTAATTCAGGCGGGCATTTTAAAACGAAAAAGGCGGAACCCGGAAGTTCCGCCAATTAATAGGTTTCTCGTTTTACTGGAGCTTCTTAAGGTCACCAGATCGGCAGCGGCATTAATTGCGCCTGCTCAATTCCTCCCTAAACTTGGGCAGTCATCCAAGTTCATGTGGTACAAACTAGCCACAGTTTGGCGGCGATTCCAAGTTAATTATACGCCCTCTGCTTGCCTTGACTCGTGAAACCCCTAAAAGGCAGTGAGTTTTTTGCCAACAACAGAGATTCTTGATGCGCCTTTCTCAATATTTTATGCCCATTCTGCGCGATGATCCGAAAGAAGCGGAAATTGTGTCGCACAAACTGATGTTGCGCGCTGGCCTTGTGCGCCAGGAAGCAGCGGGCAGCTATTCATGGTTACCCATGGGGTTTCGCGTTCTGAAAAAGATTGAGCAGATTGTGCGTGAAGAGCAAGACCGCGCCGGGGCCATCGAAGTGTTGATGCCGACGCTGCAATCAGCGGACCTGTGGAAAAAATCTGGCCGCTATGAGGCTTACGGCAAAGAAATGCTGCGCATTAAAGACCGACAAGACCGTGATCTGCTCTACGGCCCCACCAATGAGGAAATGATTACTGATATTTTTCGCACCGGTGTTCAAAGCTATAAAGACGTGCCGCGCAACCTCTATCACATCCAGTGGAAATTCCGCGATGAAGTACGCCCGCGCTATGGTGTCATGCGTGGCCGCGAATTTCTGATGAAGGATGCTTATTCGTTCGATCTGACGCGCGAAGCAGGCCAGCATTCGTACAATAAAATGTTCGTAAGTTATTTGCGCACCTTCGCGCGTATGGGCCTTAAAGCGGTGCCCATGCGGGCCGAAACGGGCCCCATCGGCGGCAAAGACAGCCATGAATTTTTGATTTTGGCACCCACAGGTGAAAGCGAAGTGTTTTTTGACAAAGGCTTCCATGACATGGACTGGAAGAACTTTGAGATTGATTATGATGACGTGACCGGGGTTGCAGGTGTGGTTGAGAAATTCACCTCGATGTATGCCGCTACGTCTGAAATGCACGATGCGCCGGAGTATGAAAAGCGTGTGCCGGAGGCACGGCGCATGACAGGGCGCGCCATTGAAGTGGGCCATATCTTTTTCTTCGGCGATAAATACACATCGCCCTTGGGCTGCGACGTGCAGGGCCCCGATGGCAAGAAGGTCACGTTGCAGTCAGGGTCATACGGCATTGGCGTAACTCGCCTGGTGGGCGGCATCATTGAAGCCAGTCACGATAAAGACGGTATCATTTGGCCCGAAGCAGTGGCCCCTTTCAAAGTGGGCCTGATCAACATCAAGGTTGGTGACACTGAAACCGATGCAGCCAGTGATAAAATTTACAAGGCTCTGCAAGCCAAGGGCGTAGACGTATTGTATGACGACCGCGCCCAACCGGGTGGTGCCAAATTCGCCACGATGGATTTAATCGGCTTGCCCTGGCAAGTGATCATTGGCCCGCGGGGATTGAAAGACGGCATGGCCGAAGTGAAACACCGCGCCACGGATGCGCGTGAGAATGTGGCGCTTGATAAAGTGGCAGAGAAATTGTCGGCATGAGCCTTGCCAGTACACGGCCGTTCGCAGGTTTTGAATGGATGTTGGCGCTGCGCTATCTGCGCCCGCACCGTGGCGAAGGCTTTGTGTCAGTCATCACGTTGTTTTCTCTGCTGGGCATTTTAACAGGCGTTGCCACGTTGATTGTGGTGATGTCTGTGTTCAATGGCTTTCATGAAGAATTGCTGGGCAAAATCTTAGGCTCCAGCGGCCATGCCGCCATTTTGCGCAGCGATGGTGCTACTATTCAAGACTATAATTCCATGGCTACACATATTGCCAAGGTGGAGGGTGTCACCTCGGTTCTCGCACTTGTTGAAGGCCAGGTGTTGGCTTCATCGCCCCGCAGTTCCACAGGCGCACTTGTGCGTGGGCTGAGCGAGAAAGATTTGGCCTTACTGCCAGACATTAACAACAAAGATCTCAAAACGGCACTGGACAATTTCCCAAACATTGATGCGAAACCTACGTTTAATGGTTTGGAAAAAGCCGCGGGCGTGGTGATCGGCGAAGGCATGGCGCGCCGCCACCAACTGGTGCTGGGTGCAAATTTTAATCTCATTGCACCCGATGGGCCCGATACACCTGTTGGTAATATCCCGCATTCGCGCAGCTATCCCGTGGTTGGCATCTTCAAAGCGGGCATGTCTGAAATTGATGACAATGTGATTTTTATGCCAATTGGTGAGGCCAAGGATTTTTTTGGAACCGAAAACGGCGCCACCAGTTTGCAAGTGATGGTAAAAGACCCCGACAAAGTGCAGGGCCAGGTTGCCGCTATTCTGGCCGCAGCCGGCCCGGATATCCTTGTGCAAACCTGGCAGGCCCGCAACATCGCCTTCTTCAATGCGCTGGCCGTGGAGCGCAATGTGGTGACGGTGGTGCTTTCACTGGTGGTGTTGGTTGCGGCTCTAAACATAATTTCCGGCCTCTATATGATGGTAAAAGACAAAGGCTCTAACATTGCCATCTTGCGCACCATGGGGGCCACCAGCAGCACGATTTTGCGGGTGTTCTTTTTGGTTGGCGCAATGATTGGCACAGCGGGAACTTTCGCAGGGCTTATTATTGGTGTGTTGATTTGCTGGAACGCAGAGAACATTCGCAAACTAATCCAATGGATTTCAGGTGTCGATCCATTCAATCCTGAACTTTATTATCTGGCGCAGCTTCCAGCACGAATTAATTATGGGCAAACGTTTGCTGTGGTTTTGTTTGCGCTGCTTTTGTCATATGTGGCAACACTTTATCCCGCCTGGAAGGCGGCAAAGCTTGACCCCGTTGAAGGCCTGCGCTCGGCATGAATATGAAACCGACGTTGCAGCTTTCCAATGTGTCGCGCATCTATGGTTCGGGTGAACGGGCGTTGAAGGTGTTTGAAAACCTCTCACTGCACGTGTCGGCGGGCGAGATCGTGGCACTTGTTGGCCAATCAGGTTCCGGCAAGTCATCGCTTCTGCATATCGCAGGTCTGTTAGAACAACCATCTTCAGGTGAGGTGTTAATAGCAGGCCAAAAATGTTCGTCGATGGATGATAACAGCAGAACGGCTGTGCGTCGTTCTGGTATTGGCTTTGTCTACCAGTTTCACCATTTGCTGCCGGAATTTTCGGCGCTGGAAAACGTTATTATGCCGCAGTTGATCGCAGGTGAAAGCCAGGCCAAAGCCCATATCCGTGCCAAAGATTTGCTGGGCCGGATGAAACTTGATCACCGTTTAGATCACCGCCCCTCTGAACTTTCCGGCGGTGAGCAACAACGCGTGGCCATCGCCCGCGCTATTGCCAATCACCCGATCCTGCTTCTGGCCGATGAGCCCACCGGCAATCTCGATCCTCCTACGGCAGAGATGGTGCACCAGGAATTTTTGCGCATGATTCGCGAGGAAGGCCTTGGTGCCCTGATTGCCACG
Organism: Hyphomicrobiales bacterium; assembly: GCA_043749835.1. Taxonomy (GTDB): domain Bacteria; phylum Pseudomonadota; class Alphaproteobacteria; order Rhizobiales; family Aestuariivirgaceae; genus Aestuariivirga. The sequence goes on from JAYVCU010000094.1 coordinate 18,883, forward strand.
CATAATTTAGAGTTTGCCAAACGTATGAGCCGCATGTTGAGAATAGTGAATGGTACGCTGGTTAATCGCTAGTCTGATCTTACTTTGCCTTGGCGCTTCTGCGGTGGCCGAAGACCGGCAAGCCTTGGCCATACGCATTTGCGCCAGTACCGAAATCAATGCCAAGTCCAATGATTTAGAACCCGCGTTCTTCGCCCGCCTTCTGTGGCGCGAGAGTTTGTTTGATCCCAATGTGGTTTCAAATAAAGGCGCACAAGGCATAGCGCAGTTTATGCCGGAAACCGCAGCCAAGCGCGGCCTGGCTAACCCGTTTGAACCTATGGCGGCGGTCAAGGCCTCTGCCGTCTATTTGGCTGAACTTAAAAAGCAATTTGGAAACATTGGCTTAGCGGCAGCCGCTTACAATGCAGGTGAAACGCGCATTGAAAAGTGGCTGGCCGGACTGGGCGGCTTGCCGGGCGAAACCCGTGATTATGTGGTATTCATCACTGGCCACCAAGCCGAGGACTGGAAAGCACCAACCGCCAGTTTCGAAGTGCCCGCCATTGGCAAGGGCGCAGGCTTCAGTGAAGACTGCCTAGCCTTGGCTCTGCGTAAAGGGAAGTTGGCACCCACAGGAATAGCAGCAGCCCCCGTTACAATGCGCCCTTGGGGGGCATTGCTGGCTGTGAATTTTAATGAAAGCCTGGCCGTCAGCATGTATCGCCGTCTTAAGCTGCGTTTTCCAGCCGCTATCGCAAACCGCGATCCGCTGATTATCCGCAAACGCAATCTGTCCCGCGGAACGCGCAGTTTGATTTACGTAATGCTGGGTGAACAAAGCCGCGAATCCGCAGTTGCAAGTTGTTCAGAGCTGAACGCTGCAGGTGCGCCATGCATTGTGCGGAAAAACTGAAAGCAACGCTTTTGACTCAGCCCGGCACGGGCTAAGTGACGGTTATGGCTATTCCCACCTTTATCCATTTGCGCAACCATTCTGCCTTTTCGCTGTCGGAAGGGGCTCTGCCGATCAAGATGCTGGCACGTTTGGCCACACAATTCAAAATGCCGGCTTTGGGTATAACTGATAGCAACAATCTTTTTGGCGCGCTGGAATTTTCCGAGATTCTTTCAGACCAAGGTATCCAGCCTATCGTCGGTCTTGATTTGCGTGTTGATATGGTTGCCAATGATACAGCACCCAACAAATTTCAACAGCAAACGGGTCTGCGGCGCTTCACCTCGCTTGTCCTTCTGGCCAAAGACAAGGCGGGTTATCTCAATCTGATGAAACTCACCTCAGCTGCATTTCTGGATGTTGCAGACAATGCTGAGCCTCACGTGAGCTTGGAATTGCTTTCAACACACAGTGAAGGGCTGATCTGCTTAAGCGGCGGGCCCGGCGGGCCGGTGAATGAAGCTTTGGTGAATGGACAACCAGGCTTTGCCGAGCAACACTTAAAGCTATTGCAAAATTTATTCGCTGATCGGCTTTATATTGAATTGCAACGTCATGGCACACCGCTTGAAAAGGCCGCAGAGGCTGGTTTGATTGAGCTGGCTTATAAGTTTGGCATTCCACTGGTGGCGACCAACCAGTGTTTTTTTGCAACGCCTGATGATTATGTGGCCCATGATGCTTTGATTTGCATTGCAGGCGGTGAAGTGGTTTCAGAACAGGACCGCAGAAGCCTGACCCCAGAGCATTATTTTAAATCGCAGCAAGCCATGGCCGCATTGTTTGCAGACGTGCCGGAAGCCATTGAAAATACTATCGAGATTGCACGGCGCTGTTCCTATTGGGTAAAGGGTCGCAAACCGATTTTGCCGCGCTTTGCGGAAGGTGACGAGGCCGAAGTTCTGCGCCAGCAAGCCATGGAAGGCCTGAACAACCGCTTAGCTTACACCGGCCTTGCACCTGGCATGACGCGCGAAGATTATGACCAGCGCTTGGATTTTGAACTGGGTGTCATAAACAAGATGAAATACCCAGGCTATTTCCTGATTGTAGCCGATTTTATCAGGTGGGCCAAAGGCCAGGGCATTCCCGTGGGCCCCGGCCGTGGTTCAGGTGCCAGTTCGCTCGTGGCCTATTCAGTGACGATCACGGATGTGGATCCGTTGCGTTTTGGTTTGCTGTTTGAACGCTTCCTCAACCCAGACCGTGTGTCTATGCCGGATTTCGATGTGGATTTCTGTCAGGTCAGGCGCGACGAGGTAATCGCTTATGTGCAACGCCGTTACGGCGTGGACCGCGTGGCGCAGATTATCACCTTCGGTAAACTGCAATCGCGCATGGTGACGCGAGATGTCGGCCGGGTGCTGCAAATGCCATATGGCCAAGTTGACCGCCTGTCGAAACTGATCCCCAACAATCCGGCCAACCCCGTTTCACTGGGGCAAGCCATTGAGATGGAACCGCGCTTGCAGGAAGAACGCGACCGCGATCCCAATGTAAAAAATCTATTCGATATCGCATTGAAGCTGGAAGGGCTTTACCGCAATGCATCAACTCATGCTGGCGGGATCGTCATAGCAGATCGGCCACTCATTGAGTTGGTGCCACTTTACCGTGATACAGCAGCCTCACTGCCTGCATCGCAGTTCAACATGAAATACGTCGAGAAGGCCGGGTTGGTAAAATTCGACTTTCTGGGTCTCAAAACACTGACGGTTATCGACAAGGCGCAAAAACTCATCCGCACAGGCGTGGCCGACTTTGATGTTCAGAAAATTCCACTTGATGATACTAGAACGTATGAAATGCTGGCACGTGGTGAAACGCTGGGCGTGTTTCAGCTGGAAAGTGCAGGTATCCGCGATGCTGCACGCATGGCTAAAGCCGACAGGTTTGAAGACCTGATCGCCCTGATTGCACTTTACCGCCCAGGCCCCATGGCACAAATCCCAATCTATTGCGCCCGCAAGTTGGGGCTCGAAAAAGTTGAATATCTGCACCCTTTGCTTGAGCCCGTGCTGCGCGAAACCTTTGGTGTGATCACCTATCAAGAGCATGTGCAACAAGTGGCGCGGGTTTTGGCTGGCTATACGCCTGCAGAAGCCGATCTATTGCGCCGCGCCATGGGCAAGAAAATCAAAAGCGAAATGCACGCACAGCGCGTGCGCTTTATGGCCGGCGCCCAGGCCAATGGCGTCGACGTCGCAACGGCGACTTTAGCTTTTGATACCTGTGCGAAATTTGCCGAATATGGATTTCCCAAAGGCCATGCAGCACCTTATGCACTTATTGTTTATCAAACTGCTTTTCTCAAAGCGCATTATCCTGTTGAATTTCTTGCCGCATCGATGACACTGGAACTTGGCAACACGGATAAGTTAATGGCCTTTCACCGTGAAGCACAACGCCTGGGCATTCGGGTGGCACCGCCTTCAGTTAATGCAGGCGGTGTCGATTTTGCCGTAAAAGACGGTGCCATTATTTATTCGATGGCGGCTCTCAAAAATGTTGGTGAAGG
>JAYVCU010000095.1:0-8948 GCA_043749835.1 Hyphomicrobiales bacterium
ACAGCCTAAAGACCAGAAAATGAATGCCAAAAAGCCCAAGGGTACACAAGACAACACTGAATGTGACCCCGGTACTGAGAACTGTCCACCAGCTGAATAAAGTAGCTGCCCTTTGATGTGAAGCGCCGCCCGGCAATGATGGGCGGCGTTTCTTTATTTGGACGTGGATTTCGTAAGCAATGGTGAATTAGCAGCTCTGCCACGTGGCAATGGCAAACGCATAAGTTTTGTACGGAGTTTGAGCTTGGGAAATACTTATGCTTCTCCTATGCAGGAGAATTATGTTTAACGAAAATGCTGGAAAAAGTATTATTGACGCCAAGACTATATATCGGTTCGCCACCGGTTTATCTGAGCGCGCGTAAATAAAACCGACGCCGAATCTAATACTTGTTGATTTGGTGACGCATTCACAGTGGCGTCACGTTGCCACCAAACCCAGAGCGAATGGTGTCTTCAATCGGGGTAACCGCAACTATCAAAGAAGCTGTCGATCAATAATTCTTTGTCACGTGGCCATTGCAGATGCGTATGTGATGCATTCTGTGATAAGTGCGAATGGTTCCGTTATGGCAACGATGACCAACATGTCGCCTAAAATAATGGTATCCGCTATAATGGCCGTTGTCATAATAGCCATTATCGTAATAACCATTTTCATAGTAACCGTTGCCATGATAACCAACGTAATTATATCCTGATGAACCAAACAACACACCAAACCTGGCACTAAGATTGTCATGGTGGTGGTGGGCCTGAGCAGTTGTGACAGACAATGCCAGTCCCCAAGCAATTGCGGCAATTGTTACAGATGATACAATCAATCTCTTCATATTAACTCCTGTAGCGTGACTTCTCGGTAACACAGCGAAAGCTTAATCGTTTCACTTAATGATGCAATATGAAAGCGAGTGCTGTGATTGGTAATGCTGGCGTGCGCGGTGGACTGCGAAAAAGCCTACGAAACCCGTGCGCCGACGACTTCATCCGCACATCTTAACATATTAATAGCGCGCAATGCGTTGCTTATGCCGCATTGCCGACTCAATTCGTCCCATTTGGGGAAAATTGACCAAAGAATAGAATTATTAATTCTCGCCTGCGGTCATGGACAGATCAGACTTGCTGACATAAGGCGGCACTTAACTGATTGTTAATTTTTCAGGTTCATGACCCATAAGGGTTACTAGAGGGGTATTCATTGCTTTTTCGTAGTATCTTGGCGCCAGCGCTAGCGCTTGCATTGTCTAGTTTTGTGTCCGTTGCTGAAGCTTTGCCTTTGGGCGAGTTCGGAGATTTCCCGCAAACTGTTTCCATCGCCAATAATTTCGGCGGAAATATTACAACTTTTGCTATTGAAGCGGCGGATTACCGCAACGCTGGAACCTTGTTAAAATTCAACGGCCGCTGCGACTCGGCCTGCACATTGTTCCTTGGACTGCCACCCAACCAGATTTGCGTGAACCAAGGAGCTTATTTCCGTTTTCATTCGCCCTCGGCAGCTTCAGCCCGCTCAGAGCAGATTGCCCAAAATTATTTGATGCGCAAATATCCGGGTTGGGTTCGAACTTGGATCGCACAGCACAACGGCTTAAGCCATCAATTAATCACTATGGATTACAGCGTGGCCAGCAAACACATGCAAACCTGTACTACTTTCGCCAGCCAATAGGTTTACTCAACTTATCTGATTGACAAAAATTCCCTTGGCTTGCAATGATTAGCCATCGGAAAAGTGCGCTTATGGCTATTGCTTTTGATGTCTTGCAGCCCAATTCAACTAAGCCGCAAGTTGTGCATCCTCAGTCGGTGCGACCCAAATCTGCAGTTAATCATTGGGCTGCGTTAGCTTCGCTCTGTGGTGCGATTCTGGTTTTGGCCACGTTTAAATGGTTGGACAACCGCGACTTGCCATTTTGCCTGGTTGCCGTCGCGGTTTTTATTGCGCTGCCACACGCGGCTTTGGCACTGGCATCATGGGAAAGCCTGCCGTTTGCCACAATTCAAAAGCAAAGCTTTTCGCGCGTCGCCATCAAGCTATGGGGACAGATCTGTCTTTTTGCTTTGGTGGGTATGGCCTATTTCATATTTCAAGGTTTTTCTGAGAATTATCTACTGCCACTTTCAGGCCTCGGCAACGAACTTTTGTTGCTAATACTTGTGGCGACGCCGCCTTACCTGTGGTTCACCGATTTGCGTATGGCTAATCCAGAAGACGGTCTCTACCACGTTGGTTTGCTGTTCCTTGGCAAATTCCGTGCCTTGGAACCGGATGTCATCCGCAAGTATCTTTTGGGATGGGTGGTGAAGGGATTTTTTGGGCCTCTCATGGCTGGCTTTGCGCTGAATGATCTAAAATGGTTCCTCGATCTACGATTGCCAGAGGGGGTGAATACAGCGACAAATATTTACGAAGCGCTTTACCGCATGATTTACTTTATTGATGTGCTGTTTGCGCTGACTGGTTATCTTTGTACGTTTCGACTGCTTGATACGCAAATCCGTTCTACCGAACCTACCATGGTGGGTTGGGTTGTTTGTCTCTTATGCTATCCGCCTTTCTGGGATTTGTTTTCGCATAATTTTCTTCCCTATGAAGAAGGCTATTATTGGATGGATTGGCTCGGCACTGTGCCCGTTCTGTGGTATATCTGGGCGGGTCTAATTATTGCCTCCACCGCGATCTACACGTGGGCAACTGTCAGTTTCGGCATACGCTTTTCTAATCTTACAAACCGAGGCATTCTCACCAATGGCCCATACCGCTGGGTTAAACACCCTGCCTATCTTACAAAAAACTTTTCCTGGTGGCTCATATCGGTGCCATTCGTCAGCACTAGCAGCTATGCCACAATTGTACGTGATTGTATCGCCTTGATGCTGTTGAACGTAGTCTATTATCTACGCGCCAAAACTGAAGAAAGCCATTTAAGCCGTGATCCTGATTACGTGGCCTATTTGGCCTGGATAAACCAAAACGGCATCTATGCGCAGATCAAACATCGGCTAAGGCGATGACAAGTCTATAAAAAAACTAACCAAAATCGTAAGACTTATTTCCACAGGCTGTTCTCGTTGCGAATACAATATGTCAGGCACCCGGCAAATTGCTTTACCGGGTGCCAATTCGTCCATGAGCCAATTTAAAAAAACTAGCTAGTTCATCATCCCTTTGCCTTTACCATTGTCCTCATGTTCTTTGTCTTTGCCGCCAGGTCCTTTGCCATTGCCCTCATTACCTGTTCCGTTACCGCCGCTGCTGCCGTTGCCAATTCCGCAATTGCCGCCGCCGCGACCTTTACAACCGTAATCACCACCTGAACTGCTGGCGCCGCTGCTAGCACCAGAACTGCTGCCACCGCTGCTAGCACCCGAACTGCTGGCACCGCTGCTAGCACCGGAACTGCTGGCACCCGAGCTGCTTGCACCGCTGCTGGCACCGGAACTGCTGGCACCCGAGCTACTTGCACCGCTGCTGGCACCGGAACTGCTGGCACCCGAGCTACTTGCACCGCTACTGGCACCGGAACTGCTGGCACCCGAACTACTGGTGCTGCTACCGCCGACGACAATAGTGTTAAAACCGCCGCCAATATCCTGACCAAACTGGTCTCTTCGGACTCCGTTATTTGACCTCTTGGAATCTGCCGAGTTTGTGTCAGAATCCAAAGTTGATGCGGTGGCATTACAAGCGGTATCAGCGCGTGGATAAGTTCTTATGAAGTTTGCAAGCACACTACGACTGCCAGAATCAAGTGCAACTTGGCAGGCGCATTCTATTGCTGAAAGACCCTGTTGCCGACAGGTTTGTGACGTGGCTGCCGTGCCGGACACCGAAGCCAAGAACAAGGCTGATGCGGCAACGGCGGTAAGACTTGTGACTATACTAATTGTTTTCATAATCGCTCTCCTTTTTCGTGCTTCACCGTGAAGCAATTGTTGATTAACGTTGGGAAAGCTTGATCGTTCCATCTTTTACTTGGGTATGACAAATTCCGCTCATAGTAACGAAAATGGTGATTGGAGAAGCGTTCTGCTCAGCTGACGCAAAATAGAAATTTTTTGATCACAACCGAACACTAAGTCAGTTGTGTTGCCCGATATCGGTACCTACCTGTAATTCTCGTTTACTCTGAGCTTACGGGCTGTCGCGAATTTCATGGCCCGGTGATGCGCAGGAGAACCACGTTGTTCATCACGAAACAGTCGTCACCAACGGTCTGACAACATACCCTGCTACAGTCAGAGAACTCCGGTAAAAGGACTGCCGTCGCGCTGGCCGACTGCAACCCCGAGATTCTACCACCCAAGCCGCCATCTCGCGTCATATCCTGTCAAAAGTTAGCTTGTGATGGACAATAGGGGTTGATTTGCCTGCGAACCGACAGAAACCTTCGATAGTTTAGAGGTAATACAAGGTTGCGCGAATACGGAAAAGTCTAACTCTTGCCGAACACAAAAAAATGCGCAATACTTTCTCTAATATAAAAAACGGGGGAGCAGCTCTTACAAGCTATACCAAAAAGCGAAATTCGGTAAGTGGCAGAAAAAATACTGCCAATCGGATATAAAAAAAGAAGTAAAGAAACAATTAGGAGGAAGTTAAAAATGAATTTTATGAAAATGATTGTCGGCACCCTTAGCACCGGTGTCGCCCTGTCTGGCCTTGCCGCCACGGCTAGTGCCGGTCAGTTTGACGGTGTGACCGTTAACATTCTAACACGTCCTGGCTACGTGATCGCCGGCCCGCTGAAAGACCGAGGCGTTGTGTTCGAAAAGGAAACCGGCGCAAAAATCGTGGTGACGGAAGTGCCGTTCGCGGAAATTTTCCCGAAAGTGCAGAATGACTGGACGACGGGCACTAACTCCATTGATGCGGCTGTATTTGCGGCAGGTTGGGGTGTGGAACTTGACGCTGCTGGCTTGCTCGAAAACCTCGACCCCTATATTGCCAAAGATACGAAAATTGACGTGGCTGACATCGCGCCCTATTTTCGCGACTTCGGCATGAAAATTGGTGGTAAATTTAAGCTGGTTCAGATCGATGGCGACTTCCAAATGGTATACTACCGTAAGGACGTACTTGAAAAGGCTGGCCTGCAGCCCCCCAAGACTTGGGAAGATTACATCGCAGTTGCCAAGGCGATTAATGGCCAAGATATGAACGGCGACGGCAAACCGGATTACGGTTCTTGTATTTTCAAAAAGCGTAATGCCCAGTCATACTTCGCAATCCAGACCATCGCCGCACCGATCGTCCAAACCATGGGCACAGCGCAAGGCTTTCACTTCGACAATAAAACGATGAAGCCAATGATCAACAATGAGGGCTGGAAAAAGGCCTTTGAACTCTACAAGGAAACCTCAAAATATGGTCCACCTGAAGAGTTGAACATGGATATCGGTGACACCCGCGGCCTGTTCAAGTCTGGCCGTTGCGGATTGCTGATCGAATGGGGTGATCCAGGCACATTACAGCTTGATCCTGATGCAGCTAAAGTGAAGAACCTGATTTTCGCTGTGGGTGCTGTGGGCTCCAAAGAAGTGCTTGATCGCAAGACCGGCAAACTGGTTCCAGTTTCGAAAGAAAGTGCCCCGTTTGCTGTTGATGGCATCAACTATGCCCCATTCTCGGCCTTTGGCGGCTGGGCTGGAGCAATCAATGCAAAAGCTGATCAAAAGAAGAAGGATGCTGCCTATGCTTTCCTGTCTTATATGAATCAGTCTGCACAATCGAGTGTTGACGTCACCATCGGCGCAACGGGTTATAATCCCTACCGCCTGTCACAACTCAAGAGCACAGAGTTCTGGACCAAAGCAGGCATGACTGAAGATCTGGCCAAGAACTATATGGGTGCCATCAACGGTGCCATTAACAACCCAAACATGGCATCGGATATGAAGATCCCCGGTGCCCAACAATATACTTCAGTTGTTTTAGATACTGAACTTGCCCGCTATATGGCTGGCGAAATCTCAGTTGATGAAGCCCTGAAGAATATTGAAGCGGGTTGGGAAAAAGTCACCGAAGACTTTGGTCGTGATAAGCAAATCGAGTTCCAAGCCTTATCACTTGGCAAATAAGTAATTTCTAATCACTATTGAAACAGGGTAGCGAAAGCTGTCCTGTTTCTTCAAGTTAGAAAGACGAAACATGTCCTGGGCATTGTGACAATTCCAAAGCTAGAATACAAGGAGTCTTGGCCTGAATGGTTTGATCGCCATTCCAGAACATTTTTCATTGCGCCTGCCGTTTCGCTGATTTTGATTTTTGCGATCTTTCCCACTTTTTATTCCATTTTATTCGCGTTGAGCCGTGTGAAGTTTTCTTCAACAGGTTTAAAATTCAGGTTTGTTGGTCTGGATAACTTTATCAATGAGTTTACAGGTCCCGAGCGCGTCCATTTTCTCGGGCGCATCGGTAACATCAGCATTTTTGGCTGGGCCTTTGGTCTGGTCGTGCTGGCAGCTGTTTTATATTGGCTCAACAAGTCTTACACGTCCGGCTCCAGCTGGATCGGCATGATTGGTCGCCTCATTTCTGCGGCCATGGCGCTTTTTATAACGTGGTTGCTGGCTGGCACTTTGCTTTCAGGAAACCAGTGGGGCACGCTGCTTACCACTTTATTTTACGTGATTGTCGGCTGCTCTTTGCAATTCGTCATCGGCACTGGTTTGGCCTTTCTCTGCTCTCAACCCATCGCAGGCAAAAGCTTCTTCCGCGTGTTGTTCTTCATCCCGCTGATGATCACACCATTGGGCGTCGGTTATGCTTTTAAAATGGTGCTTGATATTACGAAGGGCCCGTTTCAACCGTTCTGGGAGTTCATCGGATTAAAGAATTGGGCGTGGTCAGCCGATGCTTGGGCGGCGCGCTGGTTCGTGGTTATGAGTGATAGTTGGCAATGGATTCCGTTTATTTTTATTATCATGTTGGCCGCGCTCGAAAATGTTTCGCGCGATCATGTCGAAGCAGCACAAGTTGATGGTGCTTCCAGCGTTCAGGTTTTTAGAGAAATCATTTGGCCGCAAATCGTTCCCGTTGCCGTAACGGTTATCCTTATTCGGATGATTGAAGCCTTCAAGATTGTTGATCTTCCAAACATCATGACGTCGGGCGGGCCGGGCATTGCTACAGAATCAATCTCACTCCACTCTTTTTTCGTCTGGCGTTCAAACGACATGGGTTCGTCAGCGGCCGTCGCCTATCTGCTTTTGATTTTAACCGTCGTCGTATGCTCGTCGTTTTTCAACTACGTTGTCCTCAAGCAATTGCGAAGAGCCCAAGCATGAGCGATAATGCTTTCAGATTTGATAAGTCACAACGCAGTCTGTTTGAACGCCTTTTTGAATCTCCAGCCGTTGGCAAATTGTCGCCTGTGGCCAAAGTCGCAGCTTATTCGATGCTGATATTTTGGTCAGGTTTTGTTATTTTTCCAATCTATTGGGTCGTGATCACAGCTTTCAAAGACGCTGACACAGTGAACCTGGGTCCTTATTATATTCCGTTCGTCGATTTCCATCCCACCTTGGATGCGTGGCGAACAATGGTCAACGCTGACCCCTATTGCGATGGTTACGCCATTGTCAGGCAACTGTTTTTATTGATTAATAACTCGCTGGCTTACATTGTGTCGCCCGTTCTGCGCCTTGCTCCAATGGAACCGCAGATCTGCAAAATCTTCCAGACCTTCACCAACTCACTTGTCATTGGCATAAGCTCTACAGCTTTATGCGTCACGATCGGCAGCATGGCCGCATATGCCTTGGCGCGCATTCAATACAAGCCTAAGTTTGGCAACATCATCATGTTTGTTGTGCTCTGTGTTGCAGTCATTGTTACAACGATATATGCAGGCCTGCCTTGGTTCATCGCATCGGCTGTGGCCCTCGTTTTGTTCTTTTTGCTCGTGCGTAGCCTGGGCAAACATTTCACAGCGACGGTTGGCAATGGCGACATTTTGTTCTGGATGATCTCACAACGAATCCTGCCGCCCATCGTTGTTATCATTCCGGTTTATATGATGTATCAAGCGGTCGGCCTTCTCGACACGCACTTGGCTTTGATCATTATTTATGCGGTGGCGAACCTTCCTATTGTTGTTTGGTTGATGCATGATTTCTTCGCCAGTCTTCCAATTGAGCTGGAGGAATCAGCCCAACTTGATGGTTCAACCCGTTTTGGCATTTTCTGGGATATTGTTCTGCCGCTTACAAGGCCCGGCCTTGCAGCAACGACGCTGCTCACGCTTATTTTGAATTGGAACGAATATCTTTTCGCGGTGTTCCTTTCCACCTCCAAAGCGCAGACCTTGCCCATTTTAGTAGCCGCCAAAAACTCGGGTGAGCGCGGCACTTTGTGGTGGGAGATGTGCGCGGTTATCGTGGTCATGATCATACCCGTCATTTTCATGGCGATTTTCCTTCAGCGATTTATTGCCAAGGGCGTATTGCTTGGCGCGGTCAAGGGCTAGAGAGTTCATCACATGGCAAGCGATAAAGCGGGTGTTCCCGTTTCATTTGACAAAATAAAGAAATCCTTCGGGGCCGTAAAAGTGTTGGAAGAACTAACCTTAGACGTCATGCCAGGTGAATTTTTAGTGCTGCTTGGCGCATCAGGCTCGGGTAAGACTACCGCTTTGCGTATCCTCTCCGGGCTGGAAACAGCGTCTGAGGGGCGGGTGCGCATTGGTGAGCGGGATGTGACAGACGTTCTCCCCAAGTACCGTGACATCTCAATGGTGTTCCAGTCCTACGCACTTTATCCCCATAAGACGGTGGCTGAGAACATCGGCTTTCCATTGAAGGTGCGAAAAGTAGGCAAAGCAGAGATGGAAGTGGCAATTCGTGAGGCCGCAAGCCAGGTTCAGCTTGATGGACTGTTGCACCGTTATCCACGCGAACTATCGGGCGGCCAGCGCCAGCGCGTAGCCTTGGCCCGCGCCATC
>JAYVCU010000096.1:0-5815 GCA_043749835.1 Hyphomicrobiales bacterium
ACATCCACCAACACTTTGCGATGGGGAATGGCAGGTGCGGGCCAGAAAAACATTGGCATGGCCGCATAAGCAAGTGCATGGGCTTTGCCCATGAAACCGCCACCAATCATGGCGACGTTAAAGGTTTTTGTCATGACGTTTGACCTTCAAAAATGTTATTTTTTCCCTCCCCCTTGAAGGGAGGGATTTTGGGTTTCAACTTTACTTCATGCTCGACTTAATCTTGTCGGTCGCTTCTACCTGATAGATGCTCTTCCACATTTCCAAGAGACTTGCCTTGGTCACAGGAGCTGCAGGTAGTGCCACATAAGCTGGGGCAGCTTTGCCGATCAGCGCATAGGCGCCGAGGCGTGCTTCAACGATCCCTGCTTCATAAGGGCGTTGTGAGCCGAGGCCCTTGATCATGCCTCCCTTGGCCATTTCGATAGCGACGTTTTCACCAAGATCTTGGTTGATGATGATAAGATCGGTGCGGCCAGCCGCGCGTGCGGCCGCCATCACACCTTCAGCTGGAGTATCCCACACGGCCCAGATGGCTTTGGTTTCGGGATGTGAAGTCAGGATTGCGCCCGCTGCTTTTTCTGCATCGCCCGCAAAGTCAGGGCCACCAATGCCCTGCTCGGCAACGATCTTTATGTCTGGATAATTATCCGCAATGGTCTTCTTGAAACCATCATAGCGTTGTTTAGTGACGAAGAAGTCAGCAGCATGGAACACAAGGCCAATTTCGCCCTTGCCGCCAAGGGCTTTCGCCATCAAATGGCCAGCGGCAACACCATTGCCATAATTATCAGCCGAAACGGTTGAAACATAATCAGTACCCGCTTTGAAATCTTTCGGAATGTTGTCCATGAACACCAGCTTAGCACCTGCAGCACCTGCTTTCTTATAAGCGCCAGCGGTAGCCACGCCATCAACTGGGATCGAGACGATAATCGATGGCTTTTGGGCCATCACAGTTTCAATATCGGCGACTTGCTTTTCAGGCTTGAAGCCAGCGTCAGTGACTGCGATCACCTTGATGCCCAGCTTTTCGAATTCAGACTTGAGACCAGCTGTTTGGGCGTTGGTCCAGTCATTGCCACCAACGTGAAATACGAGGGCGGCTGTTGCGTTTAATGCTTTTACTTTAGTAACTTCGGCGTCGGTGAGCATCACCGTTGAAGCAGCCACCGGGTCTTCGCCATTGGGGCCTTTGCTAATGACATGCGATGCCAAATCTTTCAATGCCGCATCTGGGTCAGTAGCCCATGCAGATGTTGTGAAGCTGCCAACAAAAATGGCAAGGCCTGCGACTGTGCTTAAAAAATTGCGTTTATTCATTTAAGTTTCCTCCGTTTGATTTTGGTTGAATTATTCAACGCCGCGCAAATATTGCATGCTGAGTGCTGCGCCTTCCTTCGGGTCGGGCCAGCTATCGAGTTCAGCTGTCACCCATCCCGAGAAATTGATATCTTTCAACGCTTGGATAATAGAATTCATATCAAGCGTGCCACGATCCAGTGGCGTGAAAGCAAATGGTTTGTTCTGCCAACCTTTAAGGTGAACGTAAGAAATGCGCTTTGCATGTTCACGGATCATGGCGGGCACATTGCCACCGGCAGCAGCGAGATGGGCAGTATCTGGGCAGAAGTGGATGGAAGTTTCTTTGAAAACTTTTCGCACTTCTGCTGGCCCTTCAACGATGGTGGAAAGATGGGGATGATAATGCGCTTGAAGGCCAGCCCTCTTGGCGATGCGCACGACCTTTTCCAAAGCTGCCCCAAGCTTCTTGATGTCATCACGCTTGGTGCCCTTGGCTCGCTTGGCACCACCGCCCACCACAAAATGCTCGGCACCCATTTCGGCGGCAGCATTGACTGAACGCTGAATGCGGGCCAGCTCTTCAGGCAATACATCATCGAAGATAAAATTGGCACCTGAATAGGAAGCCAGAAATTTCACGCCAGCATTCGCGCAGATTTTCTTGAGGTCTTTGAAGCGACCCTCATAATCCAGAAGATTGCCATCAAAAAATTCAACGCCTTTATAACCGCAAGCGCCGATGTCATTGATGACGCGTTCCATGTCGGCAAAGGTGCGGTAGGTCAGTTGGGTGATCGAGGTCACCCCCACAGCATTGCCTCCAAGATCGCCCCAACAATTGGCGTGATAGGCTTTCTTCCACATTTCAGGTCAACTCCCATGTCAAATGCCACTTTTTCAGCAGCTTTAGCTTGTTAATATCTTTTTAACTGACATTTTCAACATATGTCAAGCTATTTTCTGCAAAAGTATTGCGATTTTATGCATAAACTTGCCGACTTATGCAGAATATCTTGTAATTTCAGCGTAAATTTGCAAGTTTGTCGAAATGGAATCGTTAAACTCAATTGGCTTTTTCTATGTCTGACGGTTTGTTTGGTAAAAGTGAGCTATTGGCTCAAGCGCCCGAGCGAGTTGATGCTGAGCAACAAAGCTTGGCTTTGATCCTCAATCTATTGCGACGCGAAGAAGCCAGCACGAAGCTTGAGATCGAGCGCGTGTCCGGCCTTGGTCGTGCCATCGTCTCCGACCGTGTGGCGACTTTGGCAGAATTGAAGCTTGCGGATGAAAGCGAAATGGGCGTGACCAGTGGCGGGCGCGCGCCTCGCAACATCAAGTTCAATGAAAACACCGCGTTGTTCCTGGTGGCGCACGTTGATCAATCTACCATCGGTGTGGGTCTAGCAGATCTCAACGGCAAACTTGTGTTTGAACATCACGAGCCATCAGACTCCGTCGCAGATCATCAAGTCGTTTTAACACGGATCACGTCACTGTTTGATTGGGCTCTGGAACAACATCTGGGGGCGAGAGCCATTTGGGGTATTGGCCTTTCGGTTGAAGGCCCCGTTGAGCAAAATGAAAATCAACTCTTTTCCTCGCCTGCCCTGCACTTCTTGCCTGTTTGGGAAGGTGCACGCTTTGTTGAGAGTTTTGTTGCAAAGTATTCAGCGCCAGTCTGGGTACGAAATGCCACTCAGATGACAACACTGGGTGAACTTCGCGTCGGCGGTGGACGCGGCGCTTCAGACATGCTGTTCGTTGATCTCGGAAAAGAGATCACCGCTGGAATTGTTTGTGATCGCAGACTGTATCGTGGTGCACAAGGTGGAGCGGGACTGATCGGCCATATTTCGACGGGCGAGGATTCGTTAGTGCCGTGCAAATGTGGCAATCTCGGTTGTCTTGAAGCTGTGGCAGGTGCCGATGCCATAAGCCGTAGCGCCACCAAGGCCGCGCAAACCGGTCAAAGCATTGAGCTTGCCGAGTTGCTGGCGGCAAACGGAGAGATTTCACCCTCCGATGTGGCTACCGCAGCCATTATGGGCGATGCGTTTTCTGCTGAGTTACTGGCCCGCAGCGGCAGGCAGATTGGAACAACGATTGCTGCGCTCACTAACGCCTTCAACCCATCGCTGATTGTGCTTGGTGGGCCATGGGCGCAACAAAGCGACATCTTACTCTCCGCCATTCGTGAGGCGATCTATCGTCGTTCTCATCCCCTTGTATCGCGTGACCTAAAAATTATACGTTCGCAAATGAGCGCTTCAGCCACCTTAATTGGCTTAGCTCTTTTAATGGTCGATGAAATCTTTGCGCCTTATCCTCTGGCGCGTTGGGTAAAACATGCCTCGCCTTTGCTGCATCCGCAAATCATCGATTCAATTGCGACAACCAAAAATGACGCTACTTCTCGGGCAAGGCGTTTGGCGCCTCCCGCTCCGACGGCGAAGCTAGCATCATGACAAGGAAAACCTGACATGCCGATCACTGGTCTTGGGCCACATGGCGAACGCGCCGCGTCTCCGTTGTTACTGAAGTTGACAGAAGCCGATGTGGAAGATACCGAAAAGCACCGCTTTTCTGTAGCCGTTGTATTACACACCACAGGTAGCGATTGGGCCAGGCAGCAATTGGCTGGAATTTCTTCAACACTTGGCCAGTATGGGGCAGCGATTGTGGATGTGGTGGATTGTGCCTTTGTTGCCGAGCAACAAATGGCTGCCCTGACACGGCTGTCGTCTGAAAAAGTCGATGCGATTATCAGCATTCCGATTGGAAACAGCCGCGTGGCTGATGCACATCGTATGGTACAACGGGCAGGTAAAAAACTGATCCTCTTAGATAACACACCATCGGGGCTTGCGGCTGGGACTGATTATTCATGCGTTGTTTCAGCCGATAATTTTGGTCTTGGTGAAATGGCGGCGAAGCTGTTGTCTTCGTATGTCGCTCCCAACAAAAAACTCGGCCTACTTTCTTATGGTGTGGATTTCTTCGCCACGAATGAACGCGAAATTGCATTTCGCAAATGGCTCAGCACCAATCGACCCGATATTGCGATTGCCCGAGTTAAATTTCAATCTCTGGCCGAAGTTCATAACGTCACAAAAGAACTTTTGGAAAAAAACGAATTATTGGCCGGATTGTTTGTGGTTTGGGATGAACCGGCTATTCTAGCTGCAAATGTTTTGGAACAAAGCGGCCTCTCATTGCCGATGGCGACGATTGATCTTGGAAATGCCGCTGCTATCAATATGGCCAAGGGTGGGGTTATCAAAGGCATCGGCGCACAGCGCCCCTATGATCAAGGCAAAGCCGCAGCCACGGCTGCTTTGCTGGCGCTACTCGGTCGCCATTTGCCGTCATGGGTGGCTTTGCCGGGCCTTTCCGTAACACGAGATAACGTGGTCGAAGCGTATCAAATGGTGTGGCACACCCCAGCACCGCCCGAACTGCTCAAGGTGCGACGCAGATAAAGTTATTGCCGAACTTTTTCACCCTTTAGAGACTTCTGCACCTTCATGAAACTATTAGGCAAGTTTAATGACATCCGAGAGCGGACCCAGCAACGAGGCCTTTCACCCTAACTCCGTGGCAAGGCCACACGCGGATTTATTTGAAAGGCCTGTCTGAGTGTCGGGCATTGCCCGGTCACGACTTCGGATGCGCAGTTACCCATTCATTTGCCAACTTTTGTGCTGTGGCTATCTGAGCGGGAGCCATCAATCTAGATAATCTATCAAGGGACTTGATGGCATTGGCATCTCCCCAGTCGCGGCGAGGTGGAACCACATGTGCGCTTGCACGTTAGCCTTAGTAGTCCCAAGGAATTGACACGTTAACGCGGATAGACGCAAATGGTCCAGCGTCGGCCATGGTCATGCCGCCGCCGTCGCCACCCAAGTTGCCATGGCGTCAGTTCGAAGGGGACGAAGGGTGCAGCGGCTGATCAGATGGCGTTGGACGTTAAATTTATTGTAGATGGCGGCATGAAGGCTAAAACATCTCTGGGCTGAACCTTGCGATGTGAAGCGCTGCTGGTTGCTTTCGCGGCGGCGGAATCGAGAGATGAGCGTTTTCAGCGCGATTATTGTCCCGCAGCCAGCCGCCCGGTGGTAGTTCTTGAACCCGTGTTCTCTGACTGCAGCAAGCTATGACGCTAAGCCGTCGGTGACGATTGCTTCGCGATGAATGCCTTGGTTCTGAGCAGTTTGCGGAGTAGCTTCAGAGCTGCACCTCGCCTTCATCATCCACAGCACGCCACATATACATTCTATCCCCCCACTCCTCACCACCATCTTGTCGCGAGGCAGCAGGCCGATGGTGCCGATGTTGATTTCTGAAGGTTGTGGGCTAACAGCCACCTGAACTTCCGGGTCCATATCCGGATCGTCTCCTAGCTCACATAAATTCCCCGCTGGGCCATGTGGTCCTCGACATCCCGGAAGCTCAGGGTGAAGCGGAAATATAGCCAGACCATCTGGCGTATGACATGGTGAAATCGGTG
>JAYVCU010000097.1:0-4552 GCA_043749835.1 Hyphomicrobiales bacterium
GCATTGTGAAATCCGGCGGCAAGGAATTGGCGCTGGAATTGGAGAAGAATGGCTATGCCGATTTCGCGGAGAAAGCCGCGTGAGCCAGGCGTTGCAACTCACCGCTGCTGAACAGGCGCTGGGCATTTCCCTGCCGCACCGGCGCATGGAAGACTGGCGCTGGACAGATTTGCGTGCGCGCATCTCCAAGGCCTATGTGCCGCAGAAAGGTGATGGCACAGTCAAAGACGTTGAACGACTTCTTGCGTCTTCGCCCTTCGTCAAGGCCGCCAAGGCCCGCGTAGTTTTTGTGAATGGCGTGTTGGACGAGAAGCATTCCAAACTAATTGGCTTGGAACTTTCTCACTCTGTAGCCGCTATCACAGTGCAGGATCCTGTTTTGGAAATGAGCGCCAAGCTCAAACCACTGGGCGTCACGCTAAAATTCGTCGGCCAAGCCGAGCAGCTTGTTGAAATCATCCACATCGCTACCAATGCCAACGCAAGCGCTATCGGATTGCACAATGCCATTGAAGTGGCTGATGGTGCTTCGGCCTCGGTGATTGAGACATTTGTTGGCGAGG
Source organism: Hyphomicrobiales bacterium (assembly GCA_043749835.1). Taxonomy (GTDB): domain Bacteria; phylum Pseudomonadota; class Alphaproteobacteria; order Rhizobiales; family Aestuariivirgaceae; genus Aestuariivirga. The sequence goes on from JAYVCU010000097.1 coordinate 564, forward strand.
GCGATTATGTGGTGAACGCCGTCATGCAGGTGACGCTAGGCAAGGGTGCACATTTAGACCGCCTGAAATTACAAAACGATTCTGCCGCCGCCACACATCTCTCGCATGTGATTTATGACTTGGGCGAGGACGCGCGGCTCAATGATATTACTGTCACTATTGGTGCGGGACTTACCCGACAAAACGGCCACTGCAATTTCAACGGCGAAAATGCCGAAGCCAAAATCGCTGGCGCTTACTTGCAGCGCAACAGGCAACATGTTGATACGGCTTTAGTGATCAACCATTTGGTGCCACGCTGCACTAGCCGCGAATTATTTAAATGCGTGATGGACGATCATGCCCGCGGCATTTTCCAGGGCAAGGTTGTCGTGGCCAAGCACGCGCAGAAAACCGATGGCAAACAGTCCAGTCATGCTTTGCTGCTGTCGGAAAATGCCGAGTTTGATGCCAAGCCGGAATTGGAAATTTATGCCGACGACGTGGTCTGCGGCCACGGTGCAACGGCGGGTGACTTGAACCACGATCATTTATTTTATCTCAAGTCACGCGGCATTCCCGAAGCTGAGGCCAAGTCTCTTCTCATCGCCGCCTTCGTGGGCGAAGCCTTTGACATGGTGGCCAATGACGACGCGCGCGAGGCTTTGGTGGGGCTGGCGCAACAATGGGTGACGGGCAAGTGAGTTACGATGTTGACCGCATACGCGCAGACTTTCCCATCCTTGCACGTGAGGTTTACGGCAAGCCGCTGGTTTATCTGGACAACGCAGCATCGGCGCAAAAGCCCCAAGCTGTGATCGATGCCATGACAAAATCGATGACGCAAGAATATGCCAACGTGCATCGTGGACTGCACTTCCTTTCCAACGCTGCGACACAGGCTTTCGAGGATGCGCGTGAATCGGTGCGCCGCTTCATCAACGCGCCCTCGAAAGACCAGATCATCTTCACGCGCAATGCCACTGAGGCAATCAACCTGGTGGCGCAGTCGTTCGGCGGCATGGTGATTGGGGAGGGCGATGAGATCATCCTGTCGATCCTCGAACATCACTCCAACATCGTGCCGTGGCATTTTCACCGTGAGCGGCGTGGTGCTGTAATTAAATGGGCACCCATTGATGACCAGGGCAATTTCCTGCTCGACGAGTTTGCCAAACTCATCAGCCCACGGACAAAAATGATCGCCGTGACAATGATGAGCAACGCCTTAGGCACAGTTGTGCCTGTTGCTGAAATTATCAAACTGGCGCACGCGCAGGGCATTCCCGTTCTGGTTGATGCCAGCCAGCAGGCGGTGCACGGCACTGTGGATGTGCAAGCCTTGGATGCCGATTTTCTGGTGTTCACGGGTCATAAAACCTATGGGCCAACAAGCATTGGCGTGCTTTACGGCAAGGCTGAGCATTTGAAAAAAATGCCGCCCTATCAAGGCGGTGGCGAGATGATCAGTGAAGTGACGATGGAAAACGTGACGTACAATGATCCACCGCACCGCTTTGAAGCGGGCACTCCAGCCATTGTTGAAGCCATCGGGCTAGGTGCTGCGCTGGATTATATGACGGCTGTGGGTCTTGAAAAAATTGTCGCTCATGAGACAGCCTTGTATGAGTATGCCATGCAGAGATTGAAAGAAATCAACAGCTTGCGCATTTTTGGTCAAGCAAAACATAAAGGCCCGATTATCTCATTTACGATGAATGGGGCTCATGCCCATGATGTGGCGACAGTAATTGACAGGCAAGGTGTAGCTGTTCGCGCGGGAACCCATTGCACCCAGCCGCTGCTGCAACGTTTTGGTGTGACAGCCACGTGCCGTGCCTCATTTGGCATGTACAATACATTGGCTGAGGTTGATAAACTGGCCGAAGCGCTTATCTCTGCCCAGAGGATATTCAGTTGAGTGAAACCACAGCCATAGATGACACACCAGGTGAGAACGCGCCCAACCCTTCGGCTATTCCTGCCGATGAGTTAGCGCGCATGACCGATGACATTGTAGCTGCGCTGAAAACAGTTTACGACCCGGAAATTCCAGTCGATATCTATGAACTTGGCTTGATTTATAAAGTCGATATCGATGACGACCGCAATGTCGCGATTGACATGACATTGACCGCGCCAGGTTGCCCGGTGGCCGGTGACATGCCCGGCTGGGTGGAGAACGCCGTGTCTTCCGTGCCCGGCGTGGGCGGTGTTAAAGCCAAAATTACGTTTGACCCGCCATGGGACCATTCACGTATGAGTGAAGAGGCCCGCATGGCGATGAATATGTGGTAAAAGGAATATGTGGTAAGGTGATAGTATGACGACCAGTGCCCAACGTCCCAGACCCTCAGTGATGAAGATCATGCCAGCTGCGATTTCCCGCATTCAAGAATTGATGGCAAAGCAAGAGGGCGTTGGCCTGCGGGTGGGCGTGAAAAACGGTGGCTGTGCGGGAATGGAATACACCATGGAATGGGCCAAAGAGCAGGGCCGCTTTGACGAAGTAGTGGAGCAAGATGGCGCGCGGGTTTTGATCGACGCCAAGGCCGTGATGTTTTTATTGGGCACCGAGATGGATTATCGGGCCTCAACGTTGAAGGCCGGTTTTGTATTCAATAATCCCAACCAGATCTCGGCCTGCGGCTGTGGTGAAAGCGTGCAATTGAAGGCAGCGGAACAGGCCCTTTGAGTTACAGTCTTTTGCCGAGTTAGAATTTAAAACATCGTCCCATCTTGCAGTTTAACGACAGGAGCTTTTTGCGGTCCCGATGTAAACCTGACCCCAGCAAAGTCAGCTTTGCGCCAAATCACGATGGCATTGCGCGAAATACCATCAGAAGGAATGACAAACTGCATTTCATTGGGTAAACCCATTTGGTCTTTGCAAACGATTTTGCAGCCTGTGGCTGACATGTCTTTGATGGTAACATCTAACGCGAAATTGCCATTCAGCCAATAGATTTTTGCCGCTTTAAGAACCCGAGAACGATCAGTTGTGCGTTTGTTGTCTTCGCTCGTCAAAGTCATTCACATTCAGCCCCTGGGGGCTTTTAACATCCGCAACACTTAAATCTGGTTAACGGCGTACCAAAAACGCAGGCATATTTTCAGAATTGAAACCATGGGAATTTTCGCTAATTTCATCTTTCTCAGGTTTAGTACGTGGCGGATGCACAACCTTCGTTTGAGCGGCAGGCTGCATCGAGGCCATTGCTTCTGACTTTTTGGGCGCTGGATGAGGTCTTCGCTCCGCCCGCTTATGTGCAGGTGATCGCGGTTTTTCCTCAACAAATGCGGCACCTGCAATCTCAAAATAGGGCAAGTCTTTTTTAATGAGAGCAAGAATGGAATTGATATATTTACTTTCTTCCCTGGTGACCAAAGTGAAGGCATGACCGACGCGGCCAGCGCGGCCAGTACGGCCAATGCGGTGCACATAATCTTCGGAGTGAATTGGCACATCAAAGTTGAACACGTGGCTTACATCAGGAATATCAAGGCCGCGTGCTGCAACGTCTGAGGCAATGAGAATAGAAATCTCATTGGAGCGGAAACCAGCCAGTGTTTTCGTGCGTGCTGATTGGTCCATATCGCCGTGCAAAGCGCCCACATTGAAGCCATGCTTCTTCAGTGACTTTTCAAGAAGGGCGACGGTGGTTTTACGATTGGCGAAAACAATGCCGTTTTTGATATTATCCTGGCTGCGGATGAGGGCGCGCAAGGTATCACGTTTGGCTGCAGCTTCATGAGGGGCGTGGACCAGCTGCTGCTCAATACTTTCGGCTGTGGAAGAGCGTGTTGCTGTTTCAACTTTTTCAGGATTATGCAGAAACTGCGCGGTGAGGCGTTGAATTTCGGGCGGCATGGTGGCTGAAAAGAACAGGGTTTGACGGGTAAACGGCAGCAATTTGCAGATGCGTTCGATATCAGGAATAAAGCCCATATCCAGCATACGGTCTGCCTCATCAATCACCAGCATTTCAATGCCGTTCATTAACAGGCGT
>JAYVCU010000098.1:0-5363 GCA_043749835.1 Hyphomicrobiales bacterium
ATGATGAATAAAGATTGCGGATGACAAGATTACTGCGCGCGGCTTCAAGAACACCCGCATTGGTGGGTGTGAAAATGATTTCGGCTTTTTCGCCGGGCAGAAAATCGAGTACATTGTCGGAATAACTGCCGTCCACGCCGGTTTCGGCAGTGGTGAAAAGGCTTAGGTGCCTGGCGCTTAGCGTGATGTGCAACCTGTTATTTTTGATGGTGGCTGTGTGAGTGATTTGCGGATCAACAAAGCGTAGCGCCTTGTACGGTTCATTGGCGAAATGCGCCCTGCCCTTGCTGCCGTCTGCTGCCTCATAGTCGAGAATAAGAATATGGCCCGTTGGCAACGTGCCGACTTTAAGCGTGGTGAGTTCCGTGGCCTTATCGGCGGGCACGGATTTTGAAATGGATGTGAGCGGTGTGGCTTTGCCCGCGGGATCGACGGCGGTGAGCTTCAGCTTGATGTTCTGCTTGGTGAGGCGGTCATTTACTGCTTTGACGATGATGCCGCCGTTTTTGTCGGGCAATGCCATTACAGTCACAGGCGCATAGAAGCGCTTGGCCATATAGTGCATGGCTTTCCAATGGCCGCCGTGATCGAGTGACGACCACGAGGCCACGGGCCAGGTGTCATTGAGCTGCCAATAAAGTGTTCCCATGCAATGCGGCTTGAGGCTGCGCCAGTATTCAACGGCGGTTTTGATGGCGAGGCCCTGCTGTATTTGGCTGACATAAACGAAATTGCCGAAATCCTTGGGGAAGCGGAAATAACGGAACATGGTTTCAGCAATGCGCGCGTTACCGCCAGCATTCTTCTGGTGGCTCTCCATCACTTGGCTGGCAATGTTCAGATCTTCCTCACTTGTCGCAAATTGTTTGATGACGTGGAGTGATGGATAAGACTGGAAACCGAATTCAGAGCAGAAGCGCGGGTTTACGTCGCGGTAATGTTCAAAATTTTTGCCTTCGTGCCAGACTGACCAGAAGTGCATATCGCCGGAGCGATCGTCGTGCCATGCGTCTCCGAAACTGAGCAGACCAGGAGATGGTGATGAGGGCCACCAGTTAATGGAAGGGTCGGCGCTTCTAGCCGCCTGCTCGATTGTGTGGTTCAAGCGGTCATAGGCAGCCAGATAACGGTCACGGTTGGCGCGGGATTCCGGGAACCAGTTTAGTGCGCCGATTAATTCATTGTCGCCACACCAGACTGCGATGCAGGCGTGGTGTTGCAGACGACCCACCTGATGACGCACTTCTTCGCGCACCTCGAGAAGGAACTTTTCATCCGCTGGATAGAGATTGCATGCGAATTGGAAATCTTGCCAGACCATCAGGCCCAGTTCATCGCAGATGTCGTAGAACCAATCCTGCTCGTAGTAGCCTCCGCCCCACACGCGGATCATATTCATGTTGGCGTCAACAGCGGCCTGCAAAACTTTGCGCGTTAACTCGGGGGTGGCACGCGAAGGAAGGGCATCGGCAGGAATCCAGTTGGCACCACGGCAGAAAATCTCTTTGCTGTTCACCCTGAATGCGAAGCGGCTACCAACATCATCCTTCTCATTGATGAGATCAATTTGACGAAGGCCTACTCTGCGCTTTAGTACCTCACCCTCAACTTCGATGGTTAGGTCGTAGAAATGTTGCTCCCCAGAGCCGTTGGGCCACCACAATTTTGGATGGCGAACTATGAATGTTTCAGGAACGTTTTTCTGCAATCGTCGCTCACCGGCGAAGGCAATATGACAATCCACCGTCGCCACCTTCGCCGGTAACACGATATCAACGGCGATAGAACCATCTTTTTGGTGTCGTTGTTTTACAACCGTACCTTCAAGATAGGCTGACCACTGCAAGCGGTCACTGTTGCGCAGTTTCATCCGCCCATAGGCCCCGAAGGGCATGACAGCCAAGTTCCAGTCCCAGCCCGCGTGACAGGATGGTTTGCGCAGGAAGTTTGTATCCGGGATTGGGCAATTCTGTGCGGCATAGGGCACAAAATAGGGATGGGCCTTTTGGCGTTTTGCGGCTTCTTTCACGTTGGAGAAAAAGCGGATTTCAATTTTGTTTCTACCGCGCTTTAGGGCTTTGCTCACATCAGGCGTGTAGCGGCGAAAGCAATTGTCTGCGTCTAAGATCTTTTTGCCGTTGATACTGATTTGAGCCACGGTGTCGAGATAATCGATATCAAGATGCCACTGGCCTTCGCCGCTCCACTCAAACTCGCGGCTGGCGATCCATTCAAGCTTTGCGACCCAGCGCACATCATATTCATTGCGACCGATATAGGGGTTTGGGATAATGCCAGCTGCGATCAGTGCTGAGTGCACATCGCCGGGAACTTGGTAATCACAGGCGTGTTGGCCGTCGGCGGATTTGATCGCCCATGTGCCGCTCAGATCGATTTCAGAGCGGTTTGCCGCCATGGTTGCCTCTTAGAGTCGTTCGCCGCTTTGCAAATCAAACAGCGATGCCTGATCAACGCGGAATTGTATGCCAACTTTTTCATTGGGCTTATAATGCTCGGAGGATTCGACCCGGGCCGAAAGTTTTTGATCCCCCAGTTCAAGCCACACCAAACTGTCGGAACCCATAGGCTCCACCAATTCAACTGTTGCCGCAATCACACCTTTGGCCTTGGCGTCTTTGGCGCGCAGAATGCGGATGTGTTCAGGCCTTGCGCCAAACTCAATGTCACGGCCGACAACAACCCCGTCTACGAAAGCATATTCGCTGATGTCGACCTTTTGGCCAGCCACTTCAACGGTTGGCGCTTTTACAGTGCCTGCCACTTTGGCTTTGATGAAATTCATCGACGGGGACCCAATAAAGCCCGCAACATAACGGTTGCATGGTTTGCTATAAATTGTCAGCGGCGTATCCAACTGTTGAATAGCACCGGCCTTCATCACGGCGATACGATCAGCCAAGGTCATGGCTTCGATTTGATCGTGAGTTACGTAAATCATGGTATTGCCCAAGCGTTGATGCAACCGCTTGATTTCCACGCGCAGTTCGGCCCGGAGTTTGGCATCAAGGTTAGACAGTGGTTCGTCGAACAGGAATACGTCTACATCGCGCACTAAGGCACGTCCGATGGCCACGCGCTGGCGCTGGCCGCCGGAAAGCTGCATGGGCTTTCTTGCCAGCAATGGTTCAATCTGCAAGATTTCGGACGCGCGCTTCACGCGCTTTTCGATTTCAACTTTCGCCATGCCGGCAACGCGAAGGCCAAAAGACAAGTTCCGCTCCACCGTCATTTGCGGATAAAGCGCATAGGACTGGAAAACCATGCCAATGCCGCGCTTCGATGGTTCATCCCAGGTGACATTCTTGCCCTTGATGAAGACTTGCCCGTGGGTAGGCTCAAGTAAGCCTGCAATGCAGTTGAGCAATGTGGATTTGCCACAACCTGAAGGACCGAGAAGTACGAGGAACTCTCCATCTGGAATGTCCAAATCAAGCTGCTTTAGAACTTGCAACGAACCATAACTTTGGGCCAAGCCCCTGATCGAAACGCTGTTCGTATTCGTTGATTGCGCAGTCGCCATGATCACCCTTTCACTGCGCCGGCGGCGATGCCGCGCACAAAGTATCTGCCAGAAAAGAAATAGATCAGCAGCGGCACTGCGCCGGTGAGGATTGTAGCTGCCATTTCCACGTTATATTCTTTCACGCCGAAGGACGAGGTAAAGATGTTGTTGAGTTTGACGGTCATTGGATAATTGGGAAGGCCCGCGAAGACCACGCCAAATAAGAAGTCATTCCAAATTCCGGTGACTTGCAAAATAATCGCCACCGTAAGAATAGGCAAAGACATAGGCACAAAGATTTGCAGCAAAATGCGCCAAAATCCTGCGCCATCAACACGCGCCGCCTTAAATAATTCAACCGGCAAAGAGGCGAAATAGTTGCGGAACAAAAGTGTGAGGAACGGTAAGCCAAAAACGGTGTGAACAAAGATCACCGCATAAAGTGTTGAGTAAATGCCCATATTTTTGGTGAGCAAAACCATGGGATAAAGCATAACCTGATAGGGCACAAAGGAACCTACAATAAGCACGGTGAAAAAGGCTTCCGACATCTTAAATGGCCAGTTTGACAAAGCATAACCAGTGGTTATGGCCACTGCCACTGACATAATTACCGAAGGCACGGTGACTTTGACCGAGTTCCAAAAATTGGGGCTTATGCCGTGACATTCAAGGCCAGTGCACACTTCCCACCAAGCCCTGCGCCATGGATCGTAGAAGTGAACGCCATCGGGATAGGCCAATTGCGGCCAGAATATATTGCCGTCACGAATGTGATCAAGATCTTTGAAAGATGTGATGATCACGATGTAGAGCGGTGCTAAAAAATACAACGCGGTGAGAACGAGAAATGAATATACAATCACGCGATCCCATTCCAACCATGGATGCGGTCTGGGGCCCGAAGCGTCAACGTTAGTGGACGTGCTGCTCATCTTATCTGCTTACCTTTGACAAATTCAACATAGACCCATGGGATCAAGATGACGCCGGACACTACAAGCATCACAGTTGCAGCCGCCAGGCCTTGCCCAATGTTGCCGGAGAAAAGATATTTATAAACATATTGCGAAGGCACTGTGGTGGAGATGCCGGGGCCACCGTCGGTTAAGGCCACAACAATATCGTATACGCGAAACGCTCCTGCAGCCACGAACACCAAGGTTGTAATTAGGACGGGGCGCATCATCGGAATTACGATCGAGACATACGTGCGCCATGTGGGAATGCCGTCCACACGAGCAGCCTTCCACACTTCTTCGTCGATGCCGCGAAGACCTGCCAGCATAAGAGCCATGACCAGGCCCGTGCCCTGCCAGAGGCCAGCGATGACCACGCAATAAATCGCCATGTTATTGTCGGCGATCCAATCGAAAGAGAAACTGGTCCAACCCAGTTGGCGCACAGACTTTTCCAAGCCATATTCAGGTGAGAAAATCCAGGCCCAGACGTGGCCAGTGACGATAAAAGAGAGCGCAAAGGGATAAAGATAAATGGTGCGGAATAGGCCTTCGAGCCTGATTTTCTGATCCATGAAAACGGCCAGGAGGAAACCGACAACGATGGCTCCAACCGTGTCGAGAAAGATATAGATCAACACGTTGTTGACGGCGATCTGCCAAATATCAGCGTGAAAGAGGCGGTAATATTGTTTGAGACCAACATAGGTATAGAGCGGATAGATGCGGGCATCTGATGTTGAATATAAAACCGTCCATATGCTGCAACCGATGAAGGCAAAGAGCACGATATACATCATCGGGATGGCGGCGATTTTGGCGGCGAAATTCTTGAACGGTGCATTCCACACAGCGGCGGCAATGGTGAAGAAAAATATGAA